>DHRN01000059.1:0-5332 GCA_002411175.1 Anaerolineaceae bacterium UBA5311 | reverse complement strand
CTCCGCCGGAACGGGACAAGCACTTCGTAAATGTAATTCACAAGGGTCTTCCTGTTCCGATTGACAAGACCCTTCGCAAAAGAAACTCAGGATGACAAACCATCTGTCATCCTGAACAAAATGACACATAGTGTACTTCGTAAGGATCTTACCCTTCCAATCGGAAAGATCCTTCGCAAAAGAGGCTCAAGATGACAAAACCCGTTCCCCGCTGCCTGCTCCCTGTTCCCCGCTCCTACCATTTCGGTGTCCGGGTACCCTGCATATTGCATTTTGGATCCAGGCACATTCACAAAGAGAATTGCTGGCGTTCCATTAATTAAGGAATGCCTGCCCGAATTCCAGTTATAATCGAACCGTGTATAAAAATCGGAAGTGGGTCATTTTTTCATTAGCGCTGTTATCGCTAATCGCTTTTATCATTTTCGCTATTCCAAATTCCAAAGCCTCTGAAAACCTGGCGATGGTGACCATGTTCGAGCCAGACGAAGCCGCCATGACCTGGATCCCAATGCGAATGGTCAGCCCCCAGCCAAACCTGGTTCACACAATCTATCGGCTGGTCGCTTACGGCTTTTATCACTATGGCTGGGCGCACTTTTTGCCATCCGCGCTTGTCTACAAAATCCTGACCTGGCTTGGACAGGGCGACAACATGCCCCTGGTGATGTTGAGCTATCGCCAGCTGATCACGGTCCTCCCGATGATCGCCAGCCTGTTGGTCCTGGTATACCTGCAGGACCAGTTCAAAACCTGGCGTTCGGTTGCCCTGTTCATTTTTCTGCTCAGCGTCCCGGCGATAGTCCAAAACGGCTTTTGGTGGCACCCGGACGGACTGGCGATGTTCTTTTCAAGCCTGGTACTCTACTTTTTATGGAAAGACAATCGACAATTCGGCAAGCATTTCTATATCGCCGCAGCTGTTTGCGGGGTATTAACAGCCCTAAAAGTGATCGGTCTTTTCTTTTTCCTGACCATAGCGATGGTCTTGATTTGGGGTCTGGTTGAAAAACGGCTGACCTGGAAGCAATTTTTCGCCAAAGCGTTCACCTTTATCCTGGTCATGGCAGCTGGAATCCTGATTTCCAGCCCGTATTTACTCATACCCAGTCACAGAGAACTCGCAATTGGCAACTTGATGGGAGAAATCTTCGGCACTTCTGATGGTTACCTGGTATATTACGCCAAAGGTTTGCAGGCTGCCTGGTCAACCATCCGGGCATATTATGGCGAGCTGATTTTTCTGCTGGCAGCCCTGGCTGTTTCAGTCTGGAGCTTGTGGGATAAAGAGACCCGCTACCTGCGCGCTTTGATTCTTTCCTGGTTCATCCCGCTCACAGTCCATTTGCTTTTATTCTCTCATTTCAAGCCCCACTATTGGCTGCCTGTCGCCATACCGATGCTCTCGAACCTGGCGTTTTTACCGCCAGCCAACATGAAAACCTGGCGAAATAAAGACCGCACCTCGCTGATTAAAGCCGCATTGCTCCTGGTGGTTGTGGCGCAGTTTGGAGTTTTTCTTGACAGGGATGTTGAATTATTCCGCAACCGTATCACCCGTGCGGAAAACAACCAGGAGATTAACTTTTACTATCGGGCAGCAGACGAGCTCGCCCCGGTGGCGCAGGATCTGACGGTCTATTATGATTATCGGCTCTATCTGCCTGAGACCGAAGGCTGGTTTGTGGATTCCACTTTTGACCTGCTCACATATAATTACATCCAGGAGCGCGATTTTGATGTGCTGATGCTCTCCCATCAACGCATTCGCGATTACTTGCAGCCTTCTGCCGTTGGAATCGACGCCGACACCTTCGCCCTGAGCCAGGCATTCTATTCCGATGCCGACAATGAGCAGCTCGAAGGGTACAAGTTGTTATTCCGCGACCCAGCCGCCTTGTTGTATATCAAAGAAGAGTTATGTCAAACCTACTATAGTCAGGAGCGCTGCGAATGAAACCGAGGATAACCGGACTGGAAAACAAGGCAGAAGCAGCCACACAATCGCTCCTTTCCAGGCTGCTCGATCTGATCAAAAACCTGTGGCAAATTCGCTTGCTGCGCTTTTTTGTGGTCGGAGCGATCAACACTCTCTTCAGCTACCTGGTCTACGCGCTTCTCATTTTACTGGGCATGCACTACAGCCTCGCCACTTTAATTTCAACTGTTTTGGGCGTCATTTTCAATTTCTTCACCACCGGCAGGATCGTCTTCCGCAGTATGGACAACAAGCGCTTTATCATGTTCGTTCTGGTTTACGCATTCACCTATTTCGTTAATATCCTCCTGTTGCGTTGGCTTGTGGATGGCGCAAGCATGGACGAACTGCTCGCTGGCGCGCTGGTGACACTGCCGGTTGCCTTGCTTTCTTACAGCTTGAATTCCAAACTCACTTTTAGAGAGAGACCGTCCTCCAATCCAGAAGCCGGTCTTGAAGGATAAATCATGCCCTCTGACACTAACCTCAAACAAATCTCAAGTATCAGCGCGGTTTTTCCTGCTTACAACGATGCCGGCACAATCCCAAGCATGGTATTGATTGCACTAATGGCTTTGCGCGAAGTAACAGACGATTTTGAGGTGATCGTGACCAACGACGGAAGCCGGGATGACACCGGCAAAGTCCTGGATGAGCTTGCCCGCCGTTATCCCGAGCTGAAAGTGATCCACCATCCTGTAAATCAAGGCTATGGCTGCGCGCTGCGAACAGGGTTTGCCAACGCGAGCAAGGATTGGATTTTTTACACCGATGGTGATGGGCAATATGACCCCAAAGAATTGATCAATCTGACCCAGGCGCTTACTGACGGAATCGACGTCGTAAACGGCTTCAAAATAACACGCCACGACCCGTTAATCAGGGTGATTATCGGAAGGATCTACCATCACATCGTCAAAATCGCCTTCGGCTTCAAGTTAAAGGATGTAGATTGTGATTTCAGGTTGATCAGGCGGGACATTTTTGACAAGGTTGAGCTGGAAAGCCGCACCGGCACAATCTGCCTGGAGATGGTTAAAAAATTCCAGGATGCCGGCTATCATTTCGCCGAAGTGCCCGTCAATCACTTTTATCGCGCCTATGGAAAATCACAATTCTTCCGCTGGAAGCACCTCTGGACGACCTTCAGACACCTCTCGCAGTTATGGTGGAAGCTCGTGGTAAAAAAGGAACACATGCGGGATTTGCCAGGCGAGAACCCGACCAATGAGAAGGAGAAAGCCGATGCCAGCAACTCATAATTTCAAGCGCAAAAAGGTTTTGATCACCGGTGGGCTGGGCTTTATTGGCTCGAACCTTGCCATCAGGCTGGTCGAATTGGGAGCCGAGATCACCCTGGTAGACAGCCTCATCCCGACCTATGGCGGTAAACTTTGCAATGTCGAGCCGGTTAAAGACAAAGTACACATCAACATCTCGGACGTGCGCGACCCCTACGCCATGAAATACCTGATCGCGGGTCAGGATTATCTCTTCAACCTTGCCGGGCAGACCAGCCATGTCGACTCGATGGAAAACCCGGATACCGACCTGGCTATAAACGTCCTGGCGCAATTACAAATTTTGGAAGCCTGCCGGCACCATAACCCCGATGTGAAAATCATTTTCGCGAGCACACGTCAAGTTTATGGGCGTCCGCTCTCTATCCCCGTTAAGGAAGACCACCCTCTCGCGCCGGTGGATATCAACGGCGTCCACAAGCTCGCTGCCGAGCAATATCACCTGCTCTACAACAACATCTATGGCATCCGTTCGGTCATCCTCAGGCTCACCAACACCTACGGTCCGAGGATGCGCGTTGTCGATGCCCGCCAGACCTTTTTGGGCATTTGGATCAGGCGGCTGCTGGAGGGCGATCCGATTTTGATCTACGGAGATGGCGAGCAGCTGCGCGACTATAACTATGTGGATGATGTCGTCGATGCCCTCTTGCTGGCTGCGGAATCGGACGATTGCTGCGGAGAGGTTTTGAATCTCGGCTCAAGCCAGGTTTTTTCTCTCTCCCAAACGGCAGCCGTTTTCCTGGACCTGCACCCCAACGGTCAGATAAACTATGTACCCTTCCCTCCCAACCGGAAGTCGATCGATATTGGAGACTACCAGGGCGATTACAGCCGTATTCAGAAAATTCTCGGCTGGTCCCCAAAAATCAGCTTCGAGGATGGCATGCGCAAAACGATAGATTTCTATGAAGAACATCATCAGGATTATTGGTAATGAGTGAAATCCTGATCCCTTTCGCAAACCCAAAAGCCGACTATCAACAGTATGCCTCTGAAATACAGCAGGCTGTTCAGGAGGTTTTTGAACAAGGTCACTACATCCTCGGCAGCCAGGTTCAGCAGTTCGAGCGGAGCTTTGCCGGATATATTAGCGTGAGCGATTGCGTCGCCGTCAACAGCGGCACCGACGCGCTGATTTTGGCGTTGAAAGCACTGGATATCAAACCCGGCGATGAGGTTATCACGGTCTCGCACACCGCCGTAGCCACAGTTGCCGCCATCGAGCTTGCCGGCGCTGTGCCGGTTTTCGTGGATATTCAACCCGATAGCTATTGCCTCGACCCAAAATTGCTCGAAGCCGCCTTCAGCGAGAAAACCAGGGCGATTATCCCCGTCCATTTGTATGGGCATCCGGCTGATATGCCTTCAATTCTCCAATTCGCCCGCGAGAAGAAGCTCTGTGTGATCGAAGACTGTGCCCAGGCTCACGGCGCGCGCATCAACGGTAAACCCGTTGGCAGCTTTGGAGACCTGGCTTGTTTTAGCTTTTACCCGACCAAGAACCTCGGTGCGATTGGCGACGGCGGAGCTGTGCTCACCGACCAGCCCGAACTGGCTCACAAATTGCGTTTGCTCCGTGAATATGGTTGGGAAGATCGCTACATCAGCAAAATCGAGGGGATGAACACCCGCCTGGATGAGGTCCAGGCAGCTATTTTAAATGTGAAACTGCCCCACCTTGAGAAGAACAATCGCGGCAGGCAAGCGCTCGCGGCGGCATATGACCAGGGCTTAACTGGCACGAACTATATCCTCCCCAAAAGGCGCGCGGGAAGCGAACACGTAATGCACCTCTATGTAATCCAGACCAACAGGCGCGATGAGCTGCAGGCTTTTTTGCGCGGTCATGGCGTCGGAAGCGGCGTTCACTATCCCCAGGCGGTCCACCAGCAGCCAGCTTACAAAGGGCGCTTGCGTGGTTTTGATCAGCTGCCCGTTACCGAGCGGCTTGTTCCGGGAATTCTTAGCTTGCCAATGTACCCCCAGCTGCAGCTGAAGGATGTCCAGCGCGTTTGCGAATTGTTGTTGGAATGGGATCAAAGGTAGCACA
>DHRN01000089.1:1722-24210 GCA_002411175.1 Anaerolineaceae bacterium UBA5311 | reverse complement strand
ACCAACCCCAGTTCCTATTCCCTGCTCCCTGCTCCCGGCTCCCCCTTTAAATCTAAACACATTCATATTGAGAATTGCTGATTGTATAAAGAGCCCTCAGTTTGTCAGGGCTCTTTAGATTTTGCAATTCTTTACTTCGCGTAGCTGACCGAACGGGTTTCGCGGATGACTGTAACCTGGATCTGACCAGGATATTGCATTGTTTGTTCGATCTCGTTGGCGATCTCTTTGGCAAGCTTGTGTGCCTGGTAATCATCAATCTCTTCAGGTTTGACGATGATGCGTACTTCGCGCCCAGCCTGAATGGCATAACTTTGCTCGACCCCTTCATGACTGTTGGCAACCGTCTCCAGGGCCTTCAATCGCTTGATATACTGCTCAAGGTCTTCCCGGCGAGCGCCGGGGCGAGCGCCAGAAATCGCATCGGCTGCTTCAACCAGAATCGCCTCGATACTTTCCTGTTCGGTTTCGTGATGGTGGGAGGCAATCGCGTTGACCACCTTCGCATTCACCCCGTGCCGTCGTGCAAATTCCGCACCCAATAGCGCGTGGGTGCCTTCAGCGTTTTGGTCCATGGCTTTGCCCAGATCGTGCAGCAGGGCGGCAGTGCGGGCAACCTCGACATCCGCGCCGAGTTCGGCAGCCAGAATGCTGGCAATTTTAGAGGTTTCTACCGAGTGAGCGAGCTGGTTTTGCCCGTACGATGTCCGATATTTCAAGCGTCCCAACTTTTTCACCACTTCAGGATGCAGACCATGAACGCCGGCTTCGTAAACAGCCTCTTTGCCGGCTTTGACGATGTCTTCATCCATCTCCTTGCGCTCTTCTTCGAGGATTTTCTCGATATAAGCGGGATGGATACGACCATCGTTGACCAGACGCGTCAATGTCCGGCGGGCAATTTCGCGCCGCACTGAATCGAAACTGGATACCGTCACTGCCTCGGGGGTGTCATCCACGATCACATCAACTCCGGTTGCCTGTTCGAAGGCGCGGATGTTACGTCCGTTTCGACCTACGATGCGACCTTTCATTTCCTCGTTTGGTAAGGTGACGACGGATGTGGTCACTTCCGCTACCTTATCAGAGGCAACCCGCTGAATCGCGTCGGCGATCATCTCGCGGGCTTTTTCCATCCCGGTTTCCCGGGCTTCGGTTTCGATCTGCCGGATGATGCGCGCCATATCGGCATGCGATTCCTTCTCTACCTCTCCCAGCAGGATTGCGCGAGCTTCATCAACGGTCATCTCGCTAACGCGCTGCAATTCGGCGGCACGTTCTTCATAGAGGGAGTCGATTTCATTGGCGCGCTTATCGATACGGCTTTGCCGCTTGTTCAGGTTGCTCTCACGCTGCTGCATCTGGTCAAAGCGGCTGTCCAGTTCTTCACGGCGTTTGACCAGGCGGTCATCTTCTTTGTTAAGTTCACTACGGCGGTTCTTGATCTCAGATTCTGCATCGCGAATGATTTTTAATGCCTGATCTTTGGCGTCAAGCTCGGTTTGCTGGGCTTTTTCACGTGCGAGGGTGAGAATATCGCTGCTGGTCTGTTGTAGTTTTTCTTCTTTATTCCTGCGAATCGTGGAAAAAATCAGGTACCCAATCAGGATGCCGCCCAACAATGCCAGACCCACCCAAACATAAAGCATAAAGCGGGGTTCTGGCGGACTTAATTGCATTAAGGTTTTCATGTGTCAGTTGCTCCATTTTTATTTATCCACCTGTTGGCTCTGACTTTTCTCTCCAAAGTTTCGGAAGGCACTCCCGGACAATCGCATAAGAGAAACCCCGGCGCTGAAGTGCGGCGCCAAGCTTCCGGTCATATTCGGGCTTGTCCTGGTTTTGATAACGGCTGCTCAACTTTCTTCCCGCATCCATCGCCAGGTCGAAATCGTCCAGGTTGGAAGATTGCAAGGCTTGTTCGATTTCGGGTTCGGCAACGCCTTTTTGACGCAGTTCGAGTTTCATCAAACTCTTGCTGCGCGGGCGAAACCTCTGGCGACTATCCAGCCAGGTTTGGGCGAAATCGAGATCATTGACCAACTTACTTTCTTTCAGTCGGACGATGACCCGTTCGATCAGGGGAGGTTCAAAACCTTTTTTAGCAAGATAGGTTTCCATTTCCTGTTCAGAGCGTGCACGAAAGCCCAGGAAGTGCATTGCCCGGCTTAGGGCAATTTGAAATTCATCTTTCTCCTGGAGACGGATGATTTCTTCATCGCTCAGCTGACGACCAACCGTCAACCAGGCTGCTGCCACCCGGTCGAGCGAGAAAGCATAATTCCCTCCCAGATAAATGTTTACCCGGTTGCGATTACGCTTTTGCGCCTGTATGTCCGTGATCAAATTTGCCATTGTTATCAAAAAAAGCCATAGTCCATAACCATGGCTTTAAAATCCTCGCTTGAATGGCAGGTGTGGAAAGATGGAATCGGTTCAGGATCCGATAACAATTAAGAATACAGTTTTAACCAAAATCTGTTAACTATCAACTGCCTCTCGCCTTAGTTCCATTGCTCTTATGCGATAAGAGCTAAAAAGTTTCCAAATGCGGTGGGAGCTACCCATCCGATCCACATACAAACCAATTGTCAAGTAACTCAAAGTCCATGGTCTGCTTAAGAACCATGCACAGGTGTTTTATTATTAAATAAATTATACATTAATTATACAAATTAATGAAGCCAATTTCATGGGTTTTTCGACTAATTTTGGAATTAGTTTCCATGGTTGGAAAAAAAACCATCAGTTGGTCATGACCCATGCCAACAGTATCGGCAGCATCTCTACCTTTTCTCGTGGGCAAGCTTCTCTACTCCCAGCGATTCCTGGCGGTTGCGGGGCAGTCTGCTCTACATTCATCGTTATTTTCCCATTCCCATGCTAAAATAAACCCCATGGAAACCAAAGATTCCAACAACTATTTTGAAACACCGGCAATCAAAGCTCACAAACAACAACGCACCTGGCAAATTCTCCTACCGATTTTGGCAGCGGGGTTTGTTGTCTTGCTTGTCATGGTTTGGCTTATCTTAATGAACGGGCGTATCAACCCTGACATCAGCGATTTAGCCGGGGTTTCGGTTGTCTTGCTATCCCTGCCATTTTTCTTGCTCGCCTTGATAAAACTAATTGTCCTGGTTGGGATAATTTTCGGGTTAAGCAAACTTAAACCCCTGGTCCCAAAAGCGGGCATCAGCGTTCTGCAGGCATTCGAGAAAGCACGCTGGCATATTCGAAAGGGCGCTGATATTAGCGTTCAGCCTATCCTCGGATGGAACCAAAACAGGGAGAAGGCAAAACAGGTTTTTGAAAGTCTTCATACCCGGCTAATTGATAAAAGGAATTAACATATGAACCAAAATGTAAAAACGATTACTTTGATCGTGGGAACGCTCCTGGGGGCTTTTTTGGGCTATCGGGCTGCGCTCAATTTTATTGAAGCTTCCGAAGAAGAATCAGGAAAATTACCGATCACAGCATCGCAGGGCTTGCAGGTAGGTTTGACCGCTGTCAACGCGCTCAAGCAAATCGGAAAAATCAGCCGAAGAACAGCATAGGCGAAGGCGTACTTACCATTGTTTGAAATTACTTTTTTAGGAACATCCGCCTCTGCCCCTTCCATTAAACGTGGTCTGTCGTCGCTCGTCGTGCAACACGACGAATATCGCTTTATGATTGATTGCGGCGAAGGTACACAGCGTCAGCTCTTGAAGAGTGGAATTGGTTTCAAGCGCCTCAATCACATTTTGCTGACCCATGGGCACCTGGACCATATCCTCGGGTTGGCAGGCTTGGTTTCTACTTTTTTACGCTGGGAAGCAATCGAAGAGATCAATATTTATGGCAGCCGGCACACGATGGAGCGAGTGGATGACCTTATCAATGGGGTGGTATTACGTCACCAACCAGCGGGAATCCCGCTCAATCTTTATGATATCAAACCCGGGCTAATCTTTCAGGCGGAAAAATTCCAGATAACCGCGTTTCCGGTGGACCACCGCGGTTCAAGCTCTCTTGGTTATCGATTTGACGAATATGGCAGGCGACCTTTTTTGCCAGAAAAGGCAGAAGCCTTGTCCGTCCCTCCCGGTCCCTGGCGAAAAGATCTCGTTGCAGGCAAAGAGATCAGTCTGCCTGATGGAAGGACGATTTTGCCAGACCAGGTGCTGGGTGCGGAGCAGCCTGGAATAAGCCTTGCGGTCGTAGGAGACGTTGGCAAGCCGGAAAAACTGATTGAGCATGTTCGCGGGGCGGATGCGCTGATCATTGAAGCCACATACTTAAAGGAAGAGCAAGAAATGGCAGCCACCTATGGGCACTCCACAGCGGAAAGCGTGGCATGCCTGGCGAATGAAGCCGGTGTGGGGCAGTTGATTTTGACGCACATCTCGCGCCGGTATCGCGATGCTGATATTCTTGACGAAGCCAGAGCCATATTCCCTGATACCTTGCTGGCGAGAGATTTTGACACTTTTCAGGTTAAACGCAAAGGTTAATTACGCAACCCGGCGCTTTTTCTTAGGATTGTGGCGTTTCCCCATCTGCGCATTGACAGCAACTGCCTGGCAGCCATGATAAAATCCCCTCCTGACATGAATACCAAAAAATTGATCCTCGCATCCGCTTCGCCGCGCAGGAATGAGCTGCTGGGTTTGTTTGGCATTCCCTTCAGCAAACGACCTGCCGATATTGATGAACGAAAGCTAAGCTTTGAAAGCCCGTGGGACTACGTCCAGCGCATGGCATTTGAAAAAGGCAGCGTTCACCCGATCGGAAAAGATGAGATCGTTCTCTCTGCGGATACCATCGTTGAGCTTGATGGAGTCGTTTTGGGAAAACCAACAGATGACCGGGATGCCGATCGAATCCTGAAGCTGCTGCGCGCAAAAACCCACCGTGTGTACACCGCCCTTTCGCTGCATCTGGGTGTAGACAGGGAAGTTCCGGGCGATATCTGCGAGTCGCTTGTGACCATGCGCGAGTATTCGGATGATGAGATCAGAGACTATATATCCCGCGGAGACTATGCGGACAAGGCAGGAGGCTACGCCATCCAGGACCCTTATTTTCGTCCGATGGCAGAAATTCAAGGCTGTTATAGCAACGTAATGGGGCTGCCTTTATGCAGCACCTTCCGACTGTTGAAAAAAGCCGGGTTGAGCCTTGACGCAGATATTGCCGATTTCTGTCAGCGGTATAATCACATCAGCTGCACAATCCATCCTGAATTGTTGCGCGATGTTAACGATGAATAACATGAAAAGATTAATTGAACCACTGATCCTGATACTATCCCTGGGCATGCTGCTGGGCGCATGTAATCCGACAATTACACCCGAACCAGTCAATGATCCAACAGCCACAACTGGCTTACCAACCCCCAATGTGAACGTCGAATCCGCTCCGGATGTGGAAACTGCCGCAAGGGATTACCTGGATCTTTGGGTCGCGGAAGATTACCCGGCGATGTATGAAACCCTCAGCAGATTGACCAAAGACGCAATCACCCCCGACGATTTTGAAGCCCGTCATCGCAACACGGCTGTCAAACTGACCATGCAGGGAATGCAATACCAGGTTCTTTCCAGCCTGCTAAGCACGGATGCCGCCCAGGTCAGCTATCAACTGGATTACGAAACAGCCTTGGTTGGCACGATCACCCGGCAGAGTATTATGCACCTTACCCTTGAAAATGGCGCATGGCATGTCCAGTGGGCGGATGAGATGATGCTCCCTGAGCTGGTCGATGGTAATTATCTCGAACTGGTGATTGAAACCCCTGCCAGGGGTCATATTTATTCATCAGATGCTTCCGACAATTATCCGCTGGTTGCTTTTGAAGACGCTGTGACCCTTATGGTGACTCCAGGGCAAATTGAGGAAGGCACAGAAGACCGCATGGTCACGCTTTTAGCGACCGTGTTATCCCGTTCTGAAGAAAGCATCCGCAAAGAATATGAAAATACAGCAGATTATCAATATGCCATCATCGGAGATATTACCGCTGCAGAGGCAGCCGAATATTCTGACCAGTTGAGCTCATTTTCGGGCATCAGCATGTCGGCTTTTAAGTCGCGCTATTATTATGACGGCGGTATCGCCCCCCATGTCACCGGATATGTCCTCAACGTGCCGGCAGAAAGATTGGAATATTATCAACGTCTCGGGTATACAGGCGATGAGAAAATCGGTTATTCCGGTCTGGAAGCCTGGGGAGAGCAATATCTCGCGGGTACCCATGGCGCTGATTTGTATGTAAAAGACCTGCAGGGACAGGTGCTGACCAAGATTGCTGATGCCGATGCCAAGCCTGCTCAATCGATTTACACGACCATCAACAGCCAGCTGCAATACTGGCTGCAGCAAAGCATGGGTGGTTATTCCGGCGCGATTGTAGTGATGGAACGGGACACTGGCAAAGTGATCGCGATGGTTTCGGGTCCTGGCTATGACCCGAATGTGTTCGTCGGACCCTCTTACACTGCTTTCTCGATTGCCGAAGTTACCCAAAACCCCTTCAACCCGATGTACAACCGTGCTGCCCAGGGTGTTTATCCGCCTGGTTCGATCTTCAAAGTTGTAACCATGGCTGCCGCCCTGGAAACCGGCGTTTTTACCAAGGATTATCCTTACTTCTGCGACTCGCTTTGGTATGAGCTGGACGGTTGGGTGGGGAAAGACTGGACTTACGATAAAGGTTTTGGCGCGTCCGGATTGCTGACACTTCAGCAAGGATTGATGCGCTCGTGTAACCCCTGGTTCTGGCATATCGCCTACACTCTGTGGAACGACGGCTACCGTACTGCCATTCCGGACGTCGCGGCTGGCTTTGGGCTCGGCAAACCAACAGGTATCGAGATTCCGGAGTTTGAAGGGTATATCAATATGACCCCGACGGATGTTAACGAATATGTTCAAATGGCGATTGGTCAGAGCACGCTGCAAAACAGCCCCTTGCAAATCGCAAACTTTATCGCGGCGGTTGGAAATGGTGGAACCCTGTACCAGCCGACCGTGGTTGAACGAATTGGACTGGCGGGTAATGCGCCTGTCTACGAATTTGAACCTGTGGAAATTGGGCAATTACCAGTTACCTCTGAAAACCTGGCAGCAATCCAGGAAGCCATGCGCATGGTCGTTTGGGACCCGAGCGGTACGGCGAATTTTCAGTTCAAAAACTTCGCCTATAATATAGCAGCCAAAACCGGTACAGCAGAAAACCCGTTGGGGGCTTCCCATGCCTGGTTTGCCGGTTATTCCGATGAAAACGACCCCGAAAAACCCGACATTGCCGTCGTGGTGATTTTGGAAAATGCTGGTGAAGGTTCAGAAATGGCAGCCCCGCTATTCAGAAGAGCGATCTCTTTGTATTTTTCTGATATGGAAAATGCTGGCGGCACCATGCCCTGGGAAGAAAGACCGTACATTCCAGCCCAACCCGAGGAGGATTGATGCGCGTAGGTAGCGAGGCAGATGCCTGAGCTGATCCAGGGATTGGTCATCCGCACCCAGGCGGGCTACCAGGATGTGCAGACGGATGCCGGCATCTATCGCTGCCGCTTGAGAGGTCGTTTGCGCAAAGGGCGCGCGGAAGGAGACCTGGTGGCAGTTGGTGACCAGGTGTTAATCGATCCGCAGCCCGATATGACCGGCAGCATCGAAGAAGTCCTTCCAAGAAAAAGTGTGCTCTCACGCCAGCTTACCGGTGTAAACTACGAATATCAACAGATAATCATCGCGAATGCCGACCTGGCTATGTTGGTTTTTTCTTGCACCAACCCGGAGCCGAGCCTGAGAATGTTGGATCGGTTTTTGGTTGTAACCGAGCGTGCCCATATCCCTGCGGTCATTGTCGTCAATAAAATTGACCTCTGCGGAATCGAAACCGCCCGGGCAAAATTTTCGCTTTATGAAGATATTGGCTATGACGTCGTTTATGCATCCGCTGAAACTGGAGAAGGCGTGGAAGAGATGCGCTCCTACCTGGCTGGGAAAATCACCTCCCTGGCAGGTCCGTCAGGAGTTGGAAAATCGAGCCTGATCAATCGCATTCTGCCCGGCGTTGAGCTGGAGACTGCTGATGTAGGGCGGGAATCCGGTAAGGGACGCCACACAACCCAGGTTCGGCAGTTATTTAAATTGCCAGTGGGCGGATATATAGCCGATGTTCCCGGTTTGCGCACGCTGGCTTTGTGGGATGTCGAGGGGGAAGAGCTGGATGCCTATTTTAAAGAAATTGCCCCCCTGGTTCCGAAATGCCGGTTTAACGACTGCAGCCATTCGCACGAACCCGGCTGTGCTGTACGAACGGCTGTCGAGACGGGCGAAATCCACCCCGGCAGATACGAATCTTACCTGAGGCTGCGCTTTGGTGGTGACATGGAGGATGATGAAGAATGAAACGAACACGAGCATTGTTGGTATTGTTGACAATTAGCTTTCTTTTAGCCGCATGTGGTAACAATTCCGTTGAGACCAGCCCGCTGCCAACACAGGAAACCGTAATCCAGACAGCGACGCTTGCGCCCACCCCAGCCGCAACCGAGGCGCTTCCAAAAGTTTTGAACGTTTGCATGGCACAGGAACCCGCCGGATTGTATCGTTATGACGGCAATACGAGCCGGGCAAAGCAGAGCGTTTTTGCCGCGATCTATGTGGACCTGCTTGAAACTGAAAATGGGAGTGATCAAAGCTTGTTTTTTGAGGGCATTCCCAGCGAAGCAAATGGCGGCATCATGCTCGAGCCGGTGCCAGTCCGGGTTGGGCAGCCGGTTGTCAACGCTGCTGGAAACGTGGTCTACCTGGCTGAAGGAACCCAGATTGAGCATGCGATCAATTATTCGATTGAGAACCCGGTGGTCTGGAACTACGAACAGGAATACCAGATGAACCAGTTTACGGTCACATTCCGGCTAAAGCCTGACCTGAAATGGTCTGATGGCGAAGCCCTGGTCGCGGAGGATTTTGTTTTTTCTTATCATGTCGCAGAACGCAGCGGGTTGGGTCACTTTCAGTGGGCGCTCGACAGGACCGGCAGTTTCGTCGCCGTTGACGAACAGACCCTGGTATGGACAGGGATCCCGGGTTTTGTACCGCGCGAGCTCGAGGATCTCTTGTGGCAGCCACTTCCTGTCCATCAATTAGGTGAAATGGCTTCAACCGAATTGCTCAGCAACGACCTGACCGTCCGCAATCCTTTGGGTTGGGGCGCTTACAGGTTGGTAAGCTGGGCTCCTGAGAGCCAGATCATTTTGGAAAGAAACCCAAATTTTATCCTTGCCGGGCAGAACTATCCGGCTTATGACCAGCTAATTTTCCGGATCGAACCTGAACTTGACGCGGCTTTGCAAAAAC
Organism: Anaerolineaceae bacterium UBA5311; assembly: GCA_002411175.1. Classification (GTDB taxonomy): domain Bacteria; phylum Chloroflexota; class Anaerolineae; order Anaerolineales; family Anaerolineaceae; genus Mesolinea. The sequence continues at coordinate 14,853 of DHRN01000089.1, read as the reverse complement.
TGGAAAGCGGGCAGTGTGACCTTCTGGATATGACCTATCAGCTCGAAAACCTGGATAAAAGTCAGCTCGAAGAACTGTTGGATAAATACGCGCTCGTTGCAGAAAACTGGGAATCCGTGCAGCAGTTGGTCTTTGGCATCAAACCCGCCCAATTTGATGACGGCAGCTATAGCCCCTGGACCAGCCAAAGACAAGATATTTTCGGCAATGTAGAAACCAGAAAAGCGATCGCGGCTTGTATTGACGCGGATGGATTGGTCAGGGAATATCTGGCTGAACACTTACCGGAAGACCTGATTCCGACATCGGAAAACATGTCTTCAAACAACCCTGACGCTAACAATGCCTATCTGGAGGAAATCGGATGGGTGTTTACCAACGACGAAGCAGGAGCAGGGCGATTTGCCCAGGGCGTTCCGAATGTGCTCGACGGCACCCCATTGGCGTTTGGGCTTTGGCTGGGACAGAGCCAGGTTGATCTGGATATCGCTGAAGAAATTACCAATCGATTAAGCCGCTGTTACATTTCCTTATCCAGACAGTCGGCACCGCTGCCTGAACTTTACCGTCCGGGACCGGAAGGTCCCCTGTTTGGGCGCAATTTTAATTTGGCGTTGGTCTCCTGGAAACAGGAGCATACCAACACCTGCCAGCTTTACACTTCAGATCAAATCCCTTCTTCTATTAATAGTTGGGTCGGCACCAACATAGCCGGCATGGAAGACGCGAGTTTCGATGAAGCCTGCTGGCGGATATCGAACAGGCTGCCAGACGGTGAAGCGCTGGATGAGGCTGCTTTGATGGCGGAATACCTGCCGGCTATCCCCCTGATGCCCCAATATCGCTTGTGGGCGGCTTCAAAGCGGGTCAATTTGCCTGGAGAGGCAACTTTTGAGGTTTTGTGGAAATTCTCCCCAACAGATTAACGTCGCGGCAGCCAATAAGCCAATTGTTAACTTGTGCCAAATCGGAAAATGGATGTTACAATTGTCCAACTGGTAGTTATGGCTTCGAAAAAATACATAAAAGACTATGACCTCGTCGAGTCGGAAGATGGCAGCGGTCGTGTAAAGAAGACCGCAGTTTATCAAGGTGATTATTTCCATCTCAAACTCGAAGAATCTCAAATTAAGAGCTTCAGGCGGCAGATTCTGCTGCTGTTTATGGCTGCCTGCGCCCTGCATATCGGTGCGGGGTTTATCAACAACCCTGGTCTGAACCGGATGTATGCCGCCATACCTTATACGGCAGCTTTCTTTCCGCTTGTGTTCCTCGCTGCCGGTATTTTGAGGATCCCGAACCAAAAAAGACCTTATCGCAACGAAGAAATTGGTTTGTCATACAAAAGAATCATCAATATGAGCCGTTTATACCTGATTTTTATGGCAATCGGCATTATTGGGATCTTGATTTACCTTGTTTTTGCAGCCAACCTCCAGGCGTTGGATCGTGAGGCAATTTATTCCGGACTGGTGCTGGCAACCTCTGTGCTTATCTGGATTATATTTAGAAAAGCGAACGAGATTGAGATCGAAAAGGAGGAAACTCCTGTTAAAAGCGAATGAATTAGTAAGATGCTGGTGAAATCAACCCGTGTTGACACTAAATTCTTATTAATTTATAATAATCTAAATCTTAGAAGGAGAATTAGGAGAATAATGAGTAAATTTGCACGAAACCTTTCTATCTTGATTGTGCTCGTCATGTTTGGCGTAGCACTCGCCGCTTGCGGCACTCCCACCGAAGCTCCGGTTGAAACCGAACCCCCGGTCGTCGAAACCGAAGCCCCAGTGGAAGAACCTGTTGAAGAACCCACCGAGGTCGAAACCGAACCGGAACCCGTGTTCGAAGATCAACCTTTTGGCGAAAATCTTCCCACCGCCCCAACAATTGACACCCCCATGGTTGTCGCGTATCAGGACTTCTCACAGAAGTTCAGCCCCTTCTTTGGCGAAACCGGCTACGACATGGATGTTGCCAATATGACCCAGGTTGCCGTGATGACCACTGACCGCGTTGGCGGTATTATCTACAACGCTATTGAAGGTGAAACTCACAATTACAACGGCGTCGATTACCTGTATAAGGGTGCCGCTGACATCAACGTCGATTATGACCCAGATGCTGACACCACCACTTATACCGCTCGCCTGCGCGTTGGCATGAAGTTCTCCGATGGCGAACCTGTCACTGCTGATGACCTGATCTTCACCTACTACACTTTCCTGGATCCCACCTATTCAGGCTCAACTACTTTGAGCTCCTACCCGATTATCGGTTTGAGTGACTACCAGACCCAGACGACCTCCGAAGTTTACGAAAAGTACGATGCATTCTTCGAAGACATCTATGCCGCTGGCATGGACCACGAATACGCTGGCGATGCCTGGACAGAAGAACAACAAGCTTATGTCTGGGACCAACTCGCTGCTGCCGGTTTGGCTGAAGCCCAGGGTATTGTTAACTACGTTGATCAAAACTACCGCGATGCCTACGCCGCAGACTACATCGGTCACGAACCCGAAGTTGTTGCTGAAAACGAAGGTCTCCAGGTTGCCCTTGGTATGGTTCTTTGGGGCTTTGGAGAAGTTGGCGAAGATGGCGTTCTGACAGTTCCGTCCGAAGCTACCTTCGACCTCGTCGAAACCTTCCCGACCGTTGAAGATTACTACAACGAGATTATGTTCAGCTATGACAACGATTACCGCGCTGCATTCCCCTACGAATCAGCTGCCGGCACCGATATTGTCGCTAATGTTAAGACCGCCTTCATCGGCTACTTTGGTCCGATGGACGAATCCATGGGCGACGAGGGTGTTCCCAATATCGCTGGTATCACCAAGCTTGATGATTACACCATCCAGGTTGTCACCACCGGTTACGAAGCACCCGCTGTCTACAGCATCCTTGGTCAGCCGATCACTCCGCTGCACTACTACGGCAGCCGCGATCTCTATGACTACGAAAACAATATGTTCGGTTTTGAATACGGCGATCTTTCCAAACAGCAGAGCCTTACCGCCACCCCCATGGGCGCCGGCGCTTACAAGTTTGTCGAATACACCAACCGTGTTGTTTACTTCGAAGCCAACGAATTCTATTACAGAGGCTCACCCAAGATTCGCGAAATCCAATTCCGTGAAACCCAGTCAGCTGAAGTTGTTACCGCTTTGACCTCTGGTGTCGCCGACGCTGGCGAGATGAGCTACAACCAGACCCGCTTCCAGGAAGTTATGGATGCCAACGCCAATGGCGAAATGACCGGTCCCGTGATTACCACGAGCCTGGTTGACAACCTTGGTTATGGCTATATCGGCATTAACGCCTCCACAGTTAACGTGGACGGTGACCCCGACTCCGATGCTTCCAAGAACCTGCGCCGCGGGCTTGCCACCATTTACTCTGTCTACCGCGATGTCGCAGTTGACAGCTACTATGGTGAAGGCGCCGCCGTCATCAACTACCCAATTTCCAACACCTCCTGGGCTGCTCCCCAGCCGACTGACGAAGGCTACGCGATTGCATTCTCCGTGGATGTCGATGGCAACCCCATCTACACCGCAGAAATGACCCAGGAAGATAAATATGCCGCTGCCGAAGTTGCCGCCGCTGGTTTCTTTGAAGCCGCTGGCTACACCGTCGTTGACGGCGTTGTTACCGAAGCCCCCGAAGGCGCGAAACTTTCTTACGAAGTTATCGTTCCTGGTGGCGGTACTGGTGACCATCCCGCCTTCGCGATTTTGACTGGTGCCCGCGATTCCCTTGGCAACATCGGTATCGAACTCAACATCAACGACCCCGCTGACGCCAACATCCTCTGGGATGCACTGGATGCCGGCACTCAGGAATGCTGGACTGCAGCCTGGGGCTCAACTATTGACCCCGATATGTACCAGGTCTACTACAGCACCAACACCGTTGAAGGTGACGGTCCTTCCACGTCCAATCACTATCACATTATGGACGCGGAACTCGATGATCTGATTATGGAAGCCCGCCTGAGCGATGAACAGTCATTCCGCAAAGCCATCTACAAACAGGCTTTGGACCGCATCATCGACTGGGCTGTCGAAATTCCGACCTACCAGCGCAAGAACGCTATCATCTTCAGTACCGAGCGTATCAATATCGAAAGCTTGACTCCCGATATTACTACTTTCTGGGGCTGGATGAACGATCTCGAACTGGTGGAGATGAACTAACCAGTGACCTGTAAAGGGTAATGAAAACAATGAGCCCACCCGCTTGGGTGGGCTCATTACGTCACTAACCACTTGAGTCTTCCTTTACCCACACAGTAAATTGAGGAGCGTTTATGAAAAATTTTATTATAAGGAGAATCATCCTGGGTCTCTTTATCACCTTCTTTGGAGCAATGCTTTCTTATACGGTCATTCGTAGTTTACCTACATCCTACGTTGAATCTGTTGCCCGTCAACGAGCTTCGAACCCCCTGAGTACAAAAACGTACCAGGAATGGATCACAGAGTTAAACCAGGTTTACGGTTTGGATAAGGGCATTATTCCCGGCTTTTTCGGTTGGTTGGGTAACGCAATTAAGGGAGATTTTGGTGAATCCTGGCATTATGCTGTACCAGTAACTGAGAAGTTTTCGGAAGTAATATGGGTGTCGATTATCCTGAATATCGTCACCACATTGGTACAATTTTTTATCGCAATACCATTGGGTATCCTGGCGGCGAGAAAGCAATATAGCCGCACAGATTACGCGATTACATTCTTCGCCCTGATGGGTATTTCATTACCAACGTTTTTCCTTGCTACGATCCTGAAGTACGTATTTGCGATCAAGCTGCAATGGTTCGATCTCTATGGTTTGACCGGTCGTTTCCATACGACGATGACTTCATTCGAACAAACCATTGATATCGCCTATCACCTCGTCCTTCCTGTAATCACTCTGATGATGCTCTCGGTGGGAGGGTTGATGCGATATACGCGTACAAACATGCTGGAAGTGCTCAACTCTGACTATATCCGGACTGCCCGCGCAAAAGGCTTGCCTGAAAAAGTCGTGATTAACAAGCATGCTTTTCGAAACACGCTGATCCCCCTGGTGACTTCGCTGAGTGGTATTTTACCTGGCATGTTTACGGGAGCAATGATCACTGAGACACTCTATCAGATCCCTGGGATCGGTTATATATCTTACCAGGCGATCATTCGCGGTGACATTCCGTTTGCTATGTTCTACATGGTATTTTTGATTTTGCTAACACAGGTCAGTATTTTGGTGTCTGATATCCTGTACGCTATAGTCGACCCGCGGATCAGGGTCAATTAGGTGGTGGAAAATGAGTGAATTAGAAGCAACCAATTTCCCTGCAGAACCGACACAAAGCCCACCGTCACATCAGGAGATGGCTCTTGATGATGCCCGCAGGGTTAAGACATTATCACCCGGGATGCTTGTTTTCAAGCGTTTCATTCGAAATAAACTGGCTGTCCTTGGGCTGGTTATCCTGGTATTAATGTTCTTGTTCTCCTTTGTGGGTCCTTTCTTGTCACCTTATACACAGACCCAGGTGTTTTATAAACAAGACACAATCAGTAAAGATTATGCCGGGGCGATCTACAATACCGAATTACGTTATTCGGTTCATCCTAGTTCCTCCTTCGAAGGAGGAGACCGCGCGAGATTCCTGCTTGCTCTTGGCAAAGGCGAAACGGTTTTCAGTTCAGGAGACCGAAGCTTTGCTTTCTTTGAAGAAGGCGAAGGTTTTTATCGCATTGCTGAGCTTGAAAATGTCGCAGAAGTGATGTTGGGAAGAGTTAACCCTGTAGGCGGCTATACCTTACCTCCGGGTTTTACTGAGGCTTTTGAAGCAGCTGATGCAGCTGACGAGATCACATTTGAACTCAATGGCGAAACCTACGTGCTCAGCCAGGTCATGAAAACTACCCATATTTCCACCCAGCGCGATGTGGCTATTGCCAGCTATTCAATCTTTGATGCATACAGGGCAGAAGATAATTCACTGGTCGGCTCTTATGATTTCCGCCTGCGCAGTGGGATGGCAAACGTAAACGACGAAACCTCTTTCACGTTTAACAACCGGGAATTCCAGATTGTGGAGCATGAAGGTCAGGTCACCATCCTTGATGACCAGGGAGAACCATTTGCCGAAGTTTCGGATATTATCGTGAACCCGCTCGATCAGGGCGAATTCCTCTCTGTTGAATTCAAGGCACTCGCCCGCGAAGCAATCAACAACCGGGAATCTGAATTTGAATTTACTGATGCAAATGGTGTGACCACAGAATATGACATTAATCGGGTCAACACAAATTACTATATTAAAAGAGAAACCACGACTACTCTGATCAATATGTTCGAGTTTCCAACGATTGCCCATCCTCTTGGGTTGGATAACAACGGTATGGATATGTTAACCCGCCTGATGTATGGAGGACGGATTTCCTTGATGGTCGGTTTTGTGGCAGTTTTCATCGAACTGATTATCGGTGTGACCATTGGCGGTATCTCTGGTTACTTTGGCGGTTGGATTGACACTGCTTTGATGCGGTTTGTCGACCTGTTCAACAGCATCCCCCAAATGCCCCTAATTTTGATCTTTGGCTCTGTAATGGATACGCTGGAGGTCGAACCGATGCAGCGTATGTTCATCCTGATGGCGATTTTGGGTTTGTTGGGGTGGACTGGCATTGCCCGCGTTGTCCGCGGTCAAATTTTAAGCTTACGCGAACAAGATTTTATGGTGGCAACCGAAGCTACGGGTGTGCGCACCAGCCGAAAGATATTCCGACACCTGGTGCCAAATGTTATGCCAATCCTGATCGTAACGGCAACCGGCAGCCTGGGAGGGTTGATCATTACAGAGGCAACCCTTGGTTTCCTGGGGCTGGGTATCAAGTATCCCCTGGCATCCTGGGGTTCCATTATCAACATTTCTTCTGACGCGTTTATCATGGGTACCTATTGGTTTATGTGGATTCCTGCTGGCGCTTTGATTTTGTTGACCGTTTTAGGCTTCAACTTTGTTGGCGATGGTTTACGTGACGCATATGATCCGAGAATGAGACGCTAAGGTGAGAAAATGACCGAAGAAAAAGATTTAACACAATACGACACTACCGACCTGGAAGATAATGTAATTACCGAAAAGATTCACTTAACCGCGAGAGAATCCAACCGGATCAGTCGGGAAAATCGTCGGATAACCGACGCAATCGAAAAGGAGCGCAAACGTAAAAACGTCCCTGAGAGCGAGTTTTTGACGAAGATGCGCGACCCCAAAAATGTGGTCGAGTTTGATGACCTGCATACCTACTTTTTCACCGACATCGGCACTGTGAAGGCTGTCGACGGCGTTACTTATGATGTGCCAATTGGTTCAACCGTCGGCGTAGTTGGCGAATCGGGCTGCGGCAAGTCAGTCACCGCGCTTTCACTGATGCAGCTTGTGCAAAGACCGCAAGGTCAGATCGTGGAAGGAACAATCCGCTTGAATGCTGGTAACCGGGTCTATGATATCGCCAAGACGCCTATTGTTGAAATGGAAAAAATTCGCGGAAACGAAGTCTCGATGATCTTTCAGGAACCAATGACCAGTCTGAACCCGGTTTTCACTGCCGGCTTCCAGGTTGACGAAGTAATTCAATTGCATAACCCTGAAATGACGAAAGAGGACGTCAAAGCGCGCACCCTGGAAATGATCGAACTGGTGGGTATCGCCAACGCCGAAGGCGTTTACGATATGTATCCACACCAGTTGTCCGGAGGTATGCGCCAGCGTATTATGATCGCGATGGCGTTAGCTTGTAACCCGCGCCTGATTATCGCAGACGAACCTACGACCGCTCTTGATGTGACCATTCAGGCGCAAATCCTCGACTTGCTGCGCAGCTTGAAAGATAAGATCAATTCAAGTATTATGCTAATCACCCATGACCTTGGGGTTGTGGCAGAAATGGCAGACTTTGTTGTGGTCATGTATGCCGGGCGAATCGTCGAAAAAGGTACTGCAGAAGAGGTCTTCAACAACCCGATGCACCCTTACACGGTCGGTTTGATGGCATCGAAGCCAGTTATTAATAAGGAAGTCGATAAGTTGTATAGCATTCCCGGTACCGTTCCGAACCCGATTAACATGCCTAATTATTGCTATTTCAAAGATCGCTGCAACAGGCGGATGCCCATCTGTGACGGTCCTTATCCTCCTGAATATTTCCTCTCCCCGACCCATATGGCAGTATGCTATCTCTACGAAGATGAGGAGGTAATAGCAAATTATGGCAAATAATAATGATGCAAAGAATAACCAAAGCGAAAGCCGCTATATTGTCGAGGTAAATCACCTCAAACAATACTTCCCAATTAAAGCGGGTTTGATGCAAAAAGTCGTCGGACATGTCAAAGCAGTTGACGATGTCAGTTTCCGCATCGAACGCGGCAAAACGATGGGGTTGGTTGGTGAATCTGGAAGCGGAAAGACCACCGTAGGCAAGACCATGCTGAGGCTGAACGAAGCCACCAGCGGGAAGGTTCTGTTCCGCGGAAAAAACGTCTTTGAGGCTACCCGTTCCGAATTGCGCGGGCTGCGCCCCAAGATGCAAATGATCTTCCAGGACCCTTATTCAAGCCTCTCTCCGCGTATGCCAATTAGCGAAATTATCGGCGAAGCGGTCCGCGAGCATCGAATCGTCCCTCCTTCTGAATTTGAAGATCACCTCGATCATGTCATGCTCCAATGTGGTTTGCAGCCGTATCATAAAGACCGCTATCCGCATGAATTTTCGGGTGGACAGCGCCAGCGTATCTGTATTGCCCGCTCATTGGCGCTGAATCCGGAATTTGTGGTTTGCGATGAGCCAGTTTCGGCATTGGATGTCTCGATTCAGGCACAGATTATTAACCTGCTCGAAGAACTTCAGGTGACCAATAAAATCGCTTATCTGTTCATTTCACACGATCTTTCCGTGGTTCAACACATTTCCGACTACGTCGGTGTGATGTACCTGGGTGACCTGGTGGAATATAGCGGTAAGACCGATTTATTTGCCAACCCGCTGCATCCTTATACCCAGGCGCTGTTGAGTGCGGTTCCAGTTCCAGACCCGAATTACAAGATGAACCGGATTATCCTGGAAGGCAGCATCCCCTCCCCGGCAAACCCGCCCAAAGGGTGCAAATTCCACACTCGTTGCCCGTATGTCATGGAAATTTGTAAGACTGTGGTTCCACAAACACGTGAAATTGAACCCGGTCATATGGTAGTATGTCATCTATACAATGAGCAAGGAACTCTGGTAGATGAAGAATCAGAAAAGGCAATATGATGATGACGATGGCAGGGTGGTCGCTGACATGGACGTGGCTGGCGCTCCCTGGCATGATCGCACCGTCAGTTTTGCAGAAAAACAGGCTCGCGAGCTCGATCGCAAGCGAAGAGTGGAGACGTATGGCGAAAGAATGTCCGGCTCAGATGCCAGGCGCTATACCTTCTATGCCTTATTAGCCGGGTTGGCGCTAACAGCAGCCATGGCTGTGGTTTGGATATTGCTCGCTCTGTTTATGACACAAGTCTGGTTCAGGTAACTAACAAAACCGCCTCAAAAGAGGCGGTTTTATCTTCAAACTACAGCCTTCACACCTTCCCTATTCTCAGTTACAATAGTGCAGTTATGAAAACAAACATAAAGAAACTACTTCTTACTATAGTTCTGTTCGCATTAGTCACAGCTTGCTCTGTGACCCCTGGCGAACCTACCGACCTTCCGTCAGACCAAAATACGACAGCGCCTTCCACGCCCTCAACCAGCGCCATTCTGAATAAAAACATGATTTACACTAATAAAGAAAGTGAACTCTTCGAGGGCAATCAGAGAACAGCCTTTCTTACCGCCCTGGAAAACGGCAAACAACAGTTTTCGGTCAACCAGGTCAACTATTCCATCGATGCCCTGGGCGAAGGCTCTTATCGTATTTTCCGACTTGTACCCATAGCCGAATCGTTGTTGGGAAACCTTGAGGCTGTCGGCGAGAATCTTCTCCCGGAGGAATTGATTGAGGCAATCCAAACTGCATTGGCGGAGGATGCCCAATTGTTTGAGCACCAGGGCATAACCTATGAAATCTCCAAGGATCGCAAGGCAACCCAGATTTCAACCAGGAGCGATGCTGTTATCGTCAGTACTTTTTACGTTGAACCATACGACCGGCAGAACAACGAAATCATCCATACACATGAGTTCATGCTGAATCTTGGTCTTGCGCTGGAGCGCGGGGAGAAAAACTTTTCGTATGAGGAAGACCAATACGGCATCCTGACCGTTCCTGGTGGTTACTCAATTACTGATTCTGAGCTAAATCTCTTTGCGGAATATTCAAATATCTACGTCATTCCACAAGGCAGCAACGAAGATATCCCGCTTGCCTTCAAAAACAAGGTGCGCGAAGCGATTGAGACCGATATGGATGGATTTGTCTACACAGACAATACCGGGCAACAGACGGAATACCAAATCGAACAGCTTGAAGATTCCTGGACGATCACACAAGTGAGCGCCAGGTAAGTTCGATTCAGGATTCGCCAGTTAACCAACATCCAGATTGATTCGGTCTGTAGTAAAATTGACGGCTGTGGCGAATTTGGCATCAGGTTGAATCTATGCTAAAATATGGGCTACTCTTTGGGGCATGGTGCAATGGCAGCACACCGGACTTTGAATCCGTTGATCTTGGTTCGACTCCAAGTGCCCCGGCTGATTTATCGTGGAAACAAACGAAGACGATTCAGACCCACCTGGTTGCAGGATTTGCATAGCACACGATCCTGTATTTTCACTTATTAAATTCCGGAGCAACCAATGACAATCGCATCTGTTGTACTCGCTGCTGGCATGGGTACGCGCATGAAATCACGCACACCCAAGATGCTGCATAAACTTTTGGGGAAACCGCTTGTGTACTATTCGCTTTCCAACGTTGTAAGCATCAGTTCATTACCACCGGTTGTCGTTGTTGGACATGGCAGTGATGAAGTAACCCAGGTTGTAAAAAATATGTACGGCGATGGCGTGCAATTCGCCCTGCAGGCAGAGCAATCTGGCACCGGGCACGCAGTCATGAGCTCAGAACCACTGCTGGCAGGAAAATCGGACCTGGTTTTAGTAACTTTTGCTGACATGCCCATGCTGCGCAAAGAAACCGTCAGTTCGATTATCGGATTCCACCAGCGAACTGGAAACACCCTTACCATGACCAGCGTCGTTGGTGAGGTTCCCCGCGGTTTTGGTCGGGTCATCAGGGATTCGGCTGGTAAGCTAACCGCAATTGTCGAAGACGCCGACGCGACCCCTGAGCAAAAAAATGTCCGCGAATACAATGTTTCTGTCTACTGCTTCGTCGCCGCCTGGTTGTGGGATAATTTGAAAAAAATTCAACCATCACCTAAAGGAGAATATTACATTACCGACCTGGTTGGAATGGCAGCAGAACAAAACCTAAGGCTGGATTCATTCGTGCTGGATGACCCTTCCGAGGGGTTGGGGATAAACACACGCGTTGACCTTGCAGATTGTGAAGTTGCCTTGCGCAGGCGTGTGATCCGGCAATGGATGCTTGATGGGGTCACTTTTTTGGACCCGGACAGCTGTACAGTTGAAAGCGATGTGACCATTGGTCAGGACACAATCATTCTTCCCAACACACACTTGCGCGGCAGCACCCGGATAGGCGAAGAGTGCCAGATTGGTCCGGATACCACCCTGGTCGATACCACCGTTGGTAACAACTGCATGATTACTTACTGCGTTGCAGAGAAAGCCAGCCTGGGTAACCACGTCAGCATGGGACCATACAGCCACTTGCGTAAAGGAGCAATCCTGGGAGACCGGGTACACCTGGGTAACTTCGGCGAAGTGAAGGATTCGAAGCTTGCTGAAGACGTCAAGATGGGGCATTTCTCGTATATTGGGGATGCGACCATCGGAAAAAATGTCAATATTGGTGCGGGAACCATCACCTGCAACTTTGATGGAAAAAAGAAACACCATACTGAAATTGGAGAAAACACATTCATCGGCAGCGATACAATGTTGGTCGCGCCGTTAAATATTGGCAAAAATGCCAAAACAGGGGCGGGTTCCGTTGTTGTAGACGACGTGCCAGATAACACGCTTGTCTATGGTGTGCCTGCCAAGCCAAAAGTAAGAAAGGATTAATGTGGCCGAATCTCAATGGCTGGGTATCTTCTGGGTGATCTTTTTGATCATCGATTTGATCGCCTCAGCAGCAAAATCATCATTCACTCATGCACGACTGCCGTGGCTTTTAAGCTACAGCGTGGAAAGCCATGCCAAGGTGGATAAAACCATAAGCTTAATCGAAAAACAAAGTTTGCGCACGGCACTCAGACTGGGTTTGGTGGTTTCGCATTTTTTGTTAGCCGGGTTTACCGTGCTGTTTTTGTCCCGGGGAACCAATATCAGTGATTCCTATCTGATCATTTTGATATTGGTAGTAGTGATGGTAATTGTTACCGCCCTTGAATTCCTCCTGGAGCGGAAGATTCTGGAATCGCCTGAAAAAGCCGCCATGCGCTGGACTGGTGCAGCCAGTGCGATAAGTTTTTTCACTACTCCATTGACCAAATTAATGATGGCTTTGTTGGGTGATTATGCCGAGAAGGTAACCTTATCCGTAACGGACGAAACCCTGCGTGACTGGGTGGAGCAGGACCAGCCCGAAAGCACGCTTGACCAGGGCGAAAGAGAGATGATCTACTCCATCTTCCAGTTCAGCGAAACCATGACCAAAGATATCATGGTGCCGCGTATGGACGTTTTGGCATTGGATGTGAATACAACAATCCGGGAAGCCAGGCAGGAGTTTATTAATGCCGGGCATTCCCGCGTGCCGGTATATGACGACACAATCGACAATATTATTGGTTTGTTGTACGCCAAAGACCTGCTGGCGGTGGTTGATGGGGACGATTGCATTGCCAATCAGAGGCACCTGATCCGCCCGGCATATTTTGTGCCTGAAGCTAAAAAGGTGGACGAACTGCTGGCTGAGATGCAATCTCGTGGTGTGCACATGGCATTGGTTGTGGACGAATACGGTGGGGTATCCGGTGTCGTCAC
>DHRN01000089.1:0-1515 GCA_002411175.1 Anaerolineaceae bacterium UBA5311 | reverse complement strand
AGCTACATTATCCAGGGACGGGCAACAATCGACGAGTTTAATGAAATTCTCGGGGCGCACATCTCTGATGAATTTGCAGACACCCTGGGCGGCTATATTTATGGTCAGCTCGGGCGTGTTCCTCAGCCTGGCGAAATGGTTTACAGTGATGGTTATGAATTCACCGTAGAGGAAGTGGTCGCTCGCCGTATTCTGACCGTAAGAGTGACAAGAGTAGATCCTGCCGCCATGATGGAGAAATTTGAAGAAGAAAATGGACCGATTAACGATTGATCAAAAGCGAGACCTGGTGGAAGTCGCGCGGCAATATCAAGCCAACGCCTATGCTCCCTACTCAAATTACCACGTAGGGGCAGCTGTTTTGGCTGAGGATGGGGTTATTTACGGCGGGAACAATATCGAAAATTCGGCATACCCTTCGGGTTTATGTGCTGAGAGAGTGGCGATTTTCAAGGCGATCTCCGAAGGTAACCGAAAGATACTTGGCATCGCCGTGATCACTCATAATGCCGGCTCGCCATGTGGCGCTTGCCGCCAGGTGATGCGCGAGTTTGGAGCGCTTGATATGCCAGTGGTCCTTGCGGACGAAGCGGGAAATATCGCCTATGAGAATACCCTGGATGGTATTTTGCCGCGTTCTTTCGGACCGGAAGGCATGCAATAGAACACAATTATGCCAGGCGAACAGAGATCCTACAGAGCACAGGGCATCGTGATCCGCCACCGGGAATTTGGGGAGGCGGATCGCATTTTAAGCCTGTATACGCTCGAAAAAGGCAAAGTGCAGGCGATTGCAAAAGGCGTGCGGAAGATCAAGAGCCGCAAAGCCGGGCACCTGGAGCCTTTCACGCAGGTGATATTGCAGTTGGCAAAAGGTCGCAATCTGGATGTAATTACCCAGGTGGATACCATCCGAAATTTCGAAAACATCAAAAAAAATTTGATACTGACTGCCCAGGCGTCTTACGTTTTGGAAATCCTGGACCGTTTTACCTACGAAGAGGGCGAAAACCGCCCGCTCTATAACCTGTTAATCGAGACACTTGTCCGGCTCGACAACGGAATCTCTCCAGCGATAGCAGTGCACTATTACGAAGTGCATTTGATGGATATTTTGGGCTTCAGACCACAATTGCAGGAATGCGTGGTTTGCGGGGCTGCTATCCAACCTGAAAATCAATATTTTTCTGCCAAATTGGGCGGTGTGATCTGCCCTCGTTCGCTCTCAGGCGACCCGTCAGCCTGGTCGATAAGCATGAAAGCTTTGAAATATCTGAGGTTTTTTCAGCGTTCCCCCTGGCCTCAGGTAAAAAACCGCTCGATTCCTGAAGAGGTGGACAAAGAGTTGAGTGTATTGATAGAGAAATATCTGACCTACCTACTCGAATACAACCTTAAAACCCCTGGCTTCCTCGACGCGATAGCATAACATTTTTGCGGTTCCTGTTGCGATAGGGCGGGAGGTACAAACGTCTCGCCCTACGGTTGCTTTCGGGATGGCATGGCAACCGTTCC
>DHRN01000052.1:3274-7817 GCA_002411175.1 Anaerolineaceae bacterium UBA5311 | reverse complement strand
GACAAAACCCAGTTCCTATTCCCGGCTCCCTGCTCCCCCTTTAAATCTAAACACATGCATATTGAGAATTGCTGAGCTTACATAGTCTTTTGCCGTTAATTATTTTGGCAAAAGATGAGGGATGTAGATCCTATAATAGGATGAAGAAGAAAAAACCTCAAAATTTACGTGAAAATAATAACAATCACCGAATCTGACCTGTCAGGAAATGGGTTATCGGTTACAATACAATGTGAAGGTTTCCACAATGTGGAAACTCAATTTTGCTGTGTTAAGAAGACTAAATTCTACTACACAAAACAGGAGAAGATAAATGAAACGTGCAATGGTTATGACTGATGCCAACGAAGCAACCGCTCATGTGGCATACAGGCTAAACGAAGTGATCGCCATCTATCCCATCACCCCCTCTTCGGGTATGGGTGAATTTGCTGACCAGTGGGCGGCAGAAGGCGTCCCGAATATTTGGGGAACGGTCCCAACTGTGATCGAAATGCAGTCCGAAGGCGGCGCGGCGGGCGCGGTTCATGGCGCGCTGCAAGCCGGCTCCCTTTCAACGACTTTCACTGCATCCCAGGGGCTTTTACTGATGGTCCCGAACATGTACAAAATTGCCGGCGAGTTGACACCAGCAGTTTTCCATGTCTCTGCCCGTTCGTTGGCTGCCCAGGCTTTGTCTATTTTCGGCGACCATTCCGACGTCATGGCAGTCCGTCAGACTGGCTGGGGCATGCTGGCAAGCAACTCTCCCCAGGAAGCCCAGGATAGCGCGGTGATTGCTACGGCAGCTACTTTGCGCTCACGCATTCCTTTCGTCCACTTTTTTGACGGTTTTCGAACTTCACACGAGATTAACAAAATTGAACGTGTGAGCGATGATGACCTTCGCGCGATGATTAATGACGACGCGGTCCAGGCTCATCGTGCCCGAGCTCTATCGCCAGACCATCCTTTTATTCGCGGTACCGCACAAAACCCCGACACATATTTCCAGGGTCGTGAGACAGTTAACCGCTACTATCCCGAAGCTGTCCGAATTGTCCAGGAAGAGATGGACCGGTTTGCCGACCTGACCGGTCGTCAGTATCACCTGGTCGAATACTACGGCGCTCCGGATGCCGACCGCGTGGTGGTGATTATGGGCTCGGGTGCTGAGACTGCCTCCGAAGTTGCCAAGTATCTGAACGCTCGCGGCGAAAAGATCGGTGTGATTATCGTCCGACTGTATCGCCCGTTCCCCGTACAGCAGTTTATCGATATCATTCCCGCAACCGTGAAGAAAATTGCCGTGCTCGACCGCACAAAAGAACCCGGCGCGATCGGCGAACCTCTCTATCAGGATGTCATCAATGCTCTCAATATCGGTTTGAACGACGGCAGCGTTGCCTGCCCGACCATGCCGTTGGTCACTGGGGGACGTTACGGTCTTTCCTCCAAGGATTTCACCCCCGCCATGATCAAAGGTGTTTTCGATGATCTGGCAAAAGCAGAACCCAAAGAACACTTTACGATCGGTATCGAAGACGATGTCACCAACCTGAGCCTTGAATATGACCCCAGTTTCGAAATTCTGCCTGATAACGTTATCCAGGCGATGTTCTTCGGGCTTGGCTCGGATGGCACTGTCGGCGCAAATAAAAACTCGATCGTGATCATCGGTGAAGAAACTCCCAACTATGCCCAGGGTTACTTTGAGTACGACTCTAAAAAGTCTGGTGGTGTGACGGTCTCTCACCTGCGTTTTGGTCCTGAACCGATTCGCTCGCCTTATTTCATCTCGGATAACGAAGCCAGCTTCCTTGCATGTCACCAGGTAAGCTTTATCGACCGCTTCGACCTGCTCAAATACTCCCGCCCGGGTTCGATCTTCCTGCTCAATACGATCGCTTCAACCGAAGAAGTTTGGGATACCCTGCCTGTCGAGATGCAGAGGGATATGGTTACCAAAAATATCCAGTTTTACATCATTGACGCATACAAAGTCGCTGAAGCCACCGGTATGGGCAACCGCATCAACACAATTATGCAGACCTGTTTCTTCGCGATCAGCAATGTTTTGCCGACTGACGAAGCGATTGCCGCCATCAAGAAATCCATTGAGGATACTTACGGCAGCAAGGGCGAAAAAGTTGTTCAGAAGAACTTCGAAGCCGTCGACCAGGCAGTTGCCAATATGCACAAAGTCAACTACCCGAAGGAGATTACCTCCGGACACTATCGCCGCCAGCCTGTTCCTGAGAATGCCCCTGTGTTTGTCAAGGAAGTTCTCGGCGAGATGATTGCCCGCAACGGCGACAAGATCCCTGTGAGCAAATTCCCGGATGATGGCACCTATCCCTCCGGCACAACCCAGTGGGAAAAGCGCAACATCGCCCTCGAAATTCCGATTTGGGAACCCGACCTGTGTATCCAGTGCGGACGCTGTTCCTTTGTTTGCCCGCATGCAACCATTCGCACCAAAGCGTATCCAACCGCACTGCTCGAAAACTCTCCGGCAACTTTCAAAAGCAAACCTTCCAGCTTCCGTGAATGGAAGGAAGGTTATTCATGGACTGTCCAGGTAGCGCCCGAAGATTGTGTTGGCTGCGCGCTTTGTGTTGAAAATTGCCCGGGTAAGGACAAAAACGATCCCACCCGCCACGCGATCAACATGGGACCTCAGCCTCCGATCCGTGAAACTGAAAAAGAAAACTGGGAATTTTTCCTGGATTTGCCCTTGCTCCCAAGAGAAGAAGTCAAAACTACCAATATCAAGTACTCGCAGCAGCTTGAACCTTTGTTTGAGTTCTCGGGTGCCTGCGCTGGTTGCGGTGAAACCCCCTACATCAAACTGGCTTCTCAACTCTTTGGTGATCGCATGGTCGTAGCCAACGCGACTGGTTGTTCCTCAATTTATGGCGCCAACCAGCCGACCACACCCTGGGCTGTCGGTCAAAAAGGTAAGGGTCCCGCCTGGTCGAACTCTCTCTTTGAAGATAACGCCGAATTCGGTCTCGGGATGCGACTGTCAGTTGACAAATCCACTGAAATCGCCCGCGAACTAGTCGCGAAACATGCCGATTTCATAGGAAGAGACCTGGCAGATGCCTTACTCAATGCTGATCAAAGCGACGAAGCTGGTATCAACGAGCAGCGCAAACGCGTAAAGCTATTAAAGGATGCCCTCGTCGGTACAACCGAAAGTGAACTAAAACAGTTGAATGATGTTGCCGACTACCTGGTCAAAAAGAGCGTTTGGATTATCGGTGGTGATGGCTGGGCATACGACATTGGCTTTGGTGGTCTCGACCACGTCTTAGCTTCAGGACATAATATCAATGTTTTGGTTCTGGATACCGAGGTTTACTCCAACACCGGTGGTCAGAGCTCAAAATCGACCCCGATTGGCGCGGTGGCAAAATTTGCCGCCAATGGTAAAGAACGCCCCAAGAAAGACCTTGGCAGGATTGCCATGACTTATGGCAATATCTACGTTGCCCGTGTCGCCATGGGTGCCAGCGATTCACAGACGCTGAGAGCATTTAACGAAGCCGAATCTTATGACGGACCTTCACTGATCATTGCCTACTCGCACTGCATCAGCCACGGTTACGATCTTAAGAAGGGTTTGGTCCAGCAAAAACTGGCTGTCAATTCAGGCTCGTGGATCCTTTATCGCTACGATCCGCGTCTTATGGCTGAAGGCAAGAACCCGCTGCAGCTCGATTCGAGAGAACCTACGATCAGTGTGGCAGACTATGCATACAACGAGAATCGCTATCGCATGCTGCTGAACCAGGATGAAGAACGCGCTGAAGAGTTGATGCGAAAAGCTGAAATCGATGCCGATCGCAGGTGGACTTTGTATTCACAGATGGCAAACCTGGATTACTCCAGTTATAAATTGGACCTGACCGAAAAAGTGCCGGTGACAGATTCGTCGACTACTGCCGAATCTTCGCAGGGTTGGGCAGGACCGAAAGGCTCCTCCCCACAGGCTGAACCGTTTTTTGAGGCGATGACCAAGGAGCCTACCAGCGATCCCGCGATGGACCGCCAGGATCCCCCGGAGTTGAACGAAGCCGCTCAAAAGGCTGATGAAGAACTGAAGAGCACGAAACAAAACAAATCGAGCTCGAAGATTTAGAGTCAGATTTTTAATTGATCTTAAAGGGAGACCGCGCGGTCTCCCTTTTTGTATCCAACATCGCGTAACAATAACCATAGAGTGAGGTTGAGGACAACCGCAGTCGCGTGAAGGCACCTTGTCATTGGGTTTTTTTACGAACTAACAACCGGAAGCGATGGTTTCGCACGGCGGATTGAGGGGGAGCAAAATCACCGTCACACCAATGTCACAACCCCCTCAATACACGGCTTCGCCGGTACAAACGTCTCGCCCTACGGCTGTTCCCGTGACAGCGTTGCAGCCGTCCCGCAAATAGCCGTAGGGCGTGATTGGAGGTGCCGGATATTTCCATTGACAAGAGTGTATCGCGCCTCCAATCCGCCGGTGTGTATGGTCAATGTTCACAGCGGATTAAGAGGGAGAAATATCGCCGTT
>DHRN01000052.1:2680-2932 GCA_002411175.1 Anaerolineaceae bacterium UBA5311 | reverse complement strand
AACACATTCATATTGAGAATTGCAGTGTATGGATACGATTTTCCATGGCTAACTAAGGTAAAATTAAGCTGAGCATACTGACATCAAGTCAGATATGTTCGTTTGCCCCGCGAGGTCAGTAAAAATGACAGTAATCGAAGATATTAAACAACGAATCGACCTGGTTGATACCGTCTCACAAACGGTAAAACTCAAGCGCTCAGGCAAAAACTACACCGGATTTTGTCCGTTCCACAGCAACACGCGCACGCC
>DHRN01000052.1:538-2514 GCA_002411175.1 Anaerolineaceae bacterium UBA5311 | reverse complement strand
TGTTTTGGGCAGTGCAACGAGGGCGGCGATCTTTTTGGCTATGTCATGAAGCGCGACAACCTCGATTTTCAGGAAGCCCTCAAACAATTGGCTGACCGAGCCGGCGTTGTCCTCAAACCGCAAACTCCGGCTGACATCAGGCAAGACCAGGTCAGACAAACTTTGACTGAAGTTATGGAATCGGCGCAGCAATATTTTAGAAAACAAATGCTCGAAACCGAAAAAGGCAGAAAGGCGCTCGATTACCTGCACCAACGCAAACTTACCGATGAGACCATCAAAATCTGGGGTCTGGGTTATGCTCCCGACAGCTGGAATCTGCTTCTTGATCACCTACTCGCAAAAGGCTATACCCGCGACCTGATTTTGAAAGCAGGTTTGCTCAGCCAGGGCGAAGATGGCAGGGTCTATGATCGCTTCCGCGACAGGCTGATCTTCCCAATCCGCAATCCTTATGGAAAAATGGCTGGTTTTGGCGGACGCGTGCTCAACCCGGACGATATCCCCAAATACCTCAACTCCCCTGCGACTGATGTGTTTGATAAGGGGCGCCTGCTCTACGGGCTGGATTTGGCACGGGCTGGTATGCGTAAACTCGACCAGGCAGTCATTGTTGAAGGTTATATGGACGTGATCGGGCTGCATCAGGCTGGCTTTGATAACGCCGTCTCACCAATGGGCACTGCATTAACAGAAGCACAATTCAACCTGGTTAAAAAAATCACCACCAATATCGTACTCGCGCTCGACCCGGATGCCGCGGGTCAGATGGCTACCATGCGTGGTCTCGATACTGCCCGAAAAGCCATGGATCGAAGTGAAGAATTGACCATCAATTCAAGAGGTTTGCTGCAAATTGAACGCTCTCTTAAGGCTGATATCCGCGTGACTGAGCTTCCGGATGGTCTCGACCCGGATGAAATTGTGCTGGATGCCCCTGAGCGCTGGCAAAAAATCCTAAGCGAAGCCAAACCAATTATCAATTATGTGATGGACAGCCTGGCGGTCGGTCAGGATCTTAGCGACCCAAAGGTTAAAAGAGAAATTGCCGACCAGGTGCTTCCACTTCTCGAAGATGTAGCCAGTCCGATCGAACGGGATGCTTATCGCTTGCGCCTGGCGACCTTGCTGCGCCTGGATGAACGCACACTTGTGCTTACAACCAACCAGGTTATGCGCGAACGCAGTCGAAACAAGCGCCAGGAATTGGAGAAAAGCCCGGTTGCCAGTGCGATTGTGTCATTAGCGAGGCGAAACCGACCGCTCGAAGAATTTACGCTTAAACACCTGCTTGCTGAGCCGGAATCTTTATATATGATCAATCGATCGCTGGTCGGTTTTGGTCTGTCAGAGCTGAGCCGGGCGGATTTCCAGGACGGAGATTATCAACACCTCTTCGACCTGTTGAAACAGAGCCTCGGGCAGGATGAATATGAGGCGATTGACTACCTCGAGCTGAAAACCCCGGAGATCGTTGAGATCATTAACCTTCCTGAAAAACCTGCTGGTGTACAATCCGAAAATTATGCCAGGTCTTTCAAGGACCGCCTTCGAACCATCCTGCACATTCGCCGTAACAATATTGAAGACCGGCTGCGCGAAATTAATTATCTGCAAAATGAATCCGAAGAAAAGACCTACACAAGCAGCGAAGCCAATGTGCTTTACATGGACCTGATCGAAGAACGACGGAAGATCGACGAGGCGTTGGTCTTGCCGGAAACCGGCGGAGCTGGAAGGGGACGAAATGTGCCCGGGGTTTATCGCAAAAAGAGGAGATGAGATGGCAGAAGAATCAACCGTGCCTGGAGAAAAATCGATTTCCAGGGAACCCCAGCGCAGTGAGGACGAGTTTCCCCCTGATGAATCGGAGATTACCGACGACCCCATACAACTTTATCTGCGGGATATTAACCAGTCCCAACTGCTTGATGCGAAGGATGAATTTCACCTTGCGAACATGATCCAGGCGAGAG
>DHRN01000052.1:0-443 GCA_002411175.1 Anaerolineaceae bacterium UBA5311 | reverse complement strand
TGCGAACATGATCCAGGCGAGAGAACACCTGGCAACTTTTCAATCACAAGAAATCCAGCTGGATGTACCAGCCATCCTCACAGACCTGGCTGCAACCTGGGAAGAGATTATAAAAACTGCGCCAAAGCTCGGTGTGGACCCGCCAGATCAAACTGAAATAATCAATGAAGCCATGTTAATGCACGAACAACAGCTCAAGAGCGAGCATTCCTACACGCGGGCTTACCTCGACCGACCGCTTTGGGGCAGCGACAGAGAATGGGAGTCGCTCGCGGCGTTAATGCTGCGCTTTTATTACGACGTTTATTTATTGCCGCCTGGCTGGGTAAGGGCTCAATTGCTGCCACTATTGGGCGAAGCAGAATCTGGCGGGGAGCTAATGAAAACGGTTTCGCTCCCCACCGAAACTGAAATGGCAGAAAGCTACCATATTTTCGACGTAA
>DHRN01000048.1:14985-26207 GCA_002411175.1 Anaerolineaceae bacterium UBA5311 | reverse complement strand
AAAAGAGGCTCAGGATGACAGATTACCCCTCATTCTGACCGAAGAACGCTTGGTGAACGAAGTACCCCCGTAGGGCGAGATTGAGGGCACCGTCAACACTGCCCCAAACCTATGTATTGTGCCCTCAATCCGCCACCTGCTTGCCTGTCATTCTGAACGAATCTTGCCCGACCATACGGCTGTCATTCTGAACGATGCTTACCCCGGGGGACTGCACAGATCCTTCGCAAAAGAGGCTCAGGATGACAGCCCCCCATCAATCCTTTTTGCAAAGTTACTTCAAAAGTGAAACAGGTACTCACATAAAACCAAAACAGCCTTCCTGGCAATGTTTAGGTAAAATGTAGGCATGTTAAGAATGAAATCCATCTGGTTGGTTGTACCCCTTGTTTTGTTGGTTTCCGCTTGCCAGGCAATACCAGAATCTTTGCCTGAACCGACAAGCGCCCTGCCGACCCGGACAATTGAACCCACCGCGACAATTGACTGGTTTCCGCGCACGCCCACACTTCCCCCGGTTTTGAACCCGACACCAAACACCTCACTGCCCACCAGGTCGAGCGATGCTGAGGGCTTACTCGTTGCCGATTATTTCAGCGACACAACTTACTGGCAGACCAGCAGCACCACCGCCGGCACGAGTGCCTATGATGCCAACGCGATCACCCTGGCAGTAAATGGCGGCAAACATAACCTCTCCAGTCTGAGTGAGCATCTGCTGCCGACAGAATTTTTTCTTGAGATCAATCTTGACACGCTGATGTGCTCACCGGAAGATCAGTATGGTCTGATTTTATGGAACAACAGCCAGTCAGGCACCTTCCGGTTGTGGCTCAACTGTGCCGGTGAAGTCAAATTCGAACGCGTCTTGCCGACCGGAACGAGTCAACTGGTTTCGTGGCAAACCGGTCGAAAGCTTCAGCCCGGATCACCTGCTTTCAACCGGATTGGGGTCTGGTCCAGGCAGGGGGAGCTTGAAGTCCTGATCAACGGGACATCGCAATTCACCTACCTGCTTTACAGCGAACCCCAGGGTGAGCTCGGGGTAATCGCACAAACCGGAGGTGATTTGCCGATGACCATCAGGGTGTCCGATCTGGAAATCAGGGAACCATAAGCGAAGTTAGCGCCTATTCGCTGATATTGAGGATATAATGAAACAAATTACAGGCATTTCCCATGTCTTGATGACACAGGAGAGGAGATTATGAATCAAAAACTCAAAATCATCATTCCCATGGCAGGTCTTGGCAGCCGTCTGCGTCCGCTGACCTGGAGCCGTCCAAAACCGCTGGTCTCGTTGGCGGGGTCAACTGTGCTGGATCACCTTCTGGCAACCTTCAAAACCGTACCAGATGTTGAAAATGCCGAATATGTATATATTATGTCGCCCGGGCAGCAAGAGCTTATCCAGGCACACATGCAAAAGAAATATCCACGTTATAAAGTCCATTACATTCAACAGCCTGAAAAGAAGGGTCAATCCGACGCGCTCTATCATGCCCGCGATTATCTTGACGGACCAGCCCTGGTTGTTTTTTCTGACACCTTAATTGAAAACGATTTTGGCAACATTGCCAATGAAGAAGTGGATTCGGTTGCCTGGGTCAAAGCGGTTCCCGATCCGAGGCGCTTTGGAGTGGCTGAGGTTGATTCCCACGGGTTGGTAACAAGGCTGATCGAAAAACCCAACGACATGAACAATAACCTTGCCGTGGTTGGCTGTTATTATTTCAAAGACGGCAAACTTCTGCTCGAAGCAATTGAAGAACAAATCGAACGCAAAATTGCCTTAAGAGGCGAATATTACCTGGTCGATGCAATCAACCTGATGCTGGAAAAACGGGCAACCATGCGCGTGGAGCAGGTCAAGGTCTGGCTGGATGCCGGCACATCTGAAGCCCTCCTGGATACCAACCGCTACCTGCTGGAACACGGCAGGGCGAATTTTGAAGAACACGGCACTTACGAAGATAATGTTATTATCCCCCCGGTCTTTATTCACCCGGATGCCAGGGCGAACGCTTCAATTATCGGACCCTTTGTCTCAATTGGTCCGGGCAGTCTGATCCACAACAGCACTATCAAAGATTCGATCCTCAGCCAGGGGGCGCATATCACCAACGCCCAACTGGAAGGTTCTTTGCTGGGTTATGATGTGGTTGTAAATGGCATGAAAGGAAAATTTAACCTGGGAGATAACTCCTGGGCAAATTGGTAAAACAAGACAATCAATCCTAAACAACGAAAAGGAGAGTTAATGAAGAATGTTTTGTCAGATCGAGTGGCTGGTTTAAAGCCCTCCGGAATCCGCAAGTTTTTTGATATCGCGGCAACAATGAAAGATGTCATTTCGCTTGGAATTGGCGAGCCAGATTTTGACACACCCAAGCCAATCATCCAGGCTGGCATCGAAGCTTTAAAGCGGGGTGAAACTCACTACACCTCCAATCATGGGCTTTTAGTCCTTCGCCAGGCGGTCAGCGATCACCTGAAGACGCTATATGGTGTCGAATATTTCGCTCAAAATGAAATCGTAATGACCGTGGGTGTTTCAGAAGCGCTGTACCTGGTTTTCACAGCAATTCTAAACCAGGGCGATGAGGTCATCATCCCAACACCTTGCTTCGTCTCTTACCAGGCAGAGGTGATCCTTGCCGGTGGCGAACCGGTCGAGGTGGCAACTCACGCAAAAAACAATTTTGTTCCCAAAATTGAGGATATTGAAGCCTCAATTACCCCCAGGACCCGGGCGATATTCATCGGCAGCCCCTCAAATCCGACCGGTGCCGTTTATCCCCGCTCTTTCCTGACCCAATTGGCAGAACTGGCTGAAAAACACGACCTGATCGTCGTATCTGATGAAATTTACGACCGCCTGGTTTACGACGTGGAACACGTTTGTTTCTCCAGTTTACCTGGTATGTATGACCGAACCATTCTGTTAGGTGGCTTTTCGAAAGCATACGCCATGACCGGATGGAGAATCGGTTATGTTGCCGGACCTAAGGCATATATAGACGGAATGGTGCGTATCCATCAATATTCAATCATGTCTGCCCCAACCGTTTCACAATATGCCGCCCTTGCTGCATTGTTGGTCGGTGAACCTTATGTCCAGGAAATGCGTGCAGAATATGACCGCCGGCGAAGGCTCGTCGTAGACGGGTTGAACACAATCGGCTTACCCACCGTTGAGCCCAAGGGAGCGTTTTACGCTTTTCCGGATGTGCGTTCGTCTGGCTTGAATGACGATGATTTCTGTGGGCGATTGTTGGAAGAGGAACATGTAGCCATCGTCCCGGGCAATAGTTTTGGTTTCGCCGGCATTGGCTATGCGCGGGTTTCTTATGCCACATCGTACGAGAAAATCGAAATTGCCCTGGAAAGAATCGAACGTTTTCTAAAACGCCAGAAAAACAGGAAAGATTTTTTCTGAGTTCCTTCCTATATAAAGCTATGCTATGGACTTCAACGAATTTTTTTGATAATATGATGGTTCAACTCAAATTACTTATGTGGAAGGGAACTTGATGGAAATTCAAATCAGACCGTTAACTCCAGAGATGGCAGACATCTTTACTACCTACGTCGGGGAACTGGATTTTCACCATGCGCCGCACTGGCAATTTTGCAATTGCCAGTATTACCATATTAATTGTCCCACAGAAGAATGGCGTGCCCGCAGCGCGGAACAAAACCGACAGCTTGCACAAGAAAACATCCGTAATGGCGTAATGCACGGTTTCATGGCTTTTGACGGTGACAAACCAATCGGTTGGATCAACGCCAATGACCAGCAGAACTACGATTTGTTGAAGAACAATGAAGAATTTAAGCAATACCCGGGCAAAAATGGGCTTGTGGTTTGTTTTCTGATCCATCCGGAATTTCGACGAAAGCGGCTGGCAAGAAAACTTTTGGAAACCGCCGTCGAAGATTTTCGCACAAGGGGCTATGACCGTGTAATCGGAAAACCATTTACCTGGAGCGCCCACCCGGAACGGCAGTATCACGGTGTGCCAATTATGTATGAAGAGCTCAGCTTTGTAAAAATGGCTGAGAAAAATGGCGAGTTCACCTACGTGCTCGAATTGAAGTAACTGTCATGCAAAAGAAAAACCCGGTTTACCGGGTTTTTTTCCTTAAGCAGGCTGCTTCATCTTGACCAAAGGCGGGTTTTGGGATAAGGTTAATCATCTTTATTTGAGGCGAGACATGGTGCTCAAAAACAATCGAAGATCTCATCCAAACCGATTACGGGCGGTAGTTGTTAACGCTCGTTTTGTTGTCTTTACCCAATCCAATCTATCTATAAAAGGAGAGTTTAATGTCAGGTAGTACAAATGCTTTTGAAATGGCGCAAGCTCAATTTGACAAAGTCGCCGATCAGCTCGAGTTAGACCAGTCAGTACGTGAATTTTTACGTTGGCCAATGCGAGAATTCCATTTCCGCATCCCCGTTCGTATGGATGACGGCACCGTGCGTGTTTTCCAGGCGTTTCGAATGCAGCACAACGACGTTCGCGGACCCAACAAAGGCGGTTTGCGTTTCGCTGCTGGTGAGACTGCTGATACCGTTCGCGCCCTTTCCATGTGGATGACCTGGAAAACAGCTGTTGCTGATATTCCCCTCGGTGGTGGCAAGGGTGGCGTGGATGTTGACCCCTCAACCCTCTCCGATGGCGAAAAAGAACGATTGGTACGTGGCTATGTTAAAGCACTCTGGAAGAATATTGGTCCCCGCCAGGATGTCCCCGCACCTGATGTTGGCACAAACGCCCAGATGATGGGTTGGATGATGGACGAATATTCCTCAATTGTCGGTCAGTTTACTCCTGGCGTAATTACGGGCAAGCCCCTGGGTGGCGGCGGCTCGGAAGGTCGCACTGCGGCAACTGGTTACGGCGTCATTTTCACCGTTCGCGAAGCCATGAAACACCTCGGCATTGACCCAACAACGACAACGGCAGCAATCCAGGGCTTTGGCAATGTTGCCCAGTATGCCGCCATCGGTTTCAACCAGTTCCTGGGCGGAAAAGTGCTCTGTGTATCCTGCTGGGACAGAGTTGAAAGAAAATCTTACACCTTTACCAAAGAAGATGGCATTGACCCGGCTTTCCTCAAGACCATTACCGATCAATATGGTTCAATCAACAAAGATAAAGCCCGCGATGCTGGCTATCAGATCGAAGATGGCGATGCCTGGCTGAGCAAGGATGTGGATGTGCTCATCCCCGCGGCACTCGAAGGTCAGATTACTGGTGATACTGTTCATCGGATCAGTGACCAGGTCAAGATTTTGGCTGAAGCTGCCAACGGTCCCACCACACCGGATGCCGACAAGGTGTTGATTGAACGCGGCATTTTTGTTATTCCCGATTTCCTCTGCAATGCCGGCGGTGTGACCGTTTCTTACTTCGAAGGCGTTCAGAACGATCAAAACTTCTACTGGGCTTTGGAAGAAGTTAACGAACGCCTCGATCAAAAGATGACCAGCGCGTTCAAATCGGTCCTGGATATGTCCCTGGAAAAAGATGTCTACATGCGCGATGCCGCCTATATGGTCGCGATAGACAAAGTTGTCAAAGCGATGAAACTCAGAGGCTGGATCTAAATTTTTAGTTGGTTAGCTAACAAGCCGGTCAAACGACCGGTTTGTTTTTTAACCCGGAGCCTTTCATACGCACTTTATCGTGCATTTCTGTCAAGCAAAGCATACCCACTTTGATATTTTCTTCGATGGTGCTACAACAATTTTGAAGCAGAGATGAGCTTTGCTATCATACATTTACAACAAACATTGGAACAGGAGTAAACATGGCAAACAGAACAGCAACCGCCGTTTGGCAGGGAGATTTGAAAACAGGCAAAGGCACGATGCATTTTGCCGATTACGATGGCAGATTTAGTTTTTCATCACGCTTTGAAGAAGGCGCCGGCACAAACCCGGAAGAATTGTTGGGGGCAGCCCACGCTGGCTGTTACTCAATGGCTTTTGGTAATGAGCTCAGCAAGGCTGGCTACAACCCGGAAAACATCGCAACCACGGCTCATATTGCTTTGAGACAGGTGGAAGGGCATGCGAAAATCGTCAGCAGCCATCTTGTGGTCAAGGCAAAAGTGCCAGGAATTTCAGAAGACGAGTTCCAAAAAATTGCACTTGCAGCCAAAGAAGGCTGTCCGGTATCTCAAGCCCTGGCAGGCTTGGAAATCAGTCTCGACGCAGAGCTTGCCTAAAGCCTCAAATAAGGTCCGCGCACTTCTCCTTAGGTCAGAGTGCATCGAACCCGATAATTTTCAACGCCTGAAATTTGCCGTCTCAGGCGTGTTTCTTTTAACTGATTATCACAATTGTTAACCTGGTTTACAATAGCGAAGTTATGTCCACCAAACAAATGTCTGCTTTGATTCAACAAGAGCTAAAAACACTTTCCAGGATGATAGGGTTGTATTGCCAGGCAAAACACGGGTCACCCAAAGCCCTTTGCCCCGACTGCCAGGCTCTTTATGAGTATGCCAGTGAGCGTATCCAGCACTGCACATTTTTACCCGATAAACCAGTCTGTGCCCAATGTCCCGTGCACTGTTATCAAGCCCAATGGCGCGAACGTATACGTGAAGTAATGCGCTATTCCGGTCCCAGATTAATCTTCAAAGACCCACTCGCCATAATCCGGCACGCGAGGCTGGCAATAAGAAGAGATAGCGACAAAGTAAAGCGTGTTCGCGGCAGGAAAACCCAAAAAAGAACTAACCACAATCTTGAAAAATAGATTAAGATTAGATAAATTTATTTTTCTTCGGGCTGTCAATTGAAAAGTTGACAAACCCCTGGGGGCACCCCTGGAAGCAAGTTAATATTGCCACTTGAACAGGTTTGGACATTTTTGAAAAACAAAGTGATCGCATAACAGGTTTGATCAGGTGGTTCTTTAATAAAAAACTCAAGGAGAGAATATGTACAGTATCCAAACCGAATTGAAGAATGTCTCCGGGCTCCACGCCCGACCCGCCTCCGAGTTTGTTGCCATGGCGAAAAAGTTTCAATCAGCGATTACAGTACAACGCCTGGATGATGAAGATGCCAAACCAGTCAACGCCAAATCAATTATTAAAATTTTGGCTCAAGGCATTGGCGTGGGCACCCCCATCGAAATCGCCGCAGACGGTCCTGACGAGAACGAAGCTGTTGAACAATTGTTAGCCCTGGTCGAATCAAAGTTCGGTGAGGACTAATTAGATTACTTCTCTACCCGCTTTAGGAAAGGAGAGCAGATGAGGATATTAAAGGGAAACCCCGTTTCCAGGGGTATCGCCCTGGGAAAGGTGTACATCTACAAGGCTTTCAAAGCCGACGTGCACGAATCGTATTTTGAAGCAGGTAACGAGGACGAACAATTCCAAAAGTTCAAGGATTCGGTTCTGATCGCTGAAAAAGAGCTCAACCAAATCGTTGAATCCATGTCTGAGGAATCTCCGGAAAAAGCCAAAATTTTCACCGCCCATGCGGAAATTTTATTGGACGAGGAAGTCGAAGAAGGCGTTCGGGAGATGATCTATGATAGCCGAGCCATGCCGGATTATGCTGTTCATGAAGTCTTCAGCGATTTTGCCGACCTGCTGGAAAAAGCGAAAGACCCCCTGATCGCTGCCAGGGCTGCTGACCTGCGCGACGTTCGCAATCGCGTTTTGCGCATCCTGAAAGGTGAGAAAGAACAAAACCTTTCCAACCTGCGGGAAAATTGTATCGTTGTCGCCCACGACTTGTTGCCCAGCGATACCGCCACGATGGACCGAAAACGCGTAATGGGGATCATCACTGAAGTCGGCGGGGCAACCTCTCATACCGCCATCCTGGCACGGGGCTACAAGATCCCCGCTTTGCTTGGTGTCTCTGATGCCACCGAGATTTTGAAGAACGGCGATAACGTGATCCTCGACGCGCTCCAGGGCAGGATTTTGGTTGATCCGGAGAAGAGTACAGTCAACGAATACCAGGATATCCTGGTCGCCTATGTCAAAGAAGAGCGCGAAACCAGTGAATACCTGGACAAAATTCCCCTGGTTGCCAGCGGCGAACGCTATAGCGTAGGTCTAAACATCGGCGGAACTGAACCGGAAGAAGGCTTCAAATACGTTGATTTTGTCGGTTTATTCCGTACCGAGTTTCTCTATATGGGCAGTGATTATATGCCCACCGAACAAGAACAATTTGATGCCTACAAAAAAGTCCTGGCGAATGCCATGGGCAACCCGGTGACCCTGCGCACGCTGGATATCGGCGGAGATAAAACCCTGCGATACATGGCGATGCCCAAAGAAGACAACCCATTTCTGGGCAATCGCGCGCTGCGCTTGTGCCTGGACCATCTGGATATGTTTAAAACTCAGCTCAAAGCAGCCCTGAGAGCTTCCGCTTTTGGTCCTCTGCAAATCATGTTCCCGATGGTTGGCACAATCGATGACATCCGCGCTGCCAAAAAAGTGGTTGAGGAAGTAAAACAGGAATTGCGCAACGTCGGGATTGCCTTTGACGAAAAAATCAACATTGGCATTATGATTGAAATTCCTTCCATCGCCATGATCTCAGACATGGCAGCCATGGAAGTTGATTTTGCCAGCGTCGGCACCAACGACCTCACGCAATACCTGCACGCTGTCGACCGGATGAATCCGGCAATAACCAGGTATTATCAGAGCATGTCACCCTCAATGTTCCGCATGTTGGGGCGGATTTTTAGTGAATTCAACAAAGCCGGTAAACCGATTTCAGTGTGTGGTGAAATGGCAGGAGAACCGCTCGGCGCATTGGCGATGTTCGGGCTTGGATTGCGCAAATTCAGCATGGGAGCTTCCAGCATAGGTCGCGTAAAACGCACCTTGTCGTTGTTTACCAGAGAAGAAACCGAGGAGATCGCCAAAACCGTGCAAAATCTGCACACTCAAGCCGAGGTGATCGCCTTTCTTGAAGCTGAAGTTGAGCGGAAAAGTTAGCTCAAAAAACGAACAAGTACAAGGCTGCGAAAGCAGCCTTGTTGGTATACCCGTCCCACTTTGCCTGTAATTACTAAGTAACATCAAGTACAATAAATTGGTTCATTTTCAATGAAAATCAATATTACAACCAAGAAATAAGGAGAACTATGCAAGCAAATACTCCATTCCAGGAAGAAGCATTAAACGCAATTCGATTCTTGAGTGCCGACGCTGTAAAGCAGGCAAACTCAGGTCATCCCGGTCTGCCGATGGGCACTGCCGCGATTGCTTATACCCTTTTCACCAAACACATGCGCTATAACCCTGCCAACCCAAAGTGGACAGACCGCGACCGCTTTATTCTCTCCGCAGGGCATGGTTCCATGCTCCTCTACAGCCTGCTTTATCTGACGGGCTACGCAGACATGACTATGGAGCAGCTTAAATCTTTCAGACAGCTCGGCAGCCTCACTCCCGGTCACCCGGAATATAAGCACACGCCTGGCGTCGAAACCACCACCGGTCCGCTTGGGCAGGGGCTGGCGACAGCGGTTGGTTTTGCCATGGCTGAGGCTCACCTGGCGGCACTTTACAACACAGAAACCCGGAAAATTGTCGATCATTACACTTATGTGATCGCGAGCGATGGCGATCTGATGGAAGGGGTTACCTCGGAAGCCTCCTCCTTAGCCGGGCACCTCGGCTTGGGGAAACTGATTGTTTTCTATGATGATAACAAAATTACCATCGATGGCAGAACTGACCTAACCTTCACCGAAGATCGTGCCAAACGCTACGAGGCATATGGCTGGCAGGTTTTGCACGTGCAAGACGGCAACAACATCAGCGAACTGGACCATGCTATCCAGGCTGCAAAAGCTGACGCGCGCCCCACATTTATAGTTTGCCGCACCATTATTGGTTACGGCTTCCCCACCTGGGCTGACAAATCGGCAGCGCATTCGGGCATTCCCAGTAACGAAGAACTGGAAGGCGCCAAGAAAGCCCTGGGGTATGCGCTGGAGCCAATGTTTTATGTAAGCGATGAAATCCTTGCCCATTACCGCGAAGCTCTGACCAGGGGCAGCCAGTTTGAAGCCGCCTGGGAACAGGAAATGAGTGAATATCGCCAGGATAATCCCGATAAAGCCAGCGAATTTGAGCGTATGACCGCTGGTGAATTGCCTGAAAACTGGCAGGAAGTGATCCCCGTGTTCCCGGCAGATGCCAAAGGGATGGCTACCCGGGCAGCCTCAGGTAAGGTGTTGAACTCCTTGGCAAAAGCATTGCCGGAACTGATTGGTGGGTCGGCTGATCTGGCAGGCTCAAACTCGGTTAACCTCGATAATCAGGGTAGTTTTCAGAAGGAGAATTATGCCGGCAGAAATATCCATTTTGGAGTGCGCGAGCATGCGATGGGCGCGATCAACAACGGATTGACCGAGCACGGCGGCTTGCGATCTTTTGTGGCTACCTTCTTTGTCTTTTTGGATTATTTGCGTCCGGCGCTGCGCCTGGCAGCCCTCTCCGAAGTTGGCAACGTCTGGGTTTTTAGCCACGACAGCTTCATGGTCGGAGAAGACGGTCCCACACATCAGCCAGTAGAGCATCTGAATTCATTAAGGGCTATGCCAAATATCGCCCTCCTGCGTCCGGCTGATGCCAACGAGAGCGCGGAAGCGTGGAAAGTTGCCATTGAAAGAAAAGACGCTCCAACTGTTTTGGCGCTAACTCGCCAGGCAGTGCCGACGCTCGACCGGCAGAAATTCCACAGCGCGGAGGGGCTTCGCAAGGGCGCCTATGTATTGGCAGATCTCGGAGAAGGACCTGTTCAGTTAGTTCTGATGGCGAGCGGTTCAGAAGTGGATCTGATCGTCAAAGCCGGGCAGATTTTGGCGGACGAAGGCGTAAGCGTACGGCTGGTATCCTTCCCAAGCCTGGAGCTTTTTGAAGCACAATCCAAAACCTATCAGGAAGGTGTCATGTTGCCCGAGGTTAAAGCCAGGCTGGCAGTCGAAGCCGGCTCGAGTTTGGGTTGGCATCGCTGGGTTGGGGCGAATGGAGCCCTGATCACCATGGATCGTTTTGGCGCCAGCGCTCCCGCAGAGGACCTGTTGGTGGAATTTGGCTTTACGGTTGAAAACGTGCTCGAAAAATCCCGCAAATTGCTGGCTGGATAGTCTGATAACCTGATTGTTATTTGTAGGGGCGGGTTTTGGTGAACCCGCCCCATCGCTTTTCCC
>DHRN01000048.1:3891-14766 GCA_002411175.1 Anaerolineaceae bacterium UBA5311 | reverse complement strand
TTACAAGATGAAGGCAGGAGGGGTCATTGCGAACGCGGTAGTACTTATACCGAAGTCGCAAATATACCACCCCCTCTTTAGAGGGGGGTAGGGGGGTGAGAGAATAACAACATGAAGGCAGGAGGGGTCATTTCGAACGCGGTAGTACTTATCGCGAAGTCGCGAACATATCACCCCCTCTTTAGAGGGGGGCAAGGGGGTGAGAGAATTAATAGATGAAGGCAGGAGGGGTCATTGCGAGCCGTTTTGCCGTTAAGCCATGATGGTTGAGAGTAGCTTCCGGTCGGCAAAACGGCGCGGCAATCCGCAGTTTATTGGCATTGACAAAGGATTAAAGGCAGGCTGCCATGCCCCCTTATCGTAATTCAATAATCTCTGCCATTTCAGCAACGGGGGCTCGCAGTGACGGCATGTTTTTCTGTCAGCACCTCGCTTGTGCCACCTCCCTGGAACGATGGCGAAATTTTGATTGGATATACTCTCAGCCCCTCCAATTCCCCCCTCTCCAGCAAAGCTGGACGCAATCAATAAATAGGAGGTCATTGCGAGCCCCCGCTCCCCGCTCCCTTCCCAAAATAGAACAAACGTGCTATAATCAATAAAAACCCTCACCAGGCGCAGCACCTTAACAAAAAGAGTTTTTGCACTCAAACAGACTTTTTGCACTATCAAAAACCACTGCAAAAAGTGCAAAAAGTGCAAAAACTCCCTATATGTCTTTACAAATGGATTCATTGACATCCATACGAAACCCGCCCTGCAGGTGACGAAATGCCAACTTTACCACCCGAAAAGCGATCGGCACTATCAAAAACGGTGGTAAAAGTGGTAAAACCTTGTTCCCCAACTGTCGGGGAGCGATGCGACAGGGGTTTCCTATCTAATCCCTTTCACCGGTTTCGACAAATTTAACCACTTCTCCGACACTCATATCCCTAATACCGAGCCGTTCTACAGTGCGACCTTTGCGGCGGTAATCGGTCCCATGGATAAAATTAGCCAGGTTGATAATGCTCTCAATCCCGTTTACAGAAACACCATAAGTTTTTGCGAAAGAAGCGATCGGCACCAGGCTCATAGGGATCTCTTCGGTGATATAGCGATGGTTTAGCGTGCCAGGCGCTCGGATGCCATAATATCCGGTCTGATTATGCATGGCTTCGTGCAGGTCGTTCCCGGTGGCGTTGTAGGCAAGTTCCAGCCATTCAAGAGCTGTTCTGGCTTTCAGCCCAATCGCGGAAGCCACCGTTACCCGTTCCCGGTCAAGCACTTCCAGCACTTTGGCAACCGACGGGGTGACCCCATCCACATAAAATTCAAAATCTCCGGAAGTCGCTTCGATCCAGCCGGCATTAAGCAGCGCCAGGGCAGGATGGAAAATCGCTCCCATGTTATTCAAACCCGTCTGAAGCACGTTTTTTCCATCGATAAATTGTGGGAAAACCGGGTGTATTGCTTCCAGTACTTTTGCGGTGTTGATGGCAGGCAAGGCAGCCAACGGGACAGCTTCCTTGATGCGGAAGATTCGTGCCTGGCTGGGACCTTCAGAACGGCTGGCAAAGATGAAAGTCTCTGCTTCGGCAATAATCGGTTGGGTTGGACAATTTTCCTTCGCAAGATTGTGGCGAAATTCGAGCGCGCCGCCTGTTCGTCCAGGATGCAAAATAACGATATGATCATCCCTCAAGTGGGGGGCTGCAGCTTTGGCTATATCAGCGTGGGCTGTAGAAGGAACAACTACCATGACGATATCAGCTTCATTGAGGGCTTCTTCCATGTTGTCGGTGACTTTGTGCAGCTTGCCGAAACCATTGGGTTCGTTTGGGTTCTCGAGATCGATCCCGCCGCGCAGCCGGATGATCTCCACCCGATTAGCAGTGCGGTTATATAGAGTAACCTGGGCTCCCAAAAGAGCCAGGTAGGCAGCCATTGCTTTTCCCCCGTTTCCGGCGCCGACCACAACATAACGATTCTCTTTTTCCATAATTACCTCAATTCAAAAATTTGATTAAACGTTCTTGTTCAGAGATGAGATTTCCGAATTCATCAATCGTCTCGCTGGCACCTTGAAGCATGCGTGTGCTTACTTTCCCCTGGGCAAAGGGATTGTTTTTAAGCTGGGGCGCGTCCAGAATGCCAAGGTTTACCGCCTTGGTCAGAGTTGGCGGATCTATAAGTGGATCATCGGAGCCCGCCAATGAGATGGCTTTAATCGCCTGCAAAGTGAGTTGCGCCTGTTCAATAAGATGCTTTTTCCGTGCCTGAATATGGGGATCCGCCGTCATATCCGGCTGACCAGCAAGGGCGTTTTCGATGCTTCGTCGGGCAGCCAGGCTGGCATCAATAATGTCTCCTGGTGTGGCGGCATGGTCAGCCTCGGTATGACCGACAATGTGAATAATGTTCGGCTTCAATGCCATCTGCAGGTAGATGCTGGTCGCCAGGTGGGCACGAGCCGCGTTATCCTCCAGCGGATAACTGAGCAAACCTGTACGCGTCTGCCTCCAGACATGAAAGCTGTCGTCTTCGAGCGGCGCGATCATTTCCAGGATGGCAAGCATTTTCGCCAGGTCCATCGCGTCCGAGAGGTTGGGCGGGCTGTTGAACATCAGCTGCGCGATGTAATCTTTTACGCCAAACGCCTTGGCGTTGTAGGCAGAAAGGTAACCAGAAGTGACAAAAACCACATCTGAAGCATCGCGCATGCCCCAATGGTGGGGCTCATTGAGCTCTACGGGGATGTTTCGTTCCCCATACCAGGACATAACCTGTTGATGTTCGCGGATGGATTCTTCGAGAGTCAGCGGACCGCGTCCGTCCATCAGGTTGAACCAGTATAGCGGGATGGCACACCAGGCGATATTGATTGTTTCGACATACATTTCAGCCAGGCGGATAAAGTCATCGGTACCCGAATACGTGCGCACCAGCGGGTAGTTCCCGGTACGGGTTGCCTGGTAAAGCTGGCGGTAATCTTCGGCACTGCGCACAGGCACTCCTCCTGCACCAGTGGCGCGGGGGTTTTGCCGTTCGGGGTGGAAGAAATTTGCCTGGGCATCCTGATCGATCCCAAGAGAAATGACATCCAGAGCTTTGGCTTCAGCAATTTCGCGGATGCCATCCATTGTTGTTTGCATGGTTGGTAGTCCAAAATGGTGGCGCAGCAGCGGGTAGGGCTGCTTCCAGCGAATGCGTTCGATTGTGCTTTGAGGATAAGCTGATTTGCTGGAAGTGGAAAAGCCTTCACCGCGCAGATAAGCCAAAACCTCTTCACGGCTTTGGCTTCCATCAAATATCTGGTCAAAAAAACCTGAAAGAGCTTCGGCTTTTCGGCTCACAGGTGGTGTGCCGCCAAAGGCGAAGCGCACACCTTGTTCGTGCAAATCTGCAGCAGCTTCGGCAAATTCCGCCAGCAGGCGCTCGCCGGTTTCAGGGGTCAGGCGGTAAGATACGCCCACCAGGTCGGCTTTTTCGCGGCGGGCTGCTTCGAGAAGCGTCTCGATTGGCACTGCAGGACCGAGAAAAACAATTCTCCAGCCGGCTTGTTCAGCCAACCTAAGAAAATTACTCACTCCTGCGACATGAACACATTCCCCCAGGGCTCCGGCTACAACGGTTTTCATGATAACTCCTGTTAGGTCATTGATGGTTGTGTTCTCGACCCGAATCATCTTGGGTGACCTGCAAGATTAGCAGGTGGACATAGATTTTCTTAAGTTTACTCGAAATGGAAGAAATCATTATCAAGATGAAGGTTATGTAAAACCCAATTTGGTGAGAAGTATTGACTATAATTTTGAAAACTTGCATGAAAGGAATAAAGAATGGCTACAGTATTGATTATTGTTGATATGCAAAACGATTTTCTTCCAGGCGGCGCCCTCGCCGTCGCCGGGGGTGATGAGATCATTGACGAAATAAACCGAATATCCAAGGATTATGAGCTTGTGGTGGCAACCCAGGACTGGCATCCACGAAATCATGGCAGCTTTGCCTCGCAGCACGAAGGTTCCCGACCATACGAAATTGGCGAGCTAGCCGGCATGCCCCAGGTAATGTGGTCTGATCACTGCGTGCAGGGCACATTGGGAGCCGAACTGACCAGGCACCTCGACCAGGAGCGCGTGGAAGCGATCTTCAGAAAAGGGATGAACCCAAAGATTGACAGTTACAGTGCCTTTTTTGATAACGGACGCTTGAAAGCGACCGGGCTGGAAGGGTATCTGAAGGATCGCGGAATCACCGAGGTGCATATCGCTGGATTGGCAGCGGATTATTGCGTTTGGTATACAGCGCAGGATGCGATCTCGCTTGGGTTTGAAGCGGCAATCCTGCTCGATGCAACCAGGGCAATCGACCCGCATGGGTTCGAAAAAATCAAGCAGGAGTTTACAGGTTTGGGCGGCAGGTTAATATAGCAGATTGCTTAACACCACTGAAGGTGGGGGAGCAGGGTGTGAGAAATTTGTTATTCTGCCTGGGAGATTTGTCATCCTGAACATCTTTTGTGAAGGATCTTAACATGCATGTGTGGACAAGAGATTTGTACCAACGAAGCTGTATGCACCAATTACAGCATAAATGCTCGATTGTACCAGCATCCCCGACGAGTCGATGATTTGACCGAAGGGTTCCAGGTGGAAATTGAGATGAGACCTATGCAAAATAATTCGAAGTGCTTTACATCGTAAGGTAAAATGCTTTATAACATTCTTACACCTTTAAATTCAAAAGTGAGGTGAGAAAATGGATAAAACAAAAACTGATGACGTAACTGTCAGCTTCAGAATTGATCGTGAGCTAAAGGAGCAAGCAGTTAAGCTTTTTAATGAATTGGGGCTCAATATGACCTCCGCCATCCAGGTTTTTTTCAGACAAGCTGTTCGGGAGGGCGGGCTGCCTTTTGTAGTTACTACCAGGGTGCCCACAAAAGCCACCATTGCGGCGCTCCTTGAAGCAGAGGGCATTGCCCAGGATCCGCAGCATCCTTCATATTCCGATATGAATGACCTGCTGGACGCCTTAAACTCATGAAATATGAGGTCAGATATACCAGTCAATTCAAGAAAGATTATAAGCTTGCCAAGTGGCGAGGGTTGGACGAAAAAAAGTTGGCAACGGTTGTCGAACAACTCGCCGAAGGTTTTCCTTTGCCAGCCAAATATCGGGATCACGCGCTTGGCGGTATATGGTCCTGCCATCGTGAATGCCACATCGAGCCAGATTGGTTATTGATTTACTATACAATTGAAGAAACATTGGTGCTTACATTGGTGAGAACCGGAAGTCGCAGCGATCTGTTCCGGTAAGCATCTTTGTTGCCGCGAGCCTGGTACGTTCGGGAATAAGAAATGGTAAGATTCTTCACTTCGTTCAGAATGACAAAATACCCATTCAGCATGATAAAAAGCCCATTCAGAGTGACAGACCGCTACCACATCCAGTAAACCTTATTGCTGCACTCCACAAATCCCAGTTTCTTCTGCAAACGCAGGGAGGTTTCATTTCCAGCAATCACATGTCCATCAGGCAATTCTCCCATGGAGAGCACTTTGGCAGTCAGGGCGCGTTCGAGGCGTTCGCCCCAGCCCCGGCGCCGATACTCCGGCAGGACTTCCAGCATCCCCATCGCGAAGTCATCGTGCAATCCAATAAAAGCAAAAAGCTGACCCTGGATGCGAACGCCAAAGATGCGCTGCTGTTCAATCGCCTGGTGGAGTTCTTCTTGATCCAGGCGATGATAATGCTCCAAAACAAAGGCGGCATTGTCGTGGTTGAGCGGTTCAAGTTCCAGGTCAAATTCGATCGTTTTATGAGGGTAATAGAGCTGATGACATTCCATAACTTCGCTAAAACCGAAATGCGCGGCGACATGACCAACATTCTGGCTTCCGCAAAGCTCCGCCCAGTCCGGTTTAGACAGATTTTTAATGATTTCCGGCAAGCTTGAGCCAGCCAGGAGCATAAATTTTTGATTGATTCTAAACAGGGCAACCCCGTTTTCGTTTGCCTCGAGTATTTGTGCGCCATGCTTAAGCGCGTAGATGAGCGGATAATTGAGATAATAAGCTTTGTAGAGCAAGTCAAAAACTTTCTGCATGGAATAATTCTACTTAGTTTGGCAAATTTTGAAACACTCAGATAATGATTATTCTGTCAACGTGTAAATTTCTATAATTGGACCCTTGAGGAACCGGGCTTCGCTGCCATTTAATTGGCGATCTAAATATTCGATAAGCACTTCCATCTGACCAGGCACCGAAGTTGGCTCAGGGTGCGGTCGGAATTCCTTTTTCAATTCCAGTTGGTTTCTAACTCTGTTGTAAAATTCATTTTCAGCGGGATATCGGTCTGGTTCAGCCAAATATCGGTCATACATCGATGACGACAGAATGATATGCTCTTTACCCATGGGGTCTGAAAGATCCACTTTAAAAAGTTCAACCACATTGTTTGGGTTATATGGCGTATATCCCTCTGAAAGGGTGTTCTTCTCGGACATGTTATGTTCCTGCAGGTAGTGCAAGCCTGCGCCGCGTGTATCCGGCCAGGTAAGCATGACAGAAGTGACCATCCCTTTAAGCACAAAGGGCACAAGACCTGCCAACACCATGGTTGCCAGGGCAACCCTGGCAAGTTGTTTGTGCTTTGTTTTTTGCCAAAGAAAAGCCAAACCGATTGCTGCAAGAAACAGGGGTGTTGTCATCATTGGCAGAGACCAACGAGTCCAGTGGAGGCTTAGTTTGCTCATGACGATCCAATAGCCACCACCAAAGAATAACAGTAAGAAGACAGGGTCTTTCATCAAAATTGTGACAATCAGCCCAACAACGGCAAAGCCACTGATAATTAGACCGCTATTGGAATAAAAATCTTTTAGATAAAAGAACAGATTTCCACCCCAACCGAGACCATCTGCACCCAGGTGTTCGGGTCGGGCTTCCACCAGGATTTGTTTCCAGGCAAAATCAAAGTTTATGAAAAGCCATGGAGCGATGATGACGGCGGCAATAAGGGTTACACCCAGATTCAGGCTAATCGTTTTAATAAAAAATCGCCAACCAAGCCGATTATTCTTTTCGTCCTTGCTAATTGCTCGTATGGCGATCGCTGTCAACACGATTCCTGCAGATAGAATCCCTGGATATTTTTCCAGGGCGGCGACGGCGACAAACACCGATGCCAGGACAGACCAACAACTGCGCTTGGTTGACAGGTATTCCAGGCAGAAAAGAAGCACGAGCATAACGTGGAGTGTCAGTGGAATGTCAACGGTCACATAGTGAGAATGCAAGATATAGGCTGGGTAAAAAGTAAATAATACTGCTGCCACCCAGGAGAAGTTGACCTGCTTGAATTTTCGCCCAATAAACCAGGCAACCACCGGGATTAAAGCGCCATGTATGGCGGTGATAAATCGTGATGCCAAGTAGAAAAGAGAAGGGTCCCGCCAGTAAACCTCACCATAATTCATACCGAACTTGATGTGGCTGATCAGGTTTAAAACAAGATACCTTGAATAAAATGAGGGAAAGGCTGGATACCCGTAAGTTCCAGGATCAAGAGTGCGGTTGAGACTCATAGTCCTCAAGGGGCTCATGATGTAAATTTCATCCGGGTGGGTATAGTAGGGCAAGTCGAATTTCAAACCGATATAGCGCACAGCCAGGGCGATTAAAAAGATGATTACAGCAATACCAAAAATTTTCAAAGATTCATTCTTCAAAGTTGGAATGTCTGCTGCAGTTTGATCTACTGGTTTCATTAACCCGCCCTCCATGTGAAAAGGTGAAATGAATTTAATTATTTCATTTGGATTTTATCATATCGGGATTTTGCGAGGACAAGGGGTTTTCGGAAAATTGTCAGTAAACAAAAGCCAGGTGAGCACATTCACCTGGCTTACATAAAATTGATTGATCATGAAGGTTCGCCAACTCTCCTCAGGAGTGGGATGACTACCCGACTACATTCACCAAACGACCGGGCACGACGATGACCTTGCGCACAGGGCGACCCTCCAGGGCTTGTTGGACGTTTTCACTTGCCAGCGCCAGGCTTTCTGCCTCATCGTCGCTGATTCCCGGTTCGACCACAATGCGGTCGCGCAGCTTGCCGTTCACCTGCACGATCAGTGTAATCATGTCTTCTTTGGTGGCTTCCTCGTCTACCTGGGGCCAGGGTTGGTAGTGGATCGAATATGGCTTGCCCAGGCGTTCCCACAGCTCTTCGGCAATATGCGGACAGACTGGCGCCAGCATGCGCAAATAAAGATCAGCGACTTCATTCCATTCCGCTGAGCCAAATGCGCCAGCATTTTTTGCACGACCCATATCATTCAAAAGCTCCATCAGGCTGGAGACAATCGTGTTGAATTCAAAATTCTCAAAATCATAAGTCACCCGTTTGAGTGTTTGATGGGCTTTGCGACGCAGGGCTTTCAAAACGTTCTCATCCGCTTTACCAAAAGCTGGTTCCAGGAGCATGTGCCAGACGCGGCGCAACCAGCGGCTGTTGCCTTCAATACCTGTACTGGACCACGGACCGCCCAGTTCCCACCGACTGAAGAAAATGATGTAAGCCCGAACGGTGTCGGCACCATACCTCACAACCAGGTCATCGGGGTCGATCACATTGCCGCGGCTTTTGCTCATTTTTTCGCCGTCTTCACCCAAAACCATACCCTGATTGCGCAGCTGGAGCATGGGCTCATCGCCCTTGGCAATTCCACAGTCGCGTGCTGCTTTGTGGAAAAAGCGTGTATAGATCAGGTGCATGGTGGCATGTTCTGAACCCCCGGTATACGTGTCTACCGGCATCCAGAAGTTGTATTGCTCCGGATCGAAAGGACCCTGGTCATAATCAGGGCTCAGGTAGCGCAGGTGGTACCAGCTGGAATCCATAAAGGTGTCCATGGTGTCTGTTTCGCGTTCTGCCGGCTCACCACAGGCGGGACAAGTGGTATAGCGCCAGGTGGGGTGCAGCTTAAGTGGGCTTTCACCGGTTGGCAGCCATTCCACGTCATCGGGAAGCAGCACAGGCAGCTGCTCATCTGGCACCGGCACTGCGCCGCAAGTCTGGCAATAAACAATCGGGATAGGCGCGCCCCAATAGCGCTGGCGGCTGACCAGCCAGTCGTGAAGGCGATAGTTTACCGCGCCTTTGCCCGCACCGATTTCTTCAATATATTGGGTGGCTGTATCAAAGCTTTGATCTTCGGGGGTGCCTGTGAGCGGTCCCGAGTTGACCATGGAACCATGCGCTTCAATCGCTTCCGTCATTTCCTCGGGCAGGGTCATCGGTTTCCCATTGGGATGGATGACGACTTTAATGGGCAGGTCAAATTGGCGCGCAAATTCGAAGTCACGCTGGTCGTGCGCCGGCACTGCCATGATGGCACCGGTGCCGTAAGACATGAGCACATAATCTGCCACCCAGATGGGGATGTGCTCACCGGAAACCGGGTTGATGGCATAACCACCGGTGAAAATACCGGTTTTCTCGCGTGTGACTGATTCGCGTTGGATGTCAGACTGGCGTTTGGCTTGCTCCTGGTAGGCGCGCACCTCATCAGCCTGGGCTGGTGTGGTGATTTTATTAACTAATGGATGCTCAGGCGAGAGCGCCATATAAGTGACACCCCAGAGCGTGTCCGGTCGGGTGGTGAAGACCTCGATCGGGTCGCCAGCTTCAGTTTTGAAGACCACAGAAGCCCCGCGCGACTTGCCAATCCACTTGCGCTGCAGGGTTTTGATCATCTCAGGCCAGTCGAGACCATCGAAGTTGAGCAATTCTTCAGCGTAGCTGGAGGTGCGGAAAAACCATTGTTTCAGGTCTTTGCGGATAACAGGCGTGCCGCAGCGCTCGCAATGACGGTCTTCACCATGCACCTGCTCGCGTGCCAGCGTGGTGTTACAACTGGGGCAAAAATCGACTGGCGAAAATTTTTGGTATGCCAGGTCGTTTTTGTAGAACTGGTTGAAAAACCACTGTGTCCAGCGATAATACTTGGGGTCGGCAGTAATAATCTCTGAACGCCAGTCAAAACTGTTGCCCATCGACTTAAGCTGACCACGCATGTGTTCAATGTTGGCGTAGGTCCACTTTCCCGGATGGATATTGTGCTTGATGGCGGCATTTTCAGCCGGCAGACCAAAAGCATCGAAACCGATCGGGAAAAAGACGTTGTAGCCCTGCATACGCTTGAAACGCGCGCGCGCGTCTGGCGGCGTCATCGCATACCAGTGCCCGATATGCAAATCGCCAGAGGGATAGGGCAGCATCGTAAGCGCGTAATGTTTGGTTTTGTGTGTGTCGCGCTTGGGTTGGTAGAGTTTGTCAGTTTCCCAGCGGGCTTGCCATTTTGGCTCGATTTCTTCGGGCTTGTACATCGGTATACTGGTTGGGTCGATCATATTTGCTCCTGTTAAATAAAAAATCCCTGCGTGCAGGGACGAAATTGCTTTCGCGGTACCACCCTGCTTCCCATCACCAGGATGGGCAGCTCATGGAGACTGTAACGGGTCTGCCGTCTGCGGCTAAAGGACATCACCGCAGCCACGCTTCGATCTTGCATGCAACGACCATTGGGCATTCCGTGCTAATCGAAGAAGCAGGTGAGTAGGGTCTGGAGCGCTCCGCGGGCACTGGCAGTCTTTCAGCAGTCCGGCTGCTCTCTGGCGGATGACTTATGTTCTGCTATCGTGTTATGCCCGATGATTATAGCACAATCAGAGGAGTGGTAAGCAATCAATATAGAAGGCGCAGCAATTCTCAATATGGAATAATATGGATTTTTTCCCTCGTAAAGTCCAAAAATGTTTTTTATATGCATGCAAGTGTAGGGGACGGTTGCCATACCGTTCCCTACGGAAA
>DHRN01000048.1:480-3627 GCA_002411175.1 Anaerolineaceae bacterium UBA5311 | reverse complement strand
AAAGAGGCTCAGGATGACAAATCCCAGTTCCTGCTTCCTGCTCACGTCCTGAACCTACCCTCACCGTTTCGGAGTTCGATTGATCCGGCAATTTAGCTTTGTTGTATAAACATGTGTATGAAAAGAAAATGGACGGG
Source organism: Anaerolineaceae bacterium UBA5311 (assembly GCA_002411175.1). Lineage (GTDB taxonomy): Bacteria > Chloroflexota > Anaerolineae > Anaerolineales > Anaerolineaceae > Mesolinea. The sequence continues at coordinate 3,490 of DHRN01000048.1, read as the reverse complement.
GTTGTGATGTATACTCAATATAGCACGATGAAAAAAGCGCGGACCTGAAGCGCTGTATAAACATCTAAACTCATAAGAAAGGAATCGATATGCATAATTTCAGACAAATTACCGAAAACCTTTACAATGTAGGCGCCAACGACCGGCGCATTAGGATGTTTGAGAATGCCCACCCCGTTCCGAGGGGCATGTCTTATAACTCCTTCCTGCTCATGGATGAAAAGACAGTTCTTTTAGATGGTGTCGACTCTGCGATTATCGAACAATTCTGGCAAAATCTTGAAGCCGTGCTTAATGGCCGTGAACTGGATTATCTGGTAATCAACCACATCGAGCCCGACCATTGCCACCCCTATCTCCAGCTGCTCCAGCGCTTCCCCGGGCTAACCATCGTCACCAATAAAAAAGCCCTGACAATGTTCACCCAGTTTTATGATGTCGATCTGGAAGGGCGCACGCTTGAAGTTGCCGAAGGCGACACCCTCAAAACCGGTAAACACAGCCTTACGTTCTACATGGCGCCGATGGTGCACTGGCCTGAGGTGATGGTGACCTACGATACCACCAGCAAAATCCTCTTTAGCGCAGACGCCTTTGGCACCTTTGGTCCCACCGATGGAAAAATGTATGCTGATGAGTATTTATTTGAAGAAGAATACCTGCCCGAAGTGCGCCGCTATTATGCCAGCATTATTGGTAAGTATGGACGAAACGTGAATAACTTGTTCGAAAAGATCGCCAACCTCGAAATCAGCATGTTCTGCACGCTGCACGGACCAATCTGGCGCAAGGACCTGCACCTGATTTTGGACAAATACCGCCAGTGGGCTTCCTATACACCCGAACAACCAGGCGTGGTGATCGCTTATGGAACAATTTATGGCAACACCGCGCTGGTAGCCGAAATTTTGGCAAACAAGCTGGCTGATGCCGGCGTTGAGAAGGTTCGTGTTTATGATGTTACTGCCACTGACCCATCTTATATCCTGGCAGACTGCTTCCGCTTCGACCGGCTGGTATTTGCCTCTGCGACCTTTAACGCCGAGCTATTCCCGTTCATGGAAACACTTTTGCTTGACTTGAAAAACCACAATCTAACCAACCGCACCGTTGCTTTGATCGAAAACGGCAGCTGGGCGATTTCGAGCGGCAAGAAAATGCGTGAGATTTTGGAGCAGATGAAGGGGCTGAATATCCTCGAACCAACCCTGACCTTCAAATCCTCCCCTAAGAATGTGGATGTTGAAGCGCTGGACGAGATGGTCAATGCCCTTATGGCAGCCTAAGTTTTGTATTTTGAGTTTGAAGGGTGACTTTTCAAGGTCATCCTTTTTTAATTTGGAGCCTGCAAAACAATGACCTATCCCAGGCTTTCTGGGTAAAATAAACTCCAGGAGTAATTACTTGGGGAGGTGTTGTGGACAAGAAAACAATCGTAGAAAAACAACGCGAATACTATCAGAGCGGCGCGACGAGGGGTTATGACTTTCGTCTGGATGGCTTGAAAAAGCTGCAGCAAGCAATTCGCGGTTACGAAAGCAAAATTTGTGATGCACTGCTCTCAGACCTTGGTAAGCAGCCATTAGAGAGCTACATGACAGAAGTCGGCATGGTGTTGGACGAAGTCCGGTTCCACATCCGCCATCTGAAAGGCTGGATGCGCGATAAGCGCGTGCCCACTCCGCTGGCACAATTCCATGCGGTCAGCTTTGTCTCACCCGAACCGAAAGGGGTCGTGTTGATCATGGCTCCCTGGAATTATCCCCTTTTGCTCAACCTGGACCCGCTGATCGGTGCGATCTCGGCCGGTAACTGTGCTGTGGTCAAACCAAGTGCCTACGCTCCGGCGACCAGCCAGGTGATTGTAAACCTTATCAGCCAGATTTTTCCACCTGAATACATAAGCGTGGTGCAGGGCGGCAGGCAGGAAAACACGGAGCTGTTGCAGCAGCGTTACGACCATATATTTTTTACCGGTTCGAATAAGGTTGGAAAAATCGTGATGCAAGCCGCGGCTAAACACCTCACCCCAGTCACACTCGAATTGGGCGGTAAGAGCCCGGCAATTGTGGATGCCAGCGCAGACCTGAAACTGGCAGCGAAACGGATTGCCTTCGGTAAGCTGCTTAACGGCGGGCAGACCTGTGTAGCACCGGATTATGTCCTGGTGGAAGAAAGCGTCCGCGATGAGCTTCTTCAGAATTTCCGCGAAGTTTTGTCAGAAAAATTTCCAAACGGAGATTATGACAACCATGCACACATCATCAATGACCGCCATTACCAGGAGAAAAAAGAACTGGTAAAAGGACAGACGGTCGCTTTCGGCGGTGGATTTGACGACGAAAAGCGTAAAATCGAGCCAACCGTTCTGATCGATGTTGACCCGGAATCGCCCGTGATGCAGGAAGAAATTTTCGCGCCCGTTTTGCCGGTTTTGACCTGGACCAAACTGGAAGAAGCAATTGAGTTCGTAGGTGTACGACCGAAACCACTGGCATTATATCTTTTTACAGGGGATCGCAAAGTGGAAGCGAGAGTTTTGAAGGGTTGTTCTTTCGGCGGAGGCTGTATCAACGACACCGTGATTCACCTGGCGACACCATATATGGGCTTTGGTGGTGTGGGACAATCGGGCATGGGCAGTTATCACGGCAAATACAGTTTCGATACCTTTACACATTATCGTAGCATCGTGCGCAAATCGACCTGGCTGGATCTGCCTATCCGCTACCACCCTTATACCGATCAGAAATTCAATCTGATACGAAGGTTTCTGAGGTAAGCCAACAACCTGCTGCTTGCGTCGTAGACAGGCAGTCATATACACAATTGTTCAATTTGCCTGCGCTGAGTGGTGCCAGGCTTTGGTTGGATTTCGTTCTCAAATGAAGAGGGGTTAAAGAAAAAGCAGCCTCAAGGCTGCTTTAGTGGACCCAGAGAGATTCGAACTCTCGACCTTCTCAATGCCATTGAGACGCGCTCCCAACTGCGCTATGGGCCCTCATATATA
>DHRN01000048.1:0-277 GCA_002411175.1 Anaerolineaceae bacterium UBA5311 | reverse complement strand
ATGGGCCCTCATATATAAATTTTCTGTTTCCCATTGCGCTCCCAATTCCCCCGGGAGGGGACTGCGTGCGCTATGGGTTCCCCTTATTACTGAAATGGACCTGGAGGGATTCGAACCCTCGACCTCTTCAGTGCGATTGAAGCGCGCTCCCAACTGCGCTACAGGCCCGTACTCCATCCAGATTTCAAGGATAAACATTTTAATGGTTTGAGGCGGGAATGTCAAGCCTTCCGCATTAATTCAGCTAAAATGTTACTCGCATTAGTTCAGCTAAAAT
>DHRN01000077.1:11554-12417 GCA_002411175.1 Anaerolineaceae bacterium UBA5311 | reverse complement strand
TGCCCCCTTCTAAAGAGGGGTGGGAAGCGCTGTGGGGCGGACGCAGTACCGGCGCAGTCGTGTAATGAAAGCGCGGAATGACGAATCAGGTAAACGCCGGCTCCAGGGGCGGGTTTCGGGCAATAACGATTCTCCAAAAGACCTCGTCCTGAACCCGCCCCTACAAAATTCCGAATGGATCACCCCCCTGCAACTTCTAGAGAGGGGAATAAAGTGGGTGATGGAATATCGAACCAATAAGATACCAGCAATTCCAGGTGGGAAACACGAATGATAGGTTGGAAAGAATTTCGATTTCCAACATTCGTTAGCGTCCGATAGTCACACATGATGCGACGATGCCATCCAAACCGTGTCACTGTGACCGAAGAATTGTGCCCGTGGGATTGTTAAGATCCTTCGCAAAGGAGGCTCCGGATGACAGGGAAAGAGCGGATAGATAGCAGGGAACAGGGAACAGAAATTGGGGAGCGGGGAGCTTTGAAATTGTCATTTTTTAACCGTCACTGTGAGCCTACGTTACAAAAATGGCAGGAGCTTGTAAATCACGATAAGGGGGCGCGACAGTCTGACTTTGATATTTTGTCAGGAGTAGATGGAAAAAGAAAAACTGCAGATTGCTTCGCTTCGCTCGCAACGACAGATTACAGATCCGTCACTGCGAGCCTCCGTTTCAAAAATGGCAGGAACTTGTAAATCACGATAAGGGGGGAGGGCAGTCTGACTTTGTTTTTTTGTCACAAAATAGATGGAAAAAGAAAAACTGCGGATTGCCGCGCCGTTTTGCCGAACGAAATCTTTGCCCAACTATCAAGGCAAAACGGCTCGCAATGACCAGATTCCTGCCTTCATCTTGTAATTCT
>DHRN01000077.1:0-11420 GCA_002411175.1 Anaerolineaceae bacterium UBA5311 | reverse complement strand
TCTAAAGAGGGGGTGGCAAGAGCACTACTTTACCCTACGTGTTACCACGTTCGCAACGTGATATATAAATTTAGGATTGCGAGTTTTGTAGGGCGAGATTGGGGGCACCTCGAACCTTGTATTGCTCGAATGTATTCTGCCCCCAATCCGCCGTATCCAATAAACTGTTGCCACTCCAATGTATATTGGCGCAATGAGGGGATGCGACATCCCCGGCATACAAACTTCACACCGTCTCACCCCCCTGCCCCCTTCTAAAGAGGGGTGGCAAGCGCTGAGGGGTTATTTTCAAACAGCCATGATGCGACGATGCCATCCAAACCGTGTCACTGTGACCGAGGAATTGTGCCCGTGGGATTGTTAAGATCCTTCGCAAAAGAGGCTCAGGATGACAGGAATAGAGCGGATAGGTAACAGGGAACAGGGAACAGGAAAGATGGAGCAGCTGGTGTTTTGTCCACCCAAAACGAGTAATGGCAAAGGGAGCAGCTGGTGTTTTGTCCACCCAAAACGAGTAATGACAGAGGGGGAAACTGGTACTTTGTCCGCCCTATACGAATTTTGACAGAGGTGGCAGCTGGTATTTCGTCCACCCAAAACGAGTAATGACAGAGGGGGTAACTGGTAGTTCGACCGCCCTATACGAATTTTGACAGAGGGAGGAGCTCGAATATCGTCCGCCCTACACGAGTGTTGACAGAAAAACATAGGCGGGCTGGGGCTGAGGTTGATTAATATGTCATTTTGAGACTATGGGTTATTGGATGCGCCTGGCTGTTGGAGCCTCACCCCGTTCGCCCTATAGGTCTGACCGGCAGATATCATTCCTGCCGATTTATGAAAGGGTATACGCCCTTTAGGGGGAAACCATCAAATTAGCACGACCTGTTGTGACAATTATGAGCATAAGGATGCTTAGCTCTGGTAATAATCATGTTGATATTGGCAAAAGAAGTCCCGAAAGCTCAAAAGCAACTGCGATGTCCAACTTCGCCGCCGCCAATCTCACCCGAGCTGCTGAAACGAGATCCAAAATGACAGCTTAGTCACCAAAAAACACTGTGCCCGTGGGCACAGGTAGCTTTTAACTGGTTTTAGTCTGGTAAAGATTCGAAACAAGAACGGGACCAGCCTACTTCAAGCCCCTCACGCGGGTTTGCACCGCCTGGGCGACGGCGGAGATACGTTCGGCGATTTCTTTGGCTTCTTTCAGGTCGCTGTCGCCAAGCAGGGCATCGGCGAGCGAGCCCGGCTTGTCTGCCTGGGTGAGCTCATCCATTCCCAGCAAGACTTTTTTCAAAGAACGGGCGGATTTAGTCAGCGGGTCAGCAGGCAAGCGCGGGGTTCGCTGCTGAACTTTGCCGGATTCTCGCTCTAAGAACGCTTCAACATCCAGATAGGTGCGGTTGTCGAATTCAGCGAAATACTCTACAGCCGCGGGCCAGAGCTTGCTGTCGTAGCGCATGATTTCGCGCAAAACGCGTTCTGGCATCTCGGAGCGGTCTGCCAGCTCCAGTGAGGCTTCGGGCAGTTCGAAAAATTTCATCAACCTGCCAAAATAGGTGCGCTCCATCTGCAGATTTTTTTGAAGCAGATCCTTCATCTCGTCGTCCAAACGCACCTCTGTAACGCGCTTAAAATATTCAGCTTCCTTCTCGTCTTCCCTCGGTTGAATCTGGCTTGCTTCCAAAACCAACCTGGCAGCAGCACGCGCTTTGCCGACCGGGGTAAGCGCTTTGTAAGCCATGTTTTCCGCGATCTGTTTTTCGAGCGTGGGCTGATTGTCGATCAATGCAAGCACGTAGGGCTCTTCCTCAATGCCATCGTTGAGCGCTTTGATGGCGGTTGCCCAAAAGCGGCGTTCGCCTGTGAGCATGTTGAAAATGTCGCGTCCGTCACGGCTAACCACCTGACCGGTGATCGGTTTGATCTGCCCAGTGTCATGCAGCGAGTCGCCGAGGGTGATCAGTTCATCAAGATCCCTGCGCACCAGCCGGTCAACCGCAGCCATATCCAGCCAACGCCTGGCAGTCTGGCGCCAATCATTTTCACCGGAATAAAACGCATCGCGCAGGGGCAGCGGCAGGAGCAAGCGTGCCTGGAAGCGATCCGGTCGGATCATCGAAAGGGGCACGCGGAAAACACTCTGGCGGTGGTTGACCATTTTTGGCGCCATCGCCAGGGGCTGAGGTTCCGTTTGCTGACTTGATTCGAAGGCTTCTGAAGTGAGGTCAATCAGACTGCCAAAACTTTTTTTAGGTTCTCTTGCCATTTTCTCTCCTTATACCTGGCTTTTTTTGCCCGATTGTGCCCATGGGCACACTACGCCGCGCCCAGCTTTCCCAGGACGGCATCGACCAGGTTCGACACGCAGCGATATGCCTGCGATTTCTCCGGGCTAAATGAAAAAACATCATAACCCGCGGTGGTAGCGGCAGATATATCCGCCAGGTCTTTGATGTAGGGCAACAAAAGGTGACCGTAAATACGCTCCATGTCTTCGATCACGTCCTGTGACTGCCGCCGGACCATGCGGAAGCGCGAAGGAATGATGCCCAAAACTTCCAGTGCGGGATTAGTGCTTTTTCGCACGTTTTCGACCATCCTTAAAATGTCAGCCAGACCGATCAGGCTAAGCCCGTCAGGTTCGATCGGAATGAGCACGTGCGTGCTGGCGACAAGCGAATTCATGGGCAGCATACCGGCGGAGGGCGGGTTGTCAATGATAATGTATGAGAATTCGTCCTGGATTGGTTCGAGAAAATAGGTCAGCTGGAAGTCAGCTTCATCACGTTGTTTGAGCGCTGATTCGAGCCCTTCCATACGCGCTTTGTTGGTGCGAAAAAGTTTCACTTTTTGGTCTCGTTTGCGTGGGATCAACGAGTCGATAATCAGCGATTCGCTGGCGCCAAACCCGTTTTCGAGCGCCTGGGGATAGTTGCTTTCGGCTGTGATTACGGGTACAAAATTTTCTGAAAACCCTCCGCCCATGGCTGTAATCGTGGCGGAGAGCTGGTCATCCATATCAATGAGCAGCACCGGCTTGCTGCCAGGTTTGCGCGATTCGTGAATGGCGAGCCCTGCTGCCAGGTTTATGCTTATTGTGGACTTGCCCACGCCGCCTTTTCGATTGATCAGAGATATAATTGCCATATGCGTCCTTTTATGCTGATCGATTGTGTGCTTATTATTTTACTTTATATTACGATTAATTCAAGTCAGATTTTAATTGTTGATTCTATTCTCTTTCAGTTACGTCAACTTGGCAATATATTTTAACTACTTGACTTAACTCCCCGCTTTTGCTATTCTCTTAGTATAAATAACAAGGTGGTGACTTATGCCAGATAGTTACGAATTGCTTCAAGCCGGTTTTTTTGAACATCCCTTCCGGCGTTATGGTGACACGCGCTACTTTTACCCCGGGATAAAAGAACAGCGTAAGGCGCTCAATGTCGCCAACGACTTCATTTATGACAACAGCGACCCTTCCAAAAATCTGGGCGTTTTCGCCGGACCATCAGGCGGCGGAAAGAGCATGCTGGCGATGAAGATCGCCCAAACCCATTATTCAGTTCCGGATGTTGGGCAGATCTTTGGTATGTACATGAACACCAATACTCTCACTGAACCGCGGCACTTTTTGATGGCTCTGATCGAAACACTCTCGCTGCCTTCTTCGCGCTCGAATGCCAACCGCCTGGAGAGCATCTTTGAACGCCTGCAGGACAGCAGCGACCAGCTCCTGATCGTTTTGGACGGTCCACCGGTAGACCAGGAATATTTAACCGAACTGCTCGAATGGTCTGTCGAAAACAACAAAAAGATTAAAACGATCATTTTCCTGCAGGATATCAACAACGTCACCAGCAACATTGGCTCCTTGAGCCAGTTTTTGGGGCTTTATGTGCCCTTCCGTCAACCAACCCCCACAGAACTGGCAGAGCTGCTTTATTATCGCATGCTCTCAGCCGGCAACCTTGAACCCAAATTAGTAATCACAGAAGAGGAGATGAACAACCTGACCAGGAGCCACGGATCGTCAATTTCGGAGGCTTTAAACGCGGCATTTAGTTTTATATCTACATAGATTTTACCGATTTTGCCCGTTTTTAACCCCGAAATTTCCGATTTTCCCCTCTTTTATTTTTTGCAGAACCTGCTATTCTTAATAAGGTAACATGGAAGAACAAAACGCCTGGCAAGAGATCACAAGCACACTGAACGCGTTGAACGATGCAACGCTGACCAGCCTGCTTGGCTCAAGTCAACAGCTCTATGACGGCAATTACGTGATAGCCGCCGAGCCCGCTGTCTATACCAGCCTTTGCCAATACTTCCCGCTGATCGAAACAGTCGTACAAGACCACTCTGACCGGCATTTTCGTCTTAACCTTCAGTCAGCTGTGCCCATGGGCACAGATCCAGATACCCTCCACATTCAGCTGGGGGCAGCCAATATCACCGACGCCATCATCAACCCCGAAAGGATCGTCGCCTTGCCTGCCTACCTTTTACGATTTGTGCCCTTTGTCGGAGCGGCCCCGGTGTTGGTCGCCACCGCGCTGCGCCAGGCTTTCTATTTTTCCTCCCGCGAAGACGGCGCCAGCCAACTTTATCCCAAACCCGGCAGCGAAGTTACCATCGATGTCCAATCGCTTTTGCGTTTGCTCGGCAACAGCATCAGCCGCGCCAAATTTTTCCGCATCTTCAAAGATGGGCGTATGGATTGGTTCGTCGAGCGGGCAGACCCCGCGCACCAGTTTGTGGACGGGCAGATCCGCCGGCTGCCGAACACCTATCATTACCTCGGTCAATACCTCACCCCCGGAGATGCAGTTGACCTGGCAGAATGGCTTGGCGCGAACGACCTGCGGCAAGACCCCGTCGCAGCCCTCAGCAAAGCTCTGAAGACACCGCGAAACCATATCCTGCAGTTCCCCTACCGCTTGCCCGACCAGAAAGCCCCGGCTGGCTCCAAAGAAGCGCTCAGCGTCCGGCAGGTGGTCTGCCAAATGTTGAACCAACCCCGGCTCGATGCCACCCTGAGCGGGTTGTGTGATCAGCTTTCCAGCCATCTCATCCGCCCTGAGAGCTTCCTTGCTGTGCCCTGGTATTGGTTCCAAAACGTCCTGCCCGAGCTGGGCGACGACCTGGGTATGCTCTACCTTATGTCGAAAAATTGCTGCTATATTGATTGGGCGCGCGGGCATGACCGTGACCAGTTTTGGGTCATCGGAGGGCTCGAGACCCTGCAGGGATGGATCGGCTCTGAAACCCTGCCCAAGCGCATTCCTCATGCTTCCAGAAGCCGCCGCGGTCGCCCCCGCACCGGGCAAGTTCAGCCCGAGTCGCAATATACCCGCGATTGGCGCCAGGCGAACCGCGAACTCGCCAGCCAATATCTCTGCCGCACTGCCACGCGGAAAAGTGAACACGGCACAGACTGGCAGCTGCACGTTTATGACACCCGTCTGACCGCCCGCGACGAAACCTTGCGCCATGCGCTGAGCGCCTTTTTGCATAACCCACCCGAACCTGTGACCGCGAGGGCCCTCTCCGTTTTTGCGCAAAATAAACAACTTCAGAAACTTCTTTTTGAGCAATCGAGGCTCTTCCCCCAGCGATTATGTCATTTTGAGACTTTGGTAAACGCTGGTATTTGTCAGAATGAGACTTTGGACGGACCGGCAATTTGTCATTTTGATACTCTTGTGGACGGTTTAAATTGTTATTTTGAGACGCTCATCCAGGCTGGAATATGTCAGTTTGACACTGTTATTAATATACTTGTTAAAATCCAAGATTCTTTACTGATTTCTGAAGATAATCCACTGCCAGATACACGCGAATCCGCAATTTCATCATCGAGAGAGACAGAGGTGGCAGGAAATTACCAGATTATACAGTCTGATCCGGATGGTGATTGGGATTACCAGACATTATTGCACGAGGTGAATCCCGCGCTGAAAGAGCGCATCGTGCGGCAGGGGTTGAGTGGGGCGTATTTATCTTGGTTGATCCAGGGCTGCCTGCGTCCGGGCGTGCATAGCCCCGTCAGCCTGGCAGTCAGCCGCTGCCTCGAGACTGCCCAACCTGCCTCCGCTGCCAGCGAGAGGTTGACGAAGATGCCTGCCGGCGCGCTTGTCGGCTTGGTTTCTGCCGTTCTAACCCGGCTCGAAAACGGACAAACAGGTCGCTTCGCCTTTGTGGGGGAGGGAGCTGAGGACCTTGCCCAGCTGCTCCAGGGCGTCGATGACCTCTCCACCCAAAAACGCCTTCTCAAGCGCCTGGCAGACGCGATCAGACCATAGTTTAGAATTGTAGATTGGTATGAACGTTTCAACCTGGCGTTTATTGACGATCAGGACCTGAGTTTTTCATTTTAGTGCCTTGAAAGTTTCTTCAAAACAGATTGCATTGATGCAGGGTTTTCCGGGTCAACGGTTGCTTGTTAGGACCGAAAAATAGGTGGGAAGGGGTCGAGAGTATTACTCGCCTCGCTTCCAGAATCATGGCTACGTTTCGTAAGTGGTGCTTGTTATCATCAAGGACGGAAGGGGCTGGTTCCTTCAGTAAAATTCATAAGCAACACACCGGGAAACGGAAGGGTTCATGATCGTGTTGTTTGCGAAAAGTTGACTTCGCCGGAACGGGACAAGCCGCGTTCCCTACAAAATATTTGCGTTATCGTGTATCAATGCGGGAGGTGTTTGATATTTCCGCAAAATTCACAGGCACCACACCGGAGCAGGGCAAGCACCGTAGGGCGAGACGTCTGTACCAACGAAGTAGGTATTAGAGGTGCCGGCTATTTCAATTGGTGCGATAGTGGTGCACCTCCAATCCGCCGTTGCCTGTGGTCATTGTCAGCGGTGGATTGAGAGGGAGCAACATCTCCATCACACCAATGTCACAACCCCCTCAATACACGGATTTGCCGGAAAGAACGTCTCGCCCTACGAAAACTTGGCTTCGCCGGAACGGGACAAGCCGCGTTCCCTACAAAATATTGCGTGAACGAATATCTATACGTAAGGGGCTTACTCCTTCCGTAAAATTCACATATAACATAACGGGAAACGGAAGGATTCATGATCGTGTTGTTTGCGTAAAGTTGGCTTCACCGGAACGGGACAAGCCGCGTTCCCTACGGAAAGATGACTTCGCCGGAACCGGCGCTGCAGCGTTCCTTACGGGAAGATTTCGCTTTCAAGCATTACCCTGAATTCCTCATGTTTTTGCTCCGAAAGCATCCTCAAAAAAGATCGCATTGTTACCGGGATTTCTGGTTCAGCGACGGCTTCATTTGACTTGATCATGAGTAAGCAGGAGCGAATCGTTCCGGATTGCCTGATACCTATTCCTGTATGTGCATCAACGCGTTTACTCACTGCTAAAGCTGCGTAAGCCCCTGGAAGATGGGCTTCAATAGAGCCTATCTTGCGGTGAAAAATCAGAATTGCTAAAGGTCTGGCTTTACTATTCGAAAAGCATTCGCCCCGTTGGCTGTGCACACCCTCCTGTAGTATGCCTTGCTTAAGTATTTGTCTTTTTCATGAGGCGTTTGTGTCCTGAAAAAACTTCCTCCAAGTTTAAATCAGGTTTTTTGGAAAATGAGAGCCTCAGGAGGTGCGATCTGAGAAACGCTAAAAAATTTAGGTCAGCTTGAACGTTTCTACCTGGCGTTACGACAGGATGAGAAGTCACAAATGCCGCAAAAAGGGCTTGCCTTGTTTCGTCGTGACGATCGCTGATCCAGGGCGAAGCGAACTTTACATTTGTAACAGGGAAAGCGTTAGAGGTGTTATGGGATAACGCGCCACTAATGCGTCAAATAGTTACCCAAAAAATGACGTAAACATCATCATTACCCCCAAAATCACCAGGGGCACGCCGATTATTGCGCCAACAACCGTGATGGTCAACACGACACCTACGATGATAAACACCAACCCCAGGATCGCGCCAATCAGCCGACCTGTGAATTTCAGAATCCACAACGCCAACTGAAAAATTGCCCAAAACGGCCATAACAAGAAGGGGATGTTTCGATTTTCTTTCATTATTTCCTCATTTCGCTGTTTTGATTTGAAACAGGTTTCGAAACAACTATAAAGCATTTCCGATACATAGAGGATAGATTATCTATTGATTTCAGCGGATTATTTTTTGCAGAAGGCGAACCCCGTTCCCGGGCTCTGCTTCCTCGGGAGCTCCGACCGCGCAAATTGCATCAAAGCCTGGGGTGAAATCGGATTTGCTGGAAATTATGCGCGTAGCCATTGTAGAATAGCGAGGGTGTATAGAGAAACGAGGTTGGCGAAAATCACCGGAGCGTTCCTCAGTTGGGGTATCAAATGTAGACATGGATGACGTTGGTAGAACGGTAATGCGCGTAGCCAATATAGAATGGCGAGGGTGTATCGAGAAACGAGGTTTACGCAAACTCCCGGAACGTTCTGCAGAGGGGGTATCAAATGTGGACATGGATGCCGTTGGTAGAAAGTTATTGCGCGTAGCCAGTAAGGAGTTGAGAGTGCGTTTGGAGGAACAAGCTCGGAAAAAACCCATAAACCGTTTTTGCCGTGTGTGAATCAAATGTAAACACAGGAGTTATTGGTAGATAGATAGTGCGCGTAGCCAAATTTGGATGAGGAAAGCGGTTAGAGGAACGGGAAATGCGGAAAGGCAGGAAGGTCCGGGATTTTGCGGATCTGTTGTATACATCTAAGCTGTTGTGAGAATTATAATGCGCGTAGCCAATAAGGAATAGTGAGTACGTTTGGAGGAACAAGCACGACAGAAAACCCCTTACCATTTATGTCTTTTGAGGATTAACTGCAAACATCGAAAAATTTGCTAAAAGCTCAAGCCGTAGCCATTTTGGATGAGGAAAGCGGTTAGAGGAACGGGAAATGCGGAAAAGCAGGAGGGTCCGGGATTTTGTGGGTCTGTTGTATACATCTAAGCTGTTGTGAGAATTATAATGCGCGTAGCCAGTAAGGAATTGAGAGTACGTTTGGAGGAACAAGCTCGGGAAAAACCCATAAACCGTTTTTGCCGTGTGTGAACCAAATGTAAACACAGGAGTTATTTGTAGATAGACAATGCGCGTAGCCAAATTTGGATGAGGAAAGCCGGTAGAGGAACGAAGTTGATGCAAATTACCGGAGCGTTCCTGGGGGATGTGAATTAAGCGTAGAAATCGTAGCTGTTGCGAAAAAGATAATGCGCGTAGCCAGTAAGGAATTGAGATTACGTTTGGAGGAACTAGCTCGGGAAAAACCCATAAACCGTTTTTGCCGTGTGTGAATCAAATGTAAACGCAGGAGTTATTGGTAGATAGACAATGCGCGTAGCCAAATTTGGATGAGGAAACCGGTTAGAGGAACGAGGTTGACGCAAACTCCTGGATTGTTCCTCAGTTGGGGTACCAAAGGTAGACATGGATGCCGTTGGGATAAGGTTATTGCGCGTAGCCAAAGAGTACGTTTGGAGGAACGAGGTTGGCGAAAATTCCTGGACATTTTTTCCGAGTGTGAATCAAATGTAGTCATAAAAGCTGTTATGAGAAAAATAATGCGCGTAGCCAATAAGGAGTTGAGATTACGTTTTGGAAGAACGAGGTTGGCGAAAATTCCTGGACATTTTTTCCGAGTGTGAATCTAATGTAGTCATAAATGCTGTTATGAGAGAAATAATGCGCGTAGACAATAAGGAATGGAGAGTATGTATAGAGGAACGGGGAATGCGGAAGGGCAGGAAGGTCCGGGATTTTGTGGATCTGTTGTATACATCTAAGCTGTTGTGAGAATTATAATGCCCGTAGCCAGTAATGTGTATAAAAGCGTCTAAGAGAACGAGATTGCTGAAGATCCCTCGACCATTCCTGTCGGATGTGAATTAAGCGTAGACATCGAGGTTGTTGTGAAAATAATAATTCGCATTGCCAAATTTGAACTAGGCGGGCGTTTAGAGGAATTAGGTTGTTAAAAACCCAGACGTGCTCGCCGAGCGAGTATCAAATATTGACAAGGAGGTCGTTGGTAGACCGTTAATGCGCATAGCCATTTCCGGATGAGGAAAGCGGTTAGAGGAACGAGGTTGACGAAAATTCCTGGACATTTTTTCCGAGTGTGAATCAAATGTAATTATAAAAGCTGTTATGAGTAAATTAATGCGTGTAGCCAGTAAGGAATAGAGAGTGCGTTTGGAGGAACAAGCTCGGCAAAACCCCCCCAAACCGTTCCTGGCTTGAGTTGATTATCAGAAGATATCGAAATTGTTGTTTGAGTAATAATGTGTTCGTCCAATCAAGAAACGTGAAAGCATATACAGGAATGAGGTTAACGTAAACTCACAGACCCCTTTTGCTGCGTGGAATTAAATTTAAACCGAAAGGCTGCTGCGAGAACGTTAATGCGCGTAGACTATAATGAATAGAGAGTACGTTTGGAGGAAAGAGGTTGGCGAAAATCCCGGACCGTTAAATGTTCTGGATTATGTGGAACAAATGTGGACACCGAAGCTGCTTTATGAAAGCCAATGCGCGTAGCCATTACAATGAAAGTGGTAGCTTTATTCACCGGGATAGAACCAGGGAGCATACAATCAGAGCCGGTAGTATCTTGTGCACCGACTTTATCAGATTTTCATTTCCTATCCTACGAGCTGCGAGCTTAAAGAGAATTCGTCAATCCAAGCGTTGTAATTTGAAGGGCGAAGTCCCGCTTTTGCTACCCCCTCTTTAGAGGGGGGCAAGGGGGTGAGAGAATAACGGGGCGGTCATTGCGAGATGTTTTGTCGTTGTGCTTCATGGATACGGAAATACTATCCGCTTTGTCAAAACGGCGCGGCAATCTGCAGTCAATCTTTTGTATTTAATCCTGACAAGAGAGCAAAGGCGGACTGCCGCGCCCCCTTATCGTTAATCAATAGCTCTTGCCTTTCGTGTAACGGGGGCTCGCAGTGACGGATCTGGAATTTGTCATTGCGAGCGAAGCGAAGCAATCCGCAATTTATCTTTTTGCTTGTACCCAAGACAAGAGAAAAAAGGCAGGCTTCTGCGCCCCTTTATTGTGATTTAAAGCTCTCGGTTTTCGTCTACCGGGGGCTCGCAGTGACGGATCTGGAATTTGTCATTGCGAGCGAAGCGAAGCAATCTGCAGTTAATCTTTTTGCTTGTTCCCACGACAAGAGAATAAAGGCATGCTGCCGCGCCCCCTTGTTCTGACGCAAAAGCTCCCGCCTTTCTTCTGATGGGGGCTCGTAGTGACGGATCTGGAATTTGTCATTGCGAGTGAAGCGAAGCAATCTGCAGTTTGTCTTTTTGCTTGTACCCAAGACAAGAGAATAAAGGCAGGCTTCTGCCCCTCTTTATTGTGATTTACAGCTCTCGGCTTTCGTGTAACGGGGGC
>DHRN01000101.1:42475-43954 GCA_002411175.1 Anaerolineaceae bacterium UBA5311 | reverse complement strand
CCATATTGAGAATTGCTGCTTGTGCTTCGAAATATTTGACAAATATTCCCTTTGCGATAAAATAAACACTCACGCAAGCCGAAGTGGCGGAACTGGCAGACGCGCTACGTTCAGGGCGTAGTGGGCAACGAGCTCGTGAGAGTTCAAATCTCTCCTTCGGCACCTGACCTCCCGATAAACGGGGGGTTTTTTTATACCTGGAATTTTGTTGAACAAAAATATGTTGACCGGCGCCTTTGATACCTTTCACAAAGGAAATTCAGAAACAGAACGTGGTGTGGGGGACTTCTGCCATGACATCCCGCGAGAAGCCGTAGGGCGAGACGTCTGTACCAACGAAGTAGGTATTGGAGGTGCCGGATGTTTCGATTGACGGGATTATATTGCGCCTCCAATCCGCCGTTGTGTGTGGTCAATGTGAACGGCGGATTGAAAACACACAATGTGCGAGTAGAGGTAAGTACGAGGTGTTTTCAATACACGGCTTCGTCGGAACGGGACGAGCCGCGTTCCCTACGGAAAAATGGCTACGCCGGAACGGGACGAGCACTTCGTAAGCGTACTTCGTAAGAATCTTACCCTTCCAATCGACAAGATCCTTGGCAAAAGAGGCTCAGGATGACAAAACTCAATTCCTGCTCCCTGTTCCCCGCTCACGTCCTGAACCCACGCCTGCCGTTTCGGAGTGCGATTACCCTGCGTATTACGTTTTAGACCTAAGTACATTCACATTGAAAATTGCTGTAACTTTCACAACGGAAACTCAGAAACCGCTACAAAATGGTACAATTGTTGCACGAGGTGAGGAACAGGATTTCACGAAAGTAGCAGCATGAGCAAGCTTTGGGAAAAAATTAAAAAATTTAACTGGTTGGACCGCAATCTGATCACGATCATCGTCATCGTCGTTCTCGTCTTCCTGATGATGGATTTCAACAACCGCATGACCACCATGATCCGCCTCAATAACGAAGAAGCCGGGCTGCAAACCCGCATCGCCGAGCTGGAAGCCACCCAGGTGAAGCTTGAAGACCAGATCGCCTACGCGACTTCCGAAATCGCTCTCGAAGAATGGGCTCGCGAAAGCAATCGCATGATCGAAGAAGGCGACCACCCCATCATCCTGCTTCAGCCTGGCGATTATAAACCCCAGCCCACACACACGGCTCAGCCCGAAACCGTCACCCGCAGCCGGCTTGATATCTGGAAAGAACTCCTTTTCGGCAGCTCTGACGCAAAGCCTTAACTTCTGGCAACCTAACCGAGATTTGAAGATTATTGTGTCGGCGCGCCCCTCGCACACGATCGGTCGTTACAAGCGAAGCGACCCAATCTGCAGTTGCGGTTTTTTTGCATTGAGCCATCGTCAATGAATAACCAGCTTCTTTTCCCAGCACCATGAGCCCTAAGCTAAAAAAACAAACCGCCACGACCTTTTGCCAAAGCACGCTGCCCTGTCGCCTGCTTACCAATTAATCC
>DHRN01000101.1:0-42364 GCA_002411175.1 Anaerolineaceae bacterium UBA5311 | reverse complement strand
AATCCACTTCCTGCCTGATGTTCTCGGGTATAATCATCAGGTTATGGACATCAAACAGCTGACCCTAAAAATGAATCAACTGGTCGACCATCACGGCTGGTACGACCCGGCTTCTTCCAAAACGCAAACCCCGCGCAACCTGGCAATCTCACTTTGCCTGGAAGCCGCCGAAGTTTTGGATCATTTTCAATGGACCGAAGAACCCAAAAACCGGCAGGATTTTGAAGGCGAACTGGCTGATGTCGCCCTTTACCTGCTGCAAATTGCCAGTGTCTGTGGTATTGACCTCGAACAAGCCATTTTAGACAAAATTGAGCAAAATTGGGACCGCGTTTGGCAGGAAGACATCGAACATGAGAGTGGCGCATGAACGTATCAGTTTTCGGTTCGGCTTTCCCCACACCCGGACAACCATCCTACCAGGATGCGCTTGAACTAGGGCGTCTGCTCGGGCAAAACGGCTTTTCTGTCATGACAGGCGGCTATTGCGGCACCATGGAAGCGGTCTCACACGGCGCCAACGAAGCCGGAGCTAACGTTATTGGCGTGACCTGCCGTCAGATCGAAGATTATCGCCCAACCGGGGCAAACCAATGGGTCAAAGATATCCAGGCAACCGATTTGCTTTCAGAACGCATTGAAGTGCTCACCTCGCAGGCAGATGCCTTCATCGCCCTGCCTGGCGGGGTTGGCACCCTGGTTGAAGTTGCCATGGTTTACAACAAGATGGCGATCAATTCCATCCCTTCGCGAATATTGATCCTGATCGGTGAGGGCTGGAAGCAGACCTTCGACGCCTTTTTCAACGGACAGGCTGATAATCTGAACGCTCACATACGCCGAATCCCTCAGTTTGCCAAAAACCCGCGCGAAGCGGTTTCATTATTAATAAAATCACTCCAGGAGAATCAAAATGGATGAGAAAAAACTGCCCACTCAAGAAGAAAATTTTTCTGATTGGTACAACCAGCTGGTTTTGCGTGCTGAATTAGCCGACTATTCCCCCGTGCGCGGCTGCATGGTAGTGCGTCCGTATGGCTGGGCACTATGGGAAAACATCCAGAAAGCCCTCGATCAGCGCTTCAAAGCCACCGGGCACGTCAACGCTGCCTTCCCACTTTTAATTCCACAATCTTACATGACCAAAGAAAAGGAACACGTTGAGGGGTTTGCTCCAGAGCTGGCTGTGGTCACCCACGGCGGAGGACAGGAACTTGAAGAACCGCTGGTGATTCGCCCAACATCCGAAACCATTATCGGCACGATGTATGCAAGATGGATCCAAAGTTATCGTGACCTGCCCATTCTGATAAACCAATGGGCAAATGTAGTCCGCTGGGAAATGCGCACCAAGCTCTTTTTACGAACCCTCGAATTCTACTGGCAGGAAGGGCACACAGCCCATGCCACCGAACAGGAAGCGATCGAAGAAACCGAACGCATGCTTAATGTTTATGCCGATTTTGCCATTAACGAAGCCGCTGTACCGGTGCTGCCCGGGCAAAAATCGGAATCGGAGAAATTTGCAGGCGCAAAAGCAACTTATTCAATCGAAGCGATGATGAAAGATACCAAGGCTCTTCAATCCGGCACTTCCCACTTTTTGGGGCAAAACTTTGCCAACGCTTTTGATATCAAATTCCTCGATGAAAACAACCAGCTCCAGTATTGCTGGACAACATCCTTTGGTCTCTCCACCCGCTTTATCGGCGCGATCATTATGACCCACGGTGACGATCAGGGTTTAATCTTGCCGCCAAACCTGGCACCTTACCAGGTTGTGATTGTTCCCATCTACCGCAAGGACGAAGAACGAGCTGCGGTGATGAGCGTGGTCAACAAAATCAGCGATGAGCTGGTGGAAAACGGTTTTCGAATCAAAGTGGATGATCGGGATGGTGTTACTCCAGGATTCAAATTTAACGATTGGGAATTGAAGGGTGTGCCTCTGCGCATCGAGATCGGTCCCAAAGATGTCGAAAAGGGCAGCCTCGTTCTGGCACGCCGCGATATTTTGGGCAAAGCCGGTAAGAGTTTCATCCCCATGGAAGGCTATCTCCAGGCAGTCGGTGATACCCTCAGGCTGATCCAGGAAAACCTGCTCGCAAAAGCAACCGCCTTTCGTGATGAGCATATCTTTGAAGTGTCGGATTACGAAACCTTCAAGGACGTGGTGGAAAACAAAGGCTGGGCGCTTGGCTGGTGGTACGATGATGCTGAAAACGAAGCCAACATCAAGGCTGACACGCGGGCAACCCTGCGGGTCTTTGCCCCTGCCGAAGGCGAAGGCGTTTGTTTCTATTCCGGCAAGAAAACCAAGCAACGAGCCTATTTTGCCAGGTCGTATTAGCAGCTGATCTTACCGCTCTTAAATGCAGACCTCCCCGAAGGGAGGTCTTGCCTGTTACGTTTATAATATGACATATGGCAGCGATTGACGTAACCAAACTTAACCAGCAAATTGTGGAATTGATCGGTTCCGCTGAGAATCCCCAGGTTTTTCAACGAAAATTCCACGAAGTTTTGGGGTTTTATCACCGCTATTCACACCGCAGACAAGAAGACAGCATGCCAGCCAGCTTCATGCGCCATTATGAACTTCCAGGCAAGGTGCTGCACACAATCCAGGCACAAATGAGACCGCTTGCCAAAAATAAACCGGAACTCGCTCTTCAAATCGTCAGACAACTATGGCAGGATGACTATTATGAAGCCAGAGATACCGCTGCGAGCCTGCTGGGGCAAATCCCGGTTGAACACAAAGACCAAGCGTTTGAACTGATTAATGATTGGGCAAAGACCCCGTTGGACCGGGCGGTTGTGGAATCGGTTTTCACAAAAGCGACCACAACTATTGTTGAAAAAGCCCCCGAGGATTGGAAAAACCTGGTAAAAAACCTGCTGCACGGCGCCACCACTCAAGAAAAGAAAATGGGCTTATATTCGCTGACCCGGCTGATACCCGACCTTTCTTCAGATGATTTGCCCGAAATATTTGGCTGGGTGCGAATTTTTTTGATCGATTCAAACCACACCTTCGACAATAGTCTGAACCCGGTGGTGGCAGCCCTTGCTAAACGATCGAACCGTGAAACGGCTTATCTGCTGCGCGAAGTGTTGGCAGACAGCAGCGATCTCCTCATCGGACGCCGCTTCAGGCATTACCTGGAGTTTTTTGATCAGCCAACCCAACAGCGTTTGCTGGATGCCATCAAACGACAGGCAACTTTTCAACCAGGATGAGATTGGGTTGAGCTTATGACCCGCAAGTTTGTTTTTTTACATCAGGTTGCAGCCTTATTGTGCCTCTTGTTGTTGTGCGCATGCTCTCAAACAATCGATACTCAGGTTCCGATCCAACCCTCAACAACTCCAGACCACGAAGGCGTGCTCCCCTCCATCACCAATAGCCCAACCGAACCATCCACTCCCCTGCCAGCAGCGACCATTACACCAGTCACAACCCTTTCTGCTGACATGCCTTCAACCCCACTTCCAACCCCGGAAGTTGCCCCCGCCTACCCAGAAAGCCACTACATTATCAACATCTATGGGCATGTTCAAACCTACGAGCTCGGCTGTGAAGCCAGCGCCGCGGTAGACTGGGCTAAGTTCTTTAATGTTGATATTTACGAATACACATTTCAGACCTCACTTCCGCTTTCAGATAACCCGGAATACGGTTTTGTCGGGGAAGTCACGACCGACGCCTGGGGGCAGATTCCACCTTATGCTTATGGGGTACACGCCGAACCTGTGGCTGACCTTTTGGTTGAATTTGGTCTTCCTGCACGAGCAGTCAGAGACTATTCCCTTGACGAAGTAAAACAAAAGTTATCGGAGGACAAACCAATCATCGCCTGGGTGATTGGCAATATGGTCTACAGCGAAACAGTTGAATATGTTGACAGCCAGGGCAGAAGCGCATTAGTGGCACCTTATGAACACGTGGTGATTCTGACCGGTTATAACCAAACCCACCTGCGCTACATGAACAACGGCAGGTTTTATGATACCCCGGTTGAAGTTTTCCTCAACTCATGGGGGGTTCTCGGTAATATGGCGGTAATTTATGACTGACGATTTTGAAGGTGTTGTAATTGTCGAATCCTATGAAGAGGAATTTCATGGATCTGATCCAGGCAGGAATAAAGGTTGTCTCCGGGTTGTGGCGTTCCTGCTGGCATTTATTATCATCTTAACAGCTGCGGTGCCATTGACCATTTTTCTTGCTCGCCGAAGTTACCAACTCCAGATCGAACGCTTTCCGGACAAGGTTTGCGAAAACTTCTCAGCAGCTGGCTTTAATGACTTGCCTTGTGATTCATCGCAGAGTCTTAATGAATTCGTAAACAGGAGCTTCCCAATTGGCACAGCCCGAAGTACTGTCGATGCAGCCATGCAGGGTTTTCAGTTCCGGGAACAAGCTGGAATCAGCCAACCTGCCTGTGCGAAACCCGATTTGTTGACCTATTCAGTGGCAAAAACGTTTACAGGATGGATTTTAGAGCTGGAGTTGCTGTTTTGCTCCGATGCGCTCATCAAAAGAACCCTACTTGTTAACGGCTCCCCCATCTCCTTGCCAACTTATGATCTGTAATCTGAGCTCGTATTCGTTCTTCATATTCTCCTCCAACATACAGCAATTCTCAATATGGAAAAACCTGTTTATTTTGTTGTGTGGGGGACGGCTGCCATGCCGTCCCGAAAGAAACCGAATGGCGTGACGTTTGTACCAGCAAAGTTGGGAAGCTTCTTGTTGACAAAGGCTCAGATTCGTCACTTCGTTCGGAATGACAAAACCCAGTTCCTGTTCCCTGCTCCCTGTTCCCTGTTCCCTGTTCGCGGTTGCCATGCCGTCCTGCGAACTGCCGTAGGGCGATATTGGAGGTGCCGGGTATTTCCATAGGCAAGAGTGTATCGCGCCTCCAATCCGCCGTTACTCGGGGTCATGATGTATGGCGGATTGAGGGGGGGCAACATCGCCGGCACACCAAGGTTACAACCCCCTCAATCACGCCCTACGGAAAGATGGATTCGCCGGAACGCGCGGAGCCACGTTCCCTACGAAAAGATGGCTTCGCTGGTACAAACCTCTCGTACTAAAAAACGGCGAAAACAGTCACGAGTTTTAACTTAAACGGTGTATTGTTATCCTGAGCGGAGCAATGTGCAGAGTACATTGTAACGTTCTTATTGACAAAGGTTCAGATTCTTCACTTCGTTCAGAATGACAAAACCCAGTTCCTCTTTCCTGTTCCCTGTTTCCTGCTCCCTGTTCCCCTTTTAGATCTATACACATTCACATTGAGAATTGCTGTCCAACATAATTTTTTCACCAATTCATAAAAAAGTACGGTACAATTACCGAAAATTACTCAATCTTTGAGTATACAAGGAGAAAACCTATGAAGAGTATTTTTGCATTACTGACCATTTTCACCCTGATTCTTAGTGGTTGCCAGGCTCAGCCTGCTGAAACCGATCCGGTCGAAGACGTTGAACTGTACGTTTTTGCGGCAGCCTCACTGACAGAAACCTTCGAAGAAATCGGCAGGCTCTTCGAAGCCGCCAACCCCGGCGTTAAGGTCATTTTCACTTTCGATTCATCCGGCACGCTCAAGACCCAAATTGAAGAAGGCGCGACCGTTGATGTCTTCGTTTCTGCCGCCCAGAAGCAAATAAACGAGCTGGAAGCTGGCAATGCCGCCAACACAGCCGGACTCGACTTCGTCCTGGCTGGATCGCGTGTCAATATTGTCGAAAACAAGGTTACCCTCGCCGTCCCAACCGGCAACCCGACAGACGTGCAAACTTTCGCAGATCTCGCCTCAGACGCCGTTTCCGTCATCGCTTTGGGTAACGCTGATGTTCCCGTTGGTCAATATTCCGAAGAGCTGCTGACCAATCTGGGCATTTGGGAGCAAATCCAGCCGAAGGTCACCTTTGGCTCAAACGTAAAAGAAGTGACCACCTGGGTGTCTGAAGGCGTTGCTGATTGCGGCATCGTCTATAAAACCGACGCCTTCTCCGCCGGTCTTGAAGTTGTAGACGAAGCTGGTCCGGATCTGCTGAAAACTCCGGTTGTCTACCCTGGAGCGGTCATGAAAACCAGCCAAAACCCAACCGTCGCGCAGGCTTTCCTCGATTTTCTGCGTTCAGCAGAAGCTCAGGCTGTCCTCACTGGTGTTGGTTTTTCCATCCCGGAATAATCGACAACAATTCATCAATCCTCCAACGCGATAAACCGCCTGGTTACTCGCGTTGGAGGATGCTGGTAAAACCTCAAAGATGACTTTCGAACAAATGGACTGGTTCCCGCTGTGGAACTCCTTGCGAATTGCTGCGATCAGCACGGTTGTGATCTTCATCACCGGCATTTTTGCAGCCTGGCGCATCGCCAAACTACCCCGGTTTTTGAAAGGGTTGATGGATGTAATTCTTACGCTTCCTCTCGTTTTGCCTCCAACCGTGGTAGGTTTCTTTTTATTGAAATTGTTCGGTCCCTATTCCGCCATTGGTGGCTTCCTTATTAAATCCGCCAATATCCGCCTGGTGATGAATTGGTATTCGGCAATTTTTGCATCCGTTGTGGTTGCCTTTCCATTGATGTATCGAACAGCACGAGGAGCTTTCGAGAGCTTTGACCCAACCCTTCGTTTTGCCGGTCAGACTTTGGGCATACCTAATTGGAAGATATTTTGGAAGATTGTTTTACCAACTTGCAAGCAGGGGATTTTGGCAGGTACAGTCCTGGCGTTTGCCCGTGCCCTGGGCGAATATGGCGCCACCAGTATGATTTCAGGCTACACTCCCGGCAGAACCGCTACGATTTCTACAACGGTCTATCATTTGTGGCGCACGGGTGATGATGCCCAGGCTTACCTTTGGGTATTGATCAATGTACTGATTAGTTTTGTCGTCCTCCTGACAATCAATTACCTTGAATCCAGACAATCCCCCAATCAGTCTGCCCAGGAACTGGAGCGATAATGTTAAAAGCCAACTTCAAAAAACAGCTGCATACATTTGAGCTTGATATCGATTTTCAAGCCGATTTGGAAGTGCTCGGTATTTTGGGTCCTTCAGGCTGCGGAAAGAGTATGACTTTGAAATGTATCGCCGGCATTGAAACGCCCGATTCCGGATATATCGAGCTTGATGGTGTCGTTTTGTATGACTCTGCCAGGAAAATAAACCTCTCCCCTCAGAAGCGGCACGTGGGTTATCTGTTTCAACATTATGCGCTCTTCCCAACCATGTCGGTTGAACAAAACCTGCTTACCGGTATCCGTCCCGATCAGGCTAAAGATTCCAGGGAAAAAAGCAAACAGGTTCTTCAAACCCTAAAACTGGAAGGTGTCGAAAAAAAGAAACCTCATTTACTTTCAGGAGGACAAAGACAACGCGTAGCCTTAGGGCGCATCTTGCTCAACTCTCCCCATATTCTGATGCTGGATGAGCCGCTCTCCGCATTGGACCAATTTTTGAAATGGCGTGTGCAGCTCGATCTGCTGGAATTGTTCGAACGTTGGCAGAAGACGGTGCTCCTGGTTACCCACAATCGCGAAGAGATTTTTCAACTTTGTGACTCAGTAACCGTCTTAACGGATGGAAAAAACGATGCCAAACAAACGGTTACAGAACTTTTCAGCGCGCCACAATCGCTCTCTGCCGGTGTTTTGGCAGGGTACAGAAACTTTTCGAAAATTGAAATAATCGACCTGGAGAAAGGGCTTTTTACAGCACTCGACTGGGGTGTGACTTTGGATTCGCCAAAGTTAACCCAAAACGCGCTGCATTGCGGCGCATTCAGCCAGTCATTGAAAGTGCTTGGCGAAACAGATCAGGAAACACAGAATGTGATCCCGGTTGCCTGCCTTCACCAGTTTGGCAAAATGGAAAACGAATCCCTGGTTTGCTCAACCCCGGGTGGAGACACCGGCAATTCGATTCTATATATTGAGTTGCACAAGGGTGAAACGCTGCCTCCCGGGAAAAGCGAATCGTTCCACGTCAGCATCCCTGCGCAGGATCTGATTTTTTTTAATGGCTGATCCTTCGTCGAAAGATGTTGTTGCAGGGATCGCGATACTGTTGTAGGCAATGTGCACCGCGCGTTCCGGCGAAGCCATCTTCCCGATTAAAACACGGTCATGACCGCCTTCCCTGTTAATTTTCAGAATTAATAAGAAACCTGGTTTTAATAATCAATCGTCCCAAACAAAAACGTCAGCGGGATATGCAAACGGTTTGCCCAGGCTGTGGCTGTATGGTCCTCCCCCGGAAAGCTCCAGCTGACAAAATCCTTGCCCTCCCGCCAGCCCTTCTCACGTAGAAGCGCATCCACTTTCGCCTGCCAGGGGGCATACTCGCTGTCGAGCCCAACTGAGCCATAATCAAAATAAAGTTTGTGATTGCCTGGTTTTGGCAGGTTTTCATCAAGATAGCCGATCATCCCATCACCAACCACTGGCCAATGCGTGGAAAGGCAGGCGACTTTGCCAAACACCTGCGGGTATTCACACAACATGTACAGTGAAAGCAGTCCCCCCAGGCTTGAGCCCATCACCGCAGTGTTTTCCGCGTCGGGAAGTGTGCGATAGCGCTGGTCGATCTCGGGTTTCACTTTCCTTACAATCCATTCGATCAGCAAGGTTGACATCTCCCTTTTTTCCTGATCGAGCCCACCTTCTTTTGAAGCTTTGATTGTATCCAGTCCACCGGGGTAATCCAGCGCTTTTTCGGGCAGATATTCGTAGTGCCGGTTAAGCGTACTTGTCATTCCGACAACAATTGGAGGGCTTATTTTGTGTTGGTCAGCCAGACTGGTGATCGCCTGATTTACTTTCCATCCTCCGCTGCTCGCATGAGTGGAATCAAAGATCATCTGACCATCATGCATATATAATACTGGGAATCTCTGGTCAGGGTGAGTCTCATATTCTTTCGGCAGCCAGACATCAACCCGTCTTCGAAGCAACCCCGGGACGTTCAGGTCCCGATACGTATCAAGTTTTGTTTCATGATTTTTCATACCTCGATTTTAACGCCTGCAGGCAACAAAAAAACTGCCTGTAGAGAATCCACAGGCAGTCTTGTTATTGATACAATTTATCCAAACAAATGGAATGCGGCAATCAATGGAGCAAAAAGTGATGAAACCAGGCTCATCACGGTAATCAAAGTATTAATCGAAGGACCAGCAGTGTCTTTGAACGGGTCACCCACAGTATCGCCAACTACAGCGGCTTTGTGAGCATCCGATCCGGGTCCACCAAATTTTCCAGTTTCTATATATTTTTTGGCATTGTCCCATAATCCGCCGGCATTGCTCATCAGCAAGGCGAAAATAACGCCAACAAAAATCGCGCCTCCCAAAAATCCGCCCAACGCATTAGGTCCGAGGACGAAACCGACCAACAAGGGCAGACCCACAGCCAAAAAAGCCGGGGTCGCGAGTGAGGTCAGGGCACCTTCAGATGCGAGACTCACCAATCGGGCGTAATCAGGGGTATGCGTGCCAGCCAGGATGCCTGGCTCTTCACGGAATTGACGCCGTGTCTCTTCGATCATGCCAAATGCATTCTCTGTGACAGCGAGCATTAGCAGCGCGCTAAAAAGTGGAGGGGTCATTGCCCCTAAAAATACTCCGGCGACAACCAATGGTTCCTTCAGGCTGATGGCAATCATCACACCCGAATCGGCTATCACTTCCGCATAGGCTGCGAACAGAGCGATAACAGTCAAAGCTGCCGCTCCAATTGAAAAGCCTTTAGTAATGGCTTTGGCTGTGTTGCCAGCCGCATCCAGTTCATCTGCCCTGACAATCACTTCGTGGTCCATGCCTGCCATTTCGGCAATCCCACGGGCATTATCAACGATTGGACCGTAAGCGTCAGCGGAGACGATCATCCCGCTGATCGAAAGCATTCCCACGGCACTGATGCCAATTCCATACACTCCGCTCAAACCAAAATGCTCCGACGCGTAGAAAGAAATCAAGGTGGCAGCTGCGATGCCAATAACCGAAGGGACAATTGAGATTAATCCATAACTATACCCGGTAATGATGTTGATCGCAGATCCAGAAGAAGACACCCGGGCAGTCTCCTGGACGGGTTTAAACTGGTCGTTGGTAAAGTAATCTGAAGTAATCCCAATTACTACTCCGGCTATCAAACCTGTCAGTCCTGCCCAAAACACACCTGGATTCACATCCCAAAAGCGCACAAAAACGAACAAAAATATCGCGAATATGATTGTGGTGATGATCGTGCCGCGGTTGAGCGCGGGACCTGGTTTTTGTCCTTCCTTAACACGCACAAGGGAAATCCCGATTAATGAAGCGACAATCCCCAGCATGCACAAAACCAGGGGAACAACGGTGTATTTCAATTGTTCAGCCTGGGTAAAACCGATTGAAGCTCCCAAAACCATGACCGCCACAGCACTGGCAACATAGCTGTCAAAAATATCAGCTCCCATGCCGGCAACATCACCAACGTTGTCTCCAACGTTATCAGCGACAACTGCGGGGTTTCGGGGATCATCTTCAGGGATACCAACTTCGATCTTGCCTACCAGGTCAGCCGCGATATCTGCTGTTTTGGTATAGATGCCGCCGCCCGCTTTGGCGAGCAAAGCAAGGATGGAAGCCCCAAAACTGAACCCGAGCACCGCCTCCGGCGTTCCGGTCCAAAGCAGAATCGCGCTCATACCGATGATCGCCATACCAACCATCGCCAGTCCGAGCACCGCTCCGGCATTGAAAGAAAGCTTAAACGCTTTCGAAAGACTAAAATTGGCTGCAGTCGCTGTTCGGACGTTGGCTTCTACGGCTACGCGCATTCCAAGATATCCCGCGATCGCAGAGCTAAACGCACCAAATATGAAACAGAGGGACATGGTGATCCCTTTTCTGAAATATAAAGTTACGATACCTGCACCCGCTGTTTCGGGTTGAATGCTGAAAATGATGGCGATGATTAGTCCGATGACCAGGGCAAGGATGCCCAGCGACCGGTATAATTTAACCAGGTAGGCATTGGCACCAGCTTTGATCCATGATGCGACCTCTTGCGCCCTTTCTGTTCCGGGCTCTTGTTTCATTACCCAAAAATAAAGCGACAATGCTGCCGCTATTGATACTACACCGGCGGCTATCGCGGTGTAGATCCAGTTATTAATAATATTCATAAGTTGACCTGCTTTCGTTTACATATTTGCTGAACGAAACCACCTGTAATTATTCGTGCGGATTTCTTCAGCAGAAGGCATTGGGAAGTAGCGAAGTTGTTTGGTGTTTCCGACAAAAAAGCCATTCTTAATCGTTCTATATTGAACGTTTGGAGAATGAGAGCGGTTTACCATCTTCGTGGTTGCATATTTGGTTTTGATATCAGTGAGGCACTGTCTGAGATGATCCTGGTTTTCGTAGGGCAAATTTTCCATTAAGCCCATCTCCGGGTCTTCTGCCAGCTCCCCCAGCTGCAATTCGGTGAATGCAATCGCTGGTACAGTGATCAATGAAACCGGGTTGCGGACGAGTTGATCGAGAAATTGAAGCGGACCAAGCCGGCTGACCACCAACGGTGTAACCGGTGCAATTTCATGGTAGAGATGCAGCTGGTCAGTGCCATTGGGAATCTCGTTATCCGGGTTAAGCTCCAGGGTTCTGCCGTCCATGGTTGACAGATAAAGGTGCTGCAACGCGTTCAGATCGATGTGTTCAAGCACGCGATACACTGAAATATACACCGACGCTTTCAGGCTGCCATCTTCGTGAGGCACACAGCGGGCAAAAGCCTCCTCCGTTCGGAAATATGGATGCCGGTAGCGTGGGTCGACCTCAAAAAACATTGCCTGACCACGAGCTTTTTTCACAGAACCAACAGAATAATACGTGCCAAATTCCTCGGGACCAAGCATCGAAGCAATCAAGGCTTCAGGCATAAGTGATAGGTAAAGATGAATCGCCATTGGAAACTCCAAAATTCGGATGTATAGAAAACTGGCGCGAGCCCATTTTCCACCATTATTATTGTAACTGCAAATTTCCCAATTTCCGAAATTGATCCGTAATTTGACCTTGACAATAATTTTCTTTGTCTTTATACTGTTCAACACTGGCTTAGCCACTTAGCCACTCAGCCACTTAATGGAGACGGTTTATCACAGACAGGAGTTGTTTATGAGCCTTTCAACATACAATCCAATCAGACCAGTCCGAATGTATGAAGAAATTATTAAGCAAATCGAAGACATGATTAATAGCGGGGAAATGTTGCCAGGGGACAAACTACCGTCAGAAAGAGACCTGGCACAGCGCCTGAATGTAAGCAGGACAACTTTAGCCCAGGCATTGCGTGTACTTGAGGCAGATGGAATATTGGTTGTCAGATCTGGTTCAGGCAGGTTTATTCGCCGGAGCAACCAAACTGAATATTCTGAAAGTGTCTTGGGAACACTCAAGCGTGAAGCCATCGTAGACCTTCTTGAAGTTCGTGAAGTGATTGAAAAGAAAACCGTAGAGTTGGCTTGCACCCGGGCAACTGAAGAGGACCTTCAGGAAATTGAAAAATGGGTCGTTAAGAACGGTAATTACACGGCTGACATTTCTTTTCATATATCAATTGCCCAGGCTTCTCATAACGATGTTTTTTACAACATTATGAAATCGAGCATGAATTTGCTCTATAACACACGGGAGTATTCCCTGCTTAGAAGCCGGTCCCTGGATGATATCCATGGTGAACATTTCGAAATTTTTGACGCGATCCGTATGAGAGATCAAGAGAGAGCAAGCGCTAAAATCGCAAGGCACATCCATCTTATAAAATCTCACCTTAATCTTACCAAATAAGGATTTTTCAAAATTATGAAATACATTCCAAAAGACTGCCCAAAGTATTATTTAGACGAACTGGATTCACCCGTTGCAAAAATAGACAGCGGAGAAAAGATTTGTGTGGATCTGTACGATACATACACTGGACAGATAAGTTCGGAAAATATATTACGGAATTCAATTGACCATAGACGAATGACACCATTGACAGGACCTGTCTATATAAATGATTCAGAGCCCGGAGATGTGCTCCGCGTCGATATTCACGAGATTAATGTAGCCCCTAAAGGAGTTATGCCGCTTGCCCATGGCATGGGAACCCTTGGCGATCAAGTGGATCATATCTCAACGAAAGTCTTTTCTGTCTCAGCGGAAAAGATTTTATTTTCCAAGCAAATTCACCTCCCGCTCCTACCTATGATCGGGACTATCGGCTTGGCTCCAGCCGGCGATAAAGTGCGGGCGTTTACACCTGGTGATTTTGGCGGAAACATGGACTTTAATGGAATTAATCCTGGATGTTCAATTTTCTTCCCAATTTCAGTTCCAGGCGGGTTACTTTACCTTGGAGATTTACATGCTATCCAAGGTGATGGTGAGTTAAGCGGAACTGGTTTGGAGATCGCTGGCTCAGTGATGCTTACTACCACGGTCATCAGGAATCTACAGTTGCTTCGTCCGGTTGTTTACTCAAACGGGACGATCAGTTTTATCGCAAGTCACAGATCCCTGGAAAAAGCGATCACGATCGCGATTGATGATTCCATAGCCTGGTTGAGAAAAGAATTTGATTTGGACTTTTCTGATGCTTATCGGTTGGTAAGTCTTGTCGGTAACATCCGAATATGTCAGTTGGTAAATCCAAAAGTGACAGTTCGGCTTGATATTAGTAACAATGTGTTAGATTTCAACTCTTTGTTCGATGGAGGTGCGAAAAAGCAAAATCAATAACCCTAACATCGTCCCCAAAAAACAATCACTCAATTTGAAGGAGAGCAATGAGAAATAAGAATATGTTTTTACGATTTATAGTGGGGGTCCTATTGATATCTTTTGTGTTAACCGCGGGCTGTTCCGCCCAAACGCAAACTGAACAACCGGTTGAAACTGAACCGAATGCCGTTGAAACTCCCGAGGAAACACAACCCGTCGAGGAGACCAAATTAGAGCCAATTAAAATCGGCGTAATTACCGAAATTACCGGGGTTCAGGCTGTCGCGGGCAAAGCCGCGCAAGAATCGATCAATCAATATGTAAAAGAGTTAAATGCGAATGGAGGCTTACTCGGGCGAGAGGTGGTTGTACTTTATGAGGACGACCAAAGCGCTCAAACGGTTGCAGTCAACGCCTTCAATAAATTGGTTCTCGAAGACAAAGTTGCAGCAATTCTCGGACCTCTGTATAGTACACATTGCCTGGCAATTAAACCAAGAGCAGAGGAACTCGGTTTTCCTTGGTTGGCAATGGGTTTAAACGATCGGATTGGGACTGAAGACGACCCTAAATGGACTTTTCAAGGTCGCACTTCAGATGCTTATACGCCTACACTCGTTCTAAATTTCCTGGAGGAACAAGGCAAACACAATCCGGCTATCATGTACATCGGTGACGACTTTGGCATCGATGGTAAAGACAAATTTGTAAAATTGCTCGATGAAAGAGGCTGGACAGTCGCCACGATAGAAGCGATGCAAACGGGCGATAAAGACTTTACAGCTCAAATTCTTTCGATTCGAGCCAGCGGTGCTGACAGTATTATTGCCTGGTTACATCAGGAGGAAGCGGGTCTCTTCTTGCGCCAATTAGAGGAACAAGGTGTAGACAAAAAGCAAATCCCGGTGATTGGCAACAGCTCATTTTTAGGTGCCGGAGTGACCGATATTGCGGGACAATCTGCAGTAGGCACGTATGTAATTAGTGGCACAGCACCGATGCTCCAAAATCCGGAATGGAGCCAAAAGTTCTTTGATGAATACGGAGCAAATCCGGATTTCCTGGCTGCAGACAGCCTGGATGGATTTGCGACAATCGTTCGCGCTATTGAACTGGCTGGAACTACAGATCCTGAAAGTGTTCGTCAGGGATTCCTCTCCATCAAAGATTGGATTGGTCCATTTAACTTCGCGCACACTTTCGGTACTGCTGAAGCTCCCCAACATGGCGTTTTCTCATCAATCATTGTGACATATGATGAGAATCTACAAACAGAATTTGTTGCTCAAGTGACAAAATAAATTAAGAATGCCAAAAAGGATATCCAGATTCATTCTGGATATCCTGATTCTCTGGTCTGAGATTTAAACGTAGGAGCACAATATGAGTGGAATTTTGCCGCAACTTCTTTTTTCTGGGTTAGCAATCGGTTGTATTTATGGTCTCGTAGGATTGGGTTTTATTCAAGTTTACAATGCCGTAGGACTTACAAATTTCGCGCAAGGAGAATTTGTAATGCTGGGTGCCTATTTATTTGTTTCGGCAGTGGTAATCTGGAAAGCCCCTTTTTGGGTCGGGTTTCTCTTTTTACTTGTTGGTATGGCTGTCATTGGGTTTCTATTTACCCGAGGGGTTTACAAGCCCACCTACAAGGCTGGTCGTTTCGCATTTTTGTTGGCAAGTGTTGGATTGTCAATGGCATTACAAGACCTGGTAGTTTTGATCTGGGGACCAGTGCCCCTTTACATGCCAAGGCTGGTGTCTGAAAGTTCGTTCAATATCGGTAATGTTTTCATAAATCCGCAGCACATAATTATTATTGGATCTACCATTCTTCTCCTAATCATTCAGTATTTGATATTCCAGAAGACTCCTTTAGGGAAAATGATGCGAGCAACCGCTCAAGATCAATTTGCTGCCACATTATCCGGCATTAAAGTTCCATTGATGATTATTTTTACCTTTGTAAACAGCTCCATTTTGGCTGGTATTGCAGGTTTTTTGGTTGGACCCGTTTTTTCTGTCACACCAAGCATGGGAGCTTCGGCTATGCTCAAAGGTTTTGTTGGATGCACTATCGGCGGCTGGGGAAGTATTCCCGGGGCAGTCCTGGGAGGTATCTTGGTCGGAATTATTGAAATATTTAGCTCTTTTTATATTTCCTCCGCCTATAAGGATGCAATCGTGTTTCTGGTCTTAATCCTATTCCTGCTCTTTAAACCAAAGGGAATCTTTGGTGAAACAGTATCAGAGAAAGTATGAGAGGTGCAAAATGAAAAAAGTTTCAAAAATCATCATCATGCTTCTTCTCGCCATAATAATTCTGTCTGTTCCGCATCTGATTAAATCGGACTATACCCTGCATGTTGTAAATTTGGCTGGGATTTACGCAATTTGTGTAATGGGTCTTGTTTTTCTATTAGGGTTTGCCGGTCAGCTTTCTCTCGGTCACTCAGCATTGATGAGCATAGGCGCTTATACTACCGGGCTCCTGGCTGTTGAACTGAATTTGCCTTTTGTAATAACCTTCCCGGCAGCGATTGTCGTTTCAATGTTATTCGCATTACTGATCGGCATCCCGACACTGAAATTGAAGAGTTTTTATCTGGCAATGGCAACAAGAGGGTTAAATATTGCGTTGTTTATTGTGTTAATAAATTGGAAGCGCTTTACCCACGGTGCAGATGGCATTGTAAATATTCCACGCCCAAGTTTCGCCGGTTTCACAATTCAGACAGAAAGAGCCTGGTTCTATTTTATAGTGGCAATATTAATTGTTTGCTATATCGCTTCAAGAAATATTGAAAAATCACGAATTGGCAGGTCATTTAAGGCTGTCAAGGAGGGTGAATTAGCCGCTGAAGTAATGGGAATAGATGTTTATCGAACAAAAATACTTGCTTTTGTCCTTTCTTCGGCATTGGCTGGAACAGCCGGATGTCTGTTCGCGCACTTAAACCAGTTTATTTGCCCCAATGATTTTAATATTACCCAGTCAGTCACATTATTATCGATGTCAATTTTTGGAGGCAGTGAATACCTTCTTGGTGGTGTAGTCGGTGCGTATGTGCTCACTTTTCTACCGGAAGCCCTGCGGTTTCTTCAAACATACGCAAGATTCATTAATGGAATTTTAATCCTCCTGATTATGATTCTTGCTCCTTCTGGATTATTTGGAGTTGTTTCAAGTTTATTTGAAAAACTTAAAAGACAAAAAAAGTTAGATCCTCCAAATAACAGTCCAAATATCGCAGATGTTGAAGGCATGGAAAATTAATATGGAAAATATACACGATCCTATCCTCAGAATCGAAAATGTTACCCTTGCATTCGGTGGTCTGAAGGCAGTTAATTCAGTAGATATGACTTTGGAAAAAGGTGAGATCAGAGGGTTGATTGGACCAAATGGTTCGGGGAAAAGCAGCCTGATTAACTTAATTAGTGGTGTCTACAAGCCCACTTCGGGAAAGATATTTTTTAGGAATGAGGATATATCCAAGTCCCCTCCCCATAAAATTGCTTCCCTTGGTATTTGCAGAACCTTCCAAACTATACGTCTTTTTCCTCGTCTGTCAGTTTTAGACAATGTTCTCGCTGGTGGTCACACCAAATCCAGTGCGAATGTTTTCGAGGTGATGTTTCGGACAAAGTCTATGAAATCCGAAGAAAAGTGGTTGAACAATCGCGCCTACGAGATGATTAATCTTGTTGGCTTGTCTGGGCTTGAAGGTGAAAAGGTAAGAAATTTGCCGCAAGGTCAACAGAAATTGCTTGAAATTGCCCGCGTGTTAATGGCTGAACCCTCCCTTATCCTTCTTGATGAACCAACCGCGGGTTTGAGCCCTCAGGAGACAGATGAAGTTTCAAAAATTATTCAATTGCTCAAGGAACAAGGCTTGTCAGTTATTTTGGTCGAGCACAAGATGAAATTCGTGCTGGGTTTGTCTGATTCAGTGACAGTGTTGAACACTGGATTGAAAATTGCTGAAGGGACCCCAAAAGAAATACAAGAGAAAGATGAAGTTGTTCGTGCATATTTAGGTTCGGAGATGACTGATGCTAAAGCTTGAAAATGTAACTGCCTCGTATGGTTTTGCCAATGTTCTTCACAATATAGATCTTTCCATTGAAAAGAATGAAATTGTCGCTTTGATTGGTGCAAATGGAGCTGGAAAATCCACCACGTTGAAAGCAATTTCCGGGGTTGTGAAGCTAAACAGTGGGCAAATATTGTTTAACGATGTAAGAATCGATAAATTGCGACCCGAGGAAATTGTCTCGATTGGTATAGGTCATGTCCCGGAGGGGCGGCGGGTTTTCCCAGGATTAACAGTATTGGAAAACCTGGAAGTTGGGGCTTCCGGATGGAGAGGAATGAAATCCACAGATTTATCCCGGGATCTCGATCGTGTTTTTGAGATGTTCCCGGCATTAAAACCTCGAATTAAGCAATTAGCCTGGTCGATGAGTGGCGGAGAACAGCAAATGTTGGCAATAAGCAGAGCGTTGATGTCCCGACCTAAACTTTTGCTGATGGATGAACCTTCCTTAGGATTATCACCTCTTTTAGTTCAGAATTTAACAGAGTCAATAAAGATAATAAGAGAAAACGGAACAACCATATTGTTGGTGGAACAAAATGCAAAAATGGCTTTTGACCTTGCTGACCGTGCTTATGTACTTGAAGTCGGTGAAATTGCTCTCTCTGGATACACAAAAGATTTAAGAACAGACGATAGAGTGAAAGCCGCTTATCTTGCGGCTTAGCTTCTGTCAACGGATAAAAGGTTGGTTCACACTATGAAATATTTGTCTCTTACGGATAAGGTCGCGATAGTTACTGGCGCAGCAGGCGGAATAGGACGATCAATATCAATGGAATTAGCGCAGGTTGGTTGTAGTATTATCGCGGTTGACATCGATTCGTGTGGGATTAATGAGACCACAAAATGCATCCAATCCTCTGGAGGTAAAGCTATCCCCATCGCAATTAACATTCTTGATGTGGAACAGATTAATAATTTGGTGGATTACGTGATGGCAACCTGGGGGAGGATTGATATCTTGATTAACAATGCAGGGGTTTGCATTGCGAATGATTTTGAGTTAATTTCAGATTTGGAATGGTCAAAAGTCATTGATGTGAACCTAACCGGCGCTTTCAATCTGTGTCGGGCTGTAATTCCCCTGTTTAAGGCTTCAAAACAAGGAGTCATCATCAATATTTCTTCTCTGGCAGGTCGCAGGTCAAGCGTTATGGGAGGTGCTCACTATTCGGCTTCTAAAGCAGGGATTTTGGGTCTGACCCGACATTTAGCTAAAGAAGTTGCCCCTTACGGGATCAGGGTCAACGCCATTTGCCCGGGGGCAATTAAGACAAAGATGCAATATGGCTCATTATCTTCCGACGAGCTTGAAAAAAAAGCAAAAAAAATTCCTCTTAGAAGAATCGGAGAGCCTGAAGATGTTGCCTATCTGACGGTCTTTTTAGCATCTGATCTGGCATCATTCATTACAGGTGCAACAATCGATGTAAATGGTGGCTCTCTAATGATGTAACGAACAACTTAATAACTGGTTATGAACAAAACAATATGAGGAGATATGACATTAAAAATTAAACATTCAACTGGTTCAATCAAGAATATTCATTTTCTCAGGATACCCACAGGTGAAGATCTGGTGTCAAGCATTTTCGCTCTTTGTGAGCACGCAAAAATTAATACAGCTGTATTAGTCTCTTGTGTAGGCAGTCTAAAAAAAGCAACCTTTCAATGGAGTAAATATAGTCCCGAAACACTCAGGAAATCCGTCAGAACGGACCCATTTATTCTCGATGGTCCTATTGAATTGCTGAGCGCGCAAGGACTCGTGGGTATCGATACAGAGACTCAAGAACCAATCAATCATTTTCATGTAACTTTGTGTGATCAGGAAGGAAAAACCTACGGCGGACATATTACCATGGGAGGAAACATCGTCCATTCCACAATGGATGTTGTTCTCCTGGAAATCGACAAAATTAATTTGAGAACCACATATGATCCATCTGTAGAATTGAAGCTCATTGAAGGGTTCAATGACTAATGCGAAACTGGAGAAATTATGAATGACAACAATATTGGTTTGGAAACATCTTTATCCTTGTATCACTATCTCTATCTGACCAGGAGGTTTGAAGAAACGCTTATCCACCTGTATCATAGTGGACAGCTGCGTGGTCATCCCCATAGTAGTATCGGTCAGGAAGCTATTGGTGTAGGGGCGGTTCAGGCATTGTTACCCGAAGATATGATTTGCCCTTCATTGAGATCAATTGGTTCGATCTTAGCCAAAGGCGTTGAAACAAAAGTACTCATGTGCGAAGCCTTTCGGAAAGCAAACGGTCCATCAGGGGGCAAGTGGTTATACCACCACATCTGTGTGCCAGACAAAGGAGTAATCATCGGAAGCGCTGTTGTGGCTGCGAGTATTCCCACAGCCGTCGGGGTTGCCCTGGCAATCAAGATGAGAAAAACAAATCAGGTAGTGCTTTCGTTTTTTGGCGATGGCGCTACAAGCAGGGGTGATTTCCATGAAGCATTAAATTTCGCCTCTGTCTTTCAATTGCCAATTGTGTTTATTTGTGAAAATAACCTTTACGCTCTCTCTACCCCTCAAAGGAAACAAATGAACATTGTGGACATTGCTTTACGGGCAGGTTCTTATGGCATTCCTGGAATTGTTGCCGATGGTTGCGACGTTTTCGACGTCTACAAAAAAGTACAACTTTCGGTAGATGATGCCCGACAAGGAAAAGGTCCATCACTGATCGAGTGCAAAACGTATCGATTGCGAGCACATTCGGAAATCGATCCTGAGGACATGGGACGACCCAAAGATGAATTGGAATTCTGGAGAGAAAGAGCTAATCCTGTAAGGGATTGTAAAGATAAGATCATACAAACGTTTGGTGAAGATACAGCTCACAGACTCTCTGAAATTGAGAAAGAGGTCGATAGTGATCTCTCTTCCGCTGTGGAAATTGCTAAATCAAGCCCCAACCCGGCACCTGAAACTGCCACTACAAAAGTCTTTGCAGAAATTGATGAGGTTGTAATATGAAAACAATAACATATTCAGAAGCAATACGAGAAGCGCTGACATTGGAGATGGAACGAGATGATGAGCTGTACATCATGGGTGAAGATGTCGGTAAATATGGAGGTTTATTTAAAGTCACCAGGGGATTATACGAAAAGTTTGGCTCCATGCGCGTAATTGATTCACCACTGAGCGAGTCAGTAATTGTTGGCGCTGGCATCGGCACAGCAATATCAGGAATTTCCTCTATTGTAGAAATTCAGTTCACTGATTTGTTAACTTGTGCGATGGATCAAATTGTTAACAATGCTGCTAAATTTCATTACATAAGCAATGGACTATTAACTGTTCCCCTTGTAATCAGAGCAGTATACGGAGCTGGTGTTGGTTCTGGCGCTCATCATAGCCAATCTGTTGAAGGATGGTTTGCGGCAATTCCAGGATTAAAAATAGTAATGCCTTCAACTCCTTATGACGCAAAGGGTTTGCTAATTTCCTCAATTCGCGATCCAAACCCTGTGCTGTTTTTAGAACATAAGAGACTGTATTTTGCTAAAGGAGAAGTTCCGGAAGATTCTTATTCTATACCGCTTGGCAAAGCCGCAATCAGGAGAGAAGGAAGTGATGTAACAATAGTGGCAACCGGTCTGTTGGTATCGCAATGCCTTGAAGCCGCTGATGAATGTTCAGAAATGAATATCAGCGTGGAAGTTATTGATTTACGATCAATTTGTCCTTTGGATAAAGAAACCATTCTCAACTCGGTGAAGAAGACTGGAAGGCTGATTATTGTTGAGGAAGGCAATTTAACCGGCGGTTTTGCTGGTGAAATTGCCGCAATCGTTGTTGATGAGGGGTTCGATTTTCTCGATGCCCCCATAAAAAGAGTCAGTTCCTCAGACAACCCCTTCCCTTCCAATGTCGAAATGGAATTATATTGTCTGCCAAATAAGCAAAAAATAATTGATACTGTTGAAGCATTAATTGTTGGATAAATACGAAAGGAATATTTAAAATGCACCACAGCGTTGTAATCCCTGACATTGGTTATAGCATGAATGAGGTTGTGTTAGTAAAATGGTTTGTGAAAGTTGGGGATGAAATTACAGAAGGAGACTTGCTTGCTGAGATTGAAACCGAAAAAGCAACCAGTGAGGTCTATTCCCCCCACTCAGGAAATATTGAAAATTTGAGGTTCGCAGAAGGAGATTCGATCAAATCAGGAGAAGTTATCTGCGATATCGTCGACTCGGAAGATGAAACCGACAATAATAACCGATTGAACGCAGATAAAGACTCTTTCGCGAAGAACACCAATACCCCCCTCTTGCCTAATTTATCCACGCAATCTATAAAAGTGGTTGCTTCTCCTGCCGCAAAAGCAATAGCCAAGGATATGGGGATTGATTTAGAGAAAATCACCGGAACGGGTCCGAAAGGACGGATTACTAAAGATGATGTTCTCGCTTACGATTCGGCACAAAAGTCAACTGAAAGTCAGGAAACCAAGAATGAAGAAGTAGAAGTAATCCCGTTGTCAGCAACAAGAAAAACTATTGCGAAAAACCTTCTCAAGAGTAAACAGCAGATACCAGATGTAACCACGTTTATGCAAATTGATGTTACTGATATCCTTGAAAAAAGAAAAACCCTTCATGATCACATTTCTTTCACTGCAATCATATGCTTTGCTGCAGTCCGGTCGATTTTAGATTTTCCGTTGATCAATTCAACCTTCACTGAAGAAAATATTAATAAATATAAGAAAATTCATCTGGGCATTGCGGTGGAATCTGACAAGGGTCTTGTTGTACCTGTAGTAAAAAACGCAAGCGCTTTATCATTGAAGGAGCTTTCAGAAGTGATTGCGTCACTTAACCATAAAGCGATCAAAAATGAATTCATGCCGACTGATATGACCGATGGTACATTTACGGTAACAAATTCAGGGGTTTTTGGCTCCTCATTTTTTACCCCAATCATCAATCCCCCCCAGGTAGCGATTTTGGGAATAGGGAATGCGCAAAAACATCTAAAATTCAAAGGTAATTCCATCATTGAAGGGAAATTGCTCACATTGTGTTTGACTTATGATCACAGAGTGATCGATGGTAGCTACGCGGTAAATTTTCTGGCTTCAATTAGAAAGTTTCTGGAGGAAGACTTTGAAAAAGATTTTAATCAGCTGTTGTAATGAATAACGTTATGAAAATTAACTGTTGAAAAACTGATTAATTTTTGTAAACACGCTTCGTTTTGTGGTTTTTTGAATTCACAGTCCTGTCCATCAATGTCATAACTTGAGAATTTATTATGGTGTTGATGGACAGTTTACAGCTGGGGGTAAAGTATCGTCAAGCATTTTTCCCAAATTCAGGAATAATCTGATGGGTAACCCGCCAAATGCTGCCTGTCAACATACTTTTCCAAGCGTATTACGAAAAGATGGCTTGGCTCGGCGGATTGAAAACACACAAAGCGGGAGCAGAGGAAAGTGCGAGGTGTTTTCAATACCGACTTCGCCGGTACAGACGTCACGTCTACGAATGATGGCTTCGCCGGAACGCGCGGTGCCACGTTCCCATGTGATAATTGTTATCATTAAGTAGGGAAGGGGCTCGACCCCTTCTACAAAATTCACAATCAATACACCGGAAAATGGAACGGGACAAGCCGCGTTCCCTACAAAAGATTTACGTTACCGACTATCAGTACGGAAGGGGATCGACTCCTTCCACAAAATTCACAATCAACTCAATTGAAAACGGAATGTGTCATCACCACGTTGATTACGAAAAGATGGCTTCGCCGGAACGGGACAAGCCGCGTTCCCTACAACAACATCACTCAGCCGGAACGGGACAAGCGTTTCATAAATGTAAATTATAAGGATCTTACCCTTCCAATCGACAAGATCCTTCGCAAAAGAAGCTCAGGATGACAAAAACCAGTTCCTATTCCCTATTCCCTATTCCTATTCCCTGTTTCCTATTCCCTGTTCATGGTTGCCATGCCGTCCCGGATGTTTTGTAGGGGACGGTTGCCATGCCGTCCCGCGAACAGACGTCACGTCTACGGATGATGGCTTCGCCAAAACGAGCGGAGTACTGCTCGCTGCACTCCTGGCAACATGACCACGTTCCCTACAATCTCATGCTTCAATTTTAGTTTGTTCCAGAAGTCGTTTGTATTTTGAAAAACGTTTTCATCTTCGTTGCAATCAGTTTTTTAAGGAAAAAGAGAAACTCAGGTTCTACTCGTCTGAATCCTGGTTTTTTGGTACGAAGGGAATCAACCCCAATCGAAAAGCTTCTTCCTGGATATGGCGCGGCGCACCACGCGCATCGACAGCATGACCATCAATCATGATTATCCAGGCGCGTGGATTGCGCAGCAAATTACTGGGCAGTGTCCATTTCACTTCCAATATATCAATTCCCAGCATGTCCCGGATTTGCTTACTTTTCGCACTGCAGGTGCTTTGAGCAATACCAAAACTTTCACATAATTCATCAGCGCGCATATGAACTTCTTCTGACTTGTCAAAAAGAAAATTAACCTGACCGATCACGTAAACAATCGCGCCTGCCCAGGTTCCTGCGTTTCCCCTGGTCAGTGGTGATGGGCGCTTGCGGGCAAGTGTCGCAGCCATTGCACGGCTCAACTCAGCATATTCTAAGTTCAGTTTCTCTTCGCAAACCCTATCGGTTAGAGAGACAATCTCCTCAAATTTTCCCTGCATTGCCTGGGGGACTTTCATGTTGAAAACACTTGTTGTCATGGGTTACTTCCTGTCTGAAAAATATGGATTACGCCATTGTTGGCTTACTTTATTATATGTTTTTAATAAATTACCTGCAAATTTGTTTGAAACCGATCGGTCTGGTTCTGTCATGGTCTCTTGAGTATTATAAAGTAAATGTGATTACGTGGTCCATAATGAAACACTCTTGACAAGTTTGCTTGGCATGTGTATACTACACATACCAAGTTTACTTGTCATAGGAGATAAAGCATGAACAAAGAGAAAATATTAGAAATGAGCAGGATAGAAAATAACAACCAGGATCTCTATGCAAAAGAGATTTCCCAAAAAGCCGGAAACATAGCCGCAGTGGTTGCGGCGATATTGGCGACCATATTCTATGTATTTCAAATTTTAGTCGGATTGGGCGAAAATTATGGTTTATACGCGATTGTATTTTCCATCCCGGCAACCGGTTATCTGGTTACAGCGATCCAGACAAGAAGCCGGAGAGATGCCATCGTGGCAATCGTTTTCATCATCGCCGCCGTGTTCTTCTCAGTGCTCCACATCAATCACCTGGTGACCACCTCGACCATTTTATAAGGTTGTGAGCGACATGGATAATCAGCTGGTTCTCAAAAATAATTTAAAGCAGGTAAGAAACAAAAAAGGGCTCTCCCAGGCGAACCTGGCAGAGCTCGTGGGGGTCTCTCGAAACACAATCAGCTCGATTGAAACCGGGCAATACAACCCGAATGCCAAATTAGCATTGATATTGTGCGTGGCGTTGGAGGTTAAGTTCGAAGAGTTGTTTCATTTTTAACGGGGATCGGGTAAGTCTGATCCTTTTAACCGCCTGCTTGGAAGGCAGCCTGTTTCTTTTAGCCGATAAGGGAGGTCACCAAGAGCTGATACTAAAAGAAGCTGGTTTTCAGCGAGGTTATTTAAGGGCAGATTGCTTCGCTTGGCTCGCTATGACGATCTTCCATGGGGGTTTGCGATGAAAATCGACCTATGGGAATTAAGACCAAAACGCCAGCTCGGTTGTGAACTGGCGTTACAGAGTGATTAAGGCGAAATATCCTTCGCCTGTTCGCTCAAAAAGAGAACGCTCTCCATCAAATTACTTGCTTCTCCCGCAGCTCAACAAGTTGTTCGGGGGTGAGCCCCAGATATTGTTTGAGCAGTTTTTCAGTGTCTTCACCCAACACCGGCGATGCTTTGTGAATTTCGCCCGGCGTGCGGCTGAGCTTGATCGGGATGCCAGGGATGCGCGTTTCACCGGCAACAGGGTGTTCGACCTCCACGATCATATCGCGAGCCACCACCTGCTCGTTTGTAACCACCTTGTCAATCGTGTTGATCGGACCGCTGGGAATGCCGGCTTCGTCAAACATTTCCTGCCATTCTTCAGCTGTCCTGGTCATGAACTTTTCGACAAGAATCGGTTTCAGAAAATGATAATTCTCATTTCGCCGCGGGTTAATGGCGAAGCGTGGATCGCAGGCGATATCCAGGTCCATCAGGTCGCACAGGGTCGCCCACAAGCGGTCGTTACCAGCTGCGACCATGATCGGGTCGGTTTTGGTTTCAAAGGTTTCGAATGGAACGATTGAAGGATGGCGATTACCAATTGGCTTGGGAATTTCGCCTGTGAATTCGTAACGCGAAATCGCATTTTCCAAAATCGCGACCTGGCAATCGAGCATAGCCACGTCGACCATTTGCCCCAGACCTGAGCGTTCGCGTTCGTGCAGGGCAGCCAAAACCCCAATAGCAGTAAATAACCCGGCAGCGATATCGCCAATCGATGTGCCTACACGGGTGGGCACGCCGTCTTCCTGACCGGTGATACTCATGATCCCGCCCATCGCCTGCACAACCGCGTCATACGCCGGGCGTTGACTATAAGGTCCGGTCTGACCATAGCCGGTAGAAGCGGCATAGATCAGGCGCGGGTTAAGCTCTTTAAGCACCTCGTAGCCCAAACCAAACCGTTCCATTGTACCGGGACGGAAGTTTTCGACCAAAATGTCAACTTTGCGAACCAATTCTTTAATGATTTCCTTGCCTTCGGGGGTCTTCATGTT
The DNA here is from genome assembly GCA_002411175.1 of Anaerolineaceae bacterium UBA5311. Taxonomy (GTDB): domain Bacteria; phylum Chloroflexota; class Anaerolineae; order Anaerolineales; family Anaerolineaceae; genus Mesolinea. The sequence continues at coordinate 15,660 of DHRN01000101.1, read as the reverse complement.
GAGCGTGATGCTTTCTTTATTGCGATTAAGACTCATGAAATAAGCGCTCTCGCCGTTTTTATAAGGACCATAAGCCCGTGAATCATCCCCTTTCCCAGGTTGTTCAATCTTGATGATCTCCGCACCAAGGTCTGCCAGGATCATCGTCGCGTAAGGTCCTGCCAATACGCGAGTAAGATCCAGCACTTTAATATCAGATAATGCGCCCATTTCAAAACCTCCAGATTGTTGTGTTCGTATGTGCATGCAATCAGAGTCCCTCGTTAGTGGGGGACTCTGATTGTTTCGTTCCTTGTTTTTTTTACTCGACTTCTTCAATAGCGATACAGCGGCAGAAGGCGCTCTCGCCATACTGGAACTTCCAGGGGAAGGTTCCCAAAATCAGCCGCTTGTTCAACACTTTGTCGATCTCACCGCCGATGTTCTCGACGTGGATGATCTCCCAGGGCTTCGGGAAAACCTTGATGTGCATAGCCTGGTAAACCTCTGGCCAGGGGTAGATCTCGTTGAGTGCTTTACCGTAGCGTTCTTTCATGAATGCATCACAGGCAGTCGCTTCGCCGGGTTCCCAATCGCGGATTTTGGTGTTCATGGGGTGATCAGCAGAGCCGCAGTCGACAGCGATGTGCTTAATCTTCATGTCCTTGATCCAGTCTACAAAATCCATGGAAGGACCGGGGTGGCGCAGCATATAACGGCGCTCGTCTGCTTCAGGTTGGTCAAATCCATACCGATGGTATCCGGTGTTAATGAAGAGGATATCGCCAGTTTTGACTTCCACGCGGTCCATAATGTCCTGCGGGGTATAGATCGACCAGTCCTCGCTGATATCCGAAAGGTCCACCACAACGCCAGGACCAAACAATTTGTCCATCTCAAGCGATGCAATATCGCGTCCGGCGGTGTCGAAGTGCAGCGGTCCATCAAGATGGGTGCCGACATGGTTCGACGTGGTGATGAGCATGCCGTTAGCGCCGTTAGGGCTAAGGCGTTTGAAAAATTTCACCTGCAGGGGCTCATAAGTTGGCCACGGTGGGGTGAGATGACTCGTGTTTTGAGTCAGATCGTAAACTTTCATTTTGTCCCAATTTTTAATCATTATTCCTCCAAAATTTATTCTTCCAGGAGACCTTCGTCTTCCAGGAGAGTTACGTACGCTTCCAAAGCCTGTTCAAAACAAGCCATCGGTGGGTGGACGATTCCGGCGCCAACCTGACCAATCCCCGGTTCTTTATGGGCAATGCCCGTGTTGATCACCGGCAGCACCTGGGTTTCGATCACTTTGCGGATGTCTATGCCGGTGGGTGCGCCTCTGAAATTCATCGGCGGCAGTTTGTATGCCTGGCTTTCTTCCGTGGTTATCTCGTACATGCTGGTGGTGTAGCGCACCGCATCCTTGGGCGTTCCACCAACAAACTGGACAATTGCCGGCGCGGTTGCCATCGAAAAACCACCGATTCCGAGTGTTTCAGTAATACATGAATCTCCGATGTCGGGGTTGGCATCATCCATCGAAAAACCGGGGAAATACAACCCGTCGATTATCTCCGCGGGAGCGGTAAACCAGCGATTGCCAAGCGCGGCAACGCGGATACCGAAGTCGGTGCCGTTTCGTGCCATCGTGTAGACAATGGTTGAATATTTCACCTTGCCAACCGGCTCCATGGTGGCTTTGGCTGCCGGCATGGAGAGGTTCAGGAAGGTATGGTCGTTGCTATTCAAAAATTCGAGAACAGCAATTTTTTCTTCATCGCTGAACGAAGTTTTCACGATGCTGGGGGCAAGCTCGCGAATCAGGAGCGAGGTGGCTGCCTTGTTGCGGTTGTGAACTTCATCGCCCATCTGCAGCGCCTGCGCGATCATGATTTTCAGGTCGATCGGACCGTGTATCTCAATCGTTTCCTTTAATACTGGATAAAGCACGGTTTCCATCCACTGCAAGTGTTTAATCACTTCCGGTCCGTAGGCTCCCATGCGCAGCACCTTGCCAAGACCTTCGTTCAGGGTGCAGTAGGCGCGGTTGCCATAAGCCTTGTTTTCGACGATCCACACAGGCATCCTCGATGTCACAACTCCTGCCATCGGTCCAACCGCGTCGTGGTGGTGACATGGGTCGAAACGGAGTTTGCCTGATGCCCCATATTCAGCTGCTTCTTCGGGCGTGGAAGCCAGACCTTCGTACATTATCCCGGCTATTACAGCTCCCCGGAGCGGTCCGGACATCCTCTCCCAGCTGACCGGTGGTCCGGCATGCAGAAAAAGGTCTTTCGCCAAACCCGGGATGACTTCTTCTGCCACGCCCAGACCGATCAGCGTCGGTTGACCATTCTGGATGATCTCCAGAGCTTTTTTATTTGCGTTATCAATGATGTTTTGCAATATTCTCTCCTTTTAAATAATTCCTTAATTTGATTTATTGATTTTGCTAAGCAAATCCAACATCTTTTTCTTTCCGCCTGCTTTTGGTTTCCAGTTCACCTGAATTGCTGTTACATCCTGAGATTTCAGGTCGTTATAAAAGGACTTCAAGCCTATATTGATGACTTTCAAGTCCTGTGTAAAGAGGTTATTGACTGACATATCAGGCTCCTTTTATTCCTTGCATGATCTTATCGGTCAGGCGAACCGACTGGGCATTGGAAGGCATAACAATGATTTTTTCAGCTTCGAGCGTTTCGACGGATTTATGCAGATTTTGGCTGTCCAGATCCGTTCCGCAAACCGAAGCGATCACAACCACATCTTTGCCATGCAAAGACAATCGTTGGCGGACTTCCCGCACAGAATTAGCAACAGCTCCAGCTGGGTCGCTGTGGGAACCAAAACCGAGGACAACATCCACCAGGATCACAGCGGTGTGTTCATCCACGAACGATTCGAAGAACTCGCTGCGGGTTTGCGGGTCAATCATCGGGTGCGGTCTTCCGCGAGTGAACTGGTCTTCGCCCAGGTCCAGGCACACATGACCGCGTCCATCGGGCAAATTCTCGATCGCCATTTCCGGAGACAGGGGAATGTTGGAATAAATTTGATGTTGGTAGCCCAACAGCTTCATCGCTTCATCTGCCAGGGTCCCGCCGGTGTAGAGCGCGCGCAATTCGGTTTGATCACGGTTCAACTTTGCCAGGGCATTCTTTACGATGCGGTCGATCTCTCTTTCGGGCTGAGTGAAGCTGGTAAAGTCTTCTGCTGTTTGCCCGCGCAGCGCAGCAACTGCCTTGTGAGCGGCATCTTCGAGGCTGATACAGGGGATTGCCCCCGCTGCTTCGATGGCAGCCCGGTCTCCTCCAACAAAGTCGATTACGACCGGTTTGGGGCTGGTCTGGGCAATTTTATAGATCTTTTGAGCAACCGACGCAGCCGGGGGTTTGGAAATCAGGACGATAACCTCGGTTTCCGGGTCAGCGATCAAGGCTTCGAAGCCCTGCATCATCATCAGTCCGCCGATTTCCTCTTTAAGATCGCGCCCTCCAGTGCCAATCGCCTGCGAGATTCCCTCACCGAGCTTGTGTACCTGCACGGTCACTTCCTGCGTGCCGGTTCCCGACGCGCCTACGACACCAATCTTCCCTCTTTTGACCGCGTTCGCGAAACAAAGCGGTTTGCCATTGATGATTGCTGTTCCGCAATCCGGTCCCATCATCAACAGACCCTTTTCAACGGCTTTTTGTTTGAGGCGCAGCTCGTCTTCAACCAGCACGTTGTCCGAAAACAGCATCACATGCAGCCCGGCATCCAGCGCGACTTCCACTTCAGCAGCCGCATATTGACCGGGCACCGACACAACCACCAGGTTAGCCCCAGGCAGGTGATCAATTGCGGCACGCAGAGTAGACGGTTGGTAATCTTCGTCGCCGTCTGCCTGGGCACTTTTGTTGATCTCCTCGCCAAAGGCTTTTTCGATTGCCTCCATATCAATTTGCGAATCATCAAATTTGGCAGCAATAAACAAATCATTGGCTGTCAAAGTATCGAAATCGCTGGTTGCCAGGTTGAGATCTCTCGCCAGGTCCAGGTTCAGGTCAGTGCCCATCCCCACCAGCACTTCCTCAACCCCGGTTAGTTTCTGTAACTCACGCGAAATCAACATCAGCGTGACCGAGTCGTAATAGGCATTTCTTTTAATTTTCGTTTGTATGATCATCGGTTTGGCACAGGTTAGGCGGTTTTGAATTCAACCTGTACACGCTCTCCTTCCTCAAAAATTGCGGTAATTTGATAATGATACCAATCCAAAACACAGACCAGACCAAGCAAAAAGTCTCCGCCCGAACTGGCTCCGCGCCCAAAAACACTGGCAGCGGTGTTAACAAGATCCCTCCCGTCATTGAACAGGCAGGTTTGAACAAGCTGCTGACAATTTCGGCTGAGCTTACCCTGCGCAGCATGACGGAGCATATTCGCACTGATCAGGGTTGTGCTTTTTTTTGCCTTGTCCGCGATGGCTTGGTTAAATTGCCCGACCCAGGAATAACTACCCGGCAGCGAGCTGCCGGTGCAGCTTAGGACTGCGAGATACGCAGACAAAAAATCGTCACAGGAAGGCGTGGAACCCATGCCAAAACCAATCAACTTCTCGCTGAGGTCCAGGGCATGCTGCCAATCACCTTCGAAAATCGCTGTTGTGAAGGCTTTCAGGTCTGCAGCAATAAAACGGCAATAAATATCTTCATAATGCTGACCAGGTTCAATTGCCCAACCTGACAGGCGCGGCAGCAGTGGCAATAAGCCCACGGTTGGCTGGTTCCCGAGCCAATCAATTAATAGCTCTCTGATACGCCAAACCTCAACACCTGGACGTAGTGACTGGTCCGAATAAACCTCACTCTTCCATCTTTGCGCGCCCTCTAAATCGATGCACAAAAGCCCATTACTATCGGTAAACTGTGCAGATGTGAGCATGAGCTCATCGCCTTCCTTTAGCAACTTATTGAAGTCCCCCGTCCCATCAACCACCAGACCCATCGGTGTGATCTCGTCAAAATCGGTAAGCGTGATCAACTGGTCTTCACCGACAAGTAAATTTAGCGCATGGGTATAGATTGAATGCACACGTGCACGGTGATCGCAGCCTTCCCCGAGGAATGCCGCCAGGTCATCTGCTATGGTTGAGGCGTTTAATTTCTTCATGTTAATCATTCAAATCCCGGATCTTGAGCGCTAACTGGATTGAAAAAGCGGTTTCAGGATCCTTGAGGTCAATTTTTAAAGTATCCCGAATTCGGTTTATCCGGTAGACGATCGTGTTGTAGTGAATATACAACACTTCAGAAATTTTGCGCAGATTGCCTCCGTGTTCAAAATATACGCGCACCGTCTCAAGCAGCTTACTGTCATTCTGTTCATCATAATTAACAAAAGGCTGAAGTACCTCATCGGAATAATTGAGCATGTCTTCCCGAATTTCAGGGGCTCCGAAAAGACGACCAACGCCCATCTCTTCGAAGAAATTGTAGCGCTGGCTGGATTTTTTGCGGGCAGTCTGCAAAATACGCACAGCTTGCTGAGCTTCATGCAGGCTTTGGCTGAGCTTGTTATAGCCTGGATAAGCCAGCCCTATCCCGATGTAACAATATTCTGCCACATTTAAATCCCTGGCAATATCCAAAAGCGTGTAAACGAAACGCCTTGTCAGCTTGTTTCTTGTTTCCGCGCTAAGATTTTGATCGAATTCCAGTAAAAAGTGAATTCCATTGGTTTTTGTCGCATAAATATAACGGGTCGAGGCTTTTCGCTGGACATGGCTGAGAATGCCGGTCAAAAGCAGGCTGGTTTCCTGAATTCTGCGAGAACGCAAGGAAACGGAACGATTGTTATCCAGGTAATCCAGTCGCAGCACGACGAATTGGTGATAATCGAAGGGATTAAAGCCATAATATTCTGCGTCCAGAATAGCCCTGTCTTGCGATTCCGGATTGTCGCTTTGTAAAAGCTCCATAAAGTTGGCGCGGTGCACATTCTCCCGCTGGGTTACCGTCAGCCTGTTGACAATATGCAGGGTGATCAGCGAGGTCGCCGATTCGATCACGAACAAATCGCTTTTTTCTATACAATGATCGATATCCCAGATATAGATATAACCATACAGATTTTCTTCAAAATAGATCGGAATACTGAATCGCCGTACCAGTTCCCCGTCGATCAGGTCAGAAGTGGTACGAATTTCAGTCAAGCCCGGGTCGACCTGGATGTTGGTGTTGCTGCTTGCTGCCGGAACCACCCTTTCGAGAATGGCTCTCCATTTTTTGTCCTCAGCATGGAAAACGTTGCTCTTATAAACCAGGTCCGAAATCATAACCGGGCAGGCTACCATCTGGCTGATCAATTCGGCAAACTCTTTCATGCCACCACGCTTTAGCATGACGTTTTTAATCTGGTTATTAAATTGGTTTATCTGCCCAAGCAGGCGAGTCTGCTCTCCGATAATGTAGCTAAAAATTTCCTTCATTAAATCGCCGTAAGAGACATCCTGGGGAATTTTGATAATCGGAAACCCAAGCTGGTTCGCAGTCTGGAGCACACTCTCAGGAAGCTCATTAATATAGCGCTTAACTTTGATGCCCATACCGCACACGCCGCGTTCAGAGAAAAGAGGCAGGAGGGTATTAAACGCTTCAATATCGTCAGCAAGCGAATAGGCAGTAGTCAATAACAACTCGCCCGGTCGGACCCAGTCGACAATGTCAGGCACCTCCATCACATTGACAGAGGTGATTTCGTTGTCCATCCCAATTTCACCAGCGATCACTTCCGCCCCAGCCAGCAAATCGACATTAAGGATGTCTGCTAAACGAACTTTTAATGCTTTTTGCATCGGTCGTCCTTCATCCTGATAGCTATTGTACATAAATCCATTGGCGTCTTCATTGTAATACCGAAACAGATAATTGTGGTTATTTGGAGTGCTGCTTGTTAAATTTCCACAATCGTACGCCCTTTATTTGGAAAACATAACCGCTATCTTGTTAATCCGGTTACAATAATTCCATGCTGGAAATTGATATTTCTACTTACCACCAGGCGCTGCGCGGACGCCAGTTTACAGCCGAAGAATTGGTTGCGTTTTACCTTGACCGCATTGAGCGTTATGATGGCGTTCTGTCGGGCATCATCAGTGTTAACCCGGCAGCCGTCGATCAAGCCAGACATTATGATGAAATTCTGCGCGAAACCGGTAAGCTTTGCGGGAGTCTGCATGGCGTTCCAGTGTTAATAAAAGACAACATAGAAACGTCCGGGCTGCCTGTGACAGCGGGGAGCTTAAGTTTGGAAGGCTTTTCAACCGGCAAAGACGCGGAGCTGGTCAGTCGCTTGAAGGCGGCTGGTGCAATCGTCCTTGCGAAAACGAACTTACACGAATTTGCTATCTGGGGTGAAACGATCAGCTCGATCAAAGGGCAAACGCTCAATCCATATGACCTTACCCGCACACCAGGTGGCTCCAGCGGTGGAACCGGGGCGGCTGTCGCCGCTAATTTCGGGCTGGTTGGCATCGGGACAGACACGATCAACTCAATCCGCTCTCCATCCAGTGCCAATAGCCTGGTCGGTATCCGCCCTACTGTTGGGCTGGTAAGTAACGATGGCATCGTGCCCTATTCGCTCACCCAGGATACTGCCGGACCGATGGCGCGCAGCCTTGCCGACGCAGCAACAGTGCTGGAAGTCATGACTGGTCATAAACTGTCAAATTCTGAGGCGCCAATCAAGGCAAAACTCGGTGTCCTCAAATCCTTTTTTGGTGCCGAAGCGATCCACGAGGAAGTCAACCTGGTCATGACGAAAACTCTGGAAGACTTGCTTTCCATTGGTTTCAGGGTCGTTGACATCGATGACCCTATTGAGATCAGTGAGCTGGTGGCAAACATCAGCGTCCATATGTATGAACTCAAGGCTCATCTCAACAGCTACCTTGAGTCTGTCAATGCCCCTTATGCGAGCATCGACGCGATCCTGAAGAGTGGTTTATACCATCCTGGAATCGGAGAAAATCTAAGACTTGCCAACCGCCTGGAAATCGACTCGCCAGAGTATGCCCAACGCATGGAAAAGCGCGCAGCTCTGCAAAAACAGCTTCAAAGCATATTTCTCAAACACGAACTGGATGCACTGATCTTCCCACACCAGCAACAATTGGTCTGCAAGGTGGGTGCGTCCCAGGTTCAGCGCAACGGCGCGCTTTCAGCCATCACCGGATATCCCTCACTCTGCATGCCGGCAGGGTTTTCCACAGCAACAACAGTCGCGCCTGTCGGAGTACCGATTGGTTTTGAGCTGCTCGGATTACCAAACAATGAAGCCCGACTTATCACGATAGCCAGGTTGTATGAGAGTAATTTTCCAAAGCGCAGACCTCCATTTGAGAAGACGTGGCTGTGATTATTTCTAAAATTTACCCTTTCAATAACTCTATAATTGTTAAATTTAACAAAACGTGGGTTGCCAGCATTATGATAGAATGTGATTAATTGTTGCATACCAGGAGACTGGTGTATGCTGGCTTACCCACTATAAACAAAGACTCTACAATGAGCAAAGGAAACGCTATATGGTAACTAAAGGAGGCTTTTAATGATAAGCAGGTTCCAATACTTTAAGCCCCACAATCTCAGCGATGCAGTTCAATATCTCGAAAAAGAAGATAATTCTTACGTCCTTGCGGGCGGTACCGACTTGATGATACTACTGCGCAGAAACCTGATCAATGCCGAACATATCGTGGACATCAAAGCTATCCCGGAGCTGTCTGCTTTGGAATATAGTAATAGCACAGGGTTAACGATAGGCGCTGGTGTTGTGGTAAATCGTCTGGTTGACTCAGAAATTGTCAAAACCAACTATCCGGCGCTGCAGCAAGCGGCTGCTTCTCTTGCATCTTTTCAATTGCGCAACCGCGCCACGGCAGTCGGTAACATCTGCAATGCTTCGCCAGGGGCAGATCTGCCCCCTTCGCTGCTTGTGTATGACGCGCTTGTCAATATCACCGGACCGCACGGCGATCGCCAGGTGCCAGTAGACCAGTTTTTCACCGGTGTGAAACGCACGGTCTTGCAGCGGGGCGAATTGGTCGTCTCGTTGCAATTGCCAGAACCTGGCGAAGGCGATCGCAGTATTTATCTGCGGCAAACCAGGCTCAGAGGGCACGACCTGGCGACAGTCGGTGTTGCCAGCCGCATCAAACCAAACGGCAAAGTCGCCATCGGCATTTGCGCGGTTGCCCCGACACCATTACGGCTTTTCGCACTTGAAGACAAAATCAACGAGCGCGGACTTAATAAAGAAACCATCGATTGGGCGGGAGAAGAAATCAACGCTCACATCCGCCCCATTTCGGATGTTCGCTCTTCCGCGCTTTACCGCTTACAAATGGCGTCCGTTTTACTGAAACGCGGACTGCTCAATCTGATTGGCGAGGAGGAATAAGCATGGACAAAGATTGTTCTATGTATATCGAACATGTTGAATCAGGTAAACGCAAAGTGACCCTGAGTTTAACCGTGAACGACCGCCTGGTTGTTCGCGATGTTGACCCACAAATGACCCTGCTGCACTTCCTGCGGGATGAACTGAAACTCTTTGGCACCAAGGAAGCCTGCGGCGAAGGGGAATGCGGCGCTTGCACGGTTATCATGAACGGCAAGGCTGTGACATCCTGCATCATCCTGGCAATCGAAGCTGAAGGTGCGCAGATTACTACAGTCGAAGGTCTCGCGAAAGACGGAAAACTGAGCATTTTACAAGAAGAGTTTGTCAGCCAGGATGCCTTGCAGTGCGGTTTTTGCACGCCTGGCTTCCTGATGTCCACCCGCGCTTTGCTGGATTCCAACGCTGACCCATCTGATGAAGAGATCATTGAAACCTTGAGTGGCAATCTCTGCCGATGCACCGGTTACATTCCGATCTTGAACGCTGTAAAACGCACTATCGAACGCGAACGAAAGGAGTTGGGACGCTAATGGAAGAGAAAAAGTATCGTTCCAAATATAAGCACGTCGGTCAACCCTATGATCGCAAAGACGCGCAGGAGAAAGTTACCGGACAGGCAATTTATGCCTACGATCTGGAATTTCCTGGCATGCTCCACGCCAGATGCCTGCTTTCTCCATATGCCCGAGCCCGCATCGTTTCAATTGACACCAGCGCAGCTAAAGCCCTCCCCGGCGTGCGTGCCGTGCTCACCGGCGAAGATTCCGACATCCTGGTTGGTCTTTACATGCAGGACAAACGTGTTTTGTCCAAAGGTGAAACCCGCTACCATGGTGATGTGGTCGCTGCTGTTGCTGCCGAAGACGAAGAAACCGCTGAACACGCTGTTTCATTAATTAAAGTGGAATACGAACCCCTGGTCCCGGTCCATGATGTGGACGAAGCCCTCGAAGGCAAGACCCTGGTTCATGAAGACATCAACGATCTGAAACACTACGTTGGCGTGTTCTTCCCACAGAAGGATTCCAACATCGCCAGCTGGAACAAAAGTAAGAAGGGCGATCTTGAGACTGCCTTTAGTGAGTCTGACCTGGTGGTTGAAAACGAATTTTCACTGCCTGCCGTAGCCCATGTTCCCATGGAGACTCATGTCGCCATCGTTCAGGCTGACCCTTACTCGAATAAACTCAAAATCTGGACTTCTGCCCAGTCACCTTTTGCTATTCGGCAAATCATGGCAGATAGTTTTGGCATCTCTGAGACGGATGTCGAAGTTCATATCCCCTACGTTGGTGGTGGATTTGGCGGAAAAGCCGGTATTCACCTCGAACCACTTGCCACGCTGCTTTCAAAAGCTGCTGGTGGCGCCCCGGTCAAAGTGCGTGCTACCCGTGAACAAGAGTTTAACCAACTGCCTACTCGTGCCGGTATGCGCGGACGCATCAAAACTTCTGTCAACAACGACGGCACGATCACCGGCATGCAGGCTACCTATGACTGGGACAGCGGCGCCTACGCGGACTACGGTGTAAACGTTGGAAAGACCGCCGTCTACTCCGGCATCGGACCCTATCGGGTCGAAAATGCCAGCATCGACTCTAAAACCATCTATACCAACAAGGTTTTCAGCACCGCATACCGTGGTTTTGGACACCTTGAAACCCACTGGACGATTGAACGTCAAATTGATATCCTCTCGCAAAAACTCGGTATCGATCCCTACGAATTTCGTATGAAAAACCTGCTTGAACCTGGCGATAAGACCATGAGCGGTGAGGTGCTTACAGTAAGCTCAGGCAGCCCGAAAGATTGCCTGACTGCTGTGGTAAAGGAAATCGGTTGGACCGGACGCAAAAGCGAAGAAGAACGCGAAGAGGAATGGAAAACCGGCAAAGTGCGCGGAAAAGGCTTTGCCATGCTGCAAAAAGCACCCGCCATGCCTGCCAACACCGCTACCTCCGTGATTATGCAGATGAACGGCGACGGGCATGTTAAGATGATGATCGGCGCTGTCGACTTTGGTCAGGGCGCTATCACTGCTCTGGCTCAAATCGCTGCCCAGGAGCTGGATATCCCGATCGAACACATCGAGATTTCTGCCGAAATTGATACCCGCGCCAATCCTTATGACTGGAACACAGTCGCCTCCAAGCTGATCTTCCTCGGTGGCAACGCCGTCATTAAAGCCAGCCATGAAATGCTGCGTAAAATGAAAGATGTCGCCGGACAGGCTCTGCGTACTGACCCCGAAAACTTGCTGCATGCCAACGGCGAGATTTATCACCGTCACGATCCCACCCGTCGCCTGACTTACAAAGACGTCGCCCTTGGCTATATGTATCCCAATGGCACTGGCATTGGCGGTCCGCTAATTGCCAGCGGCAGCAGTATGGCTGACGGGCTGACCAATCTTCATCCTGAAACCGGTCAGGGTAACCCCGCCGCGGTCTGGACTTTTGGCGCTCATGCTGTAGAAATTGAAGTCGATGTCGAAACCGGAAACGTTACTGTTCTCAAGGTAGCCTCTGCCTTTGACATCGGTCAGGTAATTAACGAAAAACTGGTCTATGGTCAGATTTGCGGCGGCGTATTACAAGGGCTTGGTTCGGCAGTTTTGGAAGGCTACAAATTCAACTCAGATGTACAGCTAATGAACCCATCCTTCACCGATAACAAGATACCGACCATGAAGGACATTCCCCTCGAGATAGTGCCAATTTATATAGAGAATCCGCAGCACAACGGACCCTACGGTGCTCGCGGTGTGGGCGAACACCCAATGATCTCCGTTCCCTCGGCAATCGGTAATGCTGTTTACGATGCCCTGGGAATAAACTTCCACGTTTTGCCGCTTTCGCCTGAAGCGCTTGTCCTGGGCATTCAAAGTGGCAAAAAGTCAATCCTCTGCACCGATGTTGACTGCTTGCCCGGTTTGCATTGATGCATTAAACTGACACCTAACGATACACCGTATCCCTCAGAATCGCCTCGCGCGGATTGCACGCGAGGCGCTGAGGTGAAAGGAGAAAAGCTTATCGAAGATACCTTTACCCAGATCAATTTCAACATTATTCATTTTTATTACTAATTAAAAGGAGAAATAATGAAATGGTTTACTAAGTCAGACAGCACTGTTGGTTTCCTCCCCGACGAAACCCCACCATTTTGGAAGCTGCTGCTCTACGCAATTCAACAAGTTGTAGTGATGTTCCCCGCTACGATCACCGTAGCACTGATCACCAAATTTCATATCTCGACCACAATTTTCGCCAGCGGTTTTGCCACTCTTTGTTTCATACTGGTTACCAAAGGCAGAATCCCCCTCTATTATGGTTCGAGCTTTTCATATATCGGTGCGATCGTTGGTTTGGTTGGTGCCGACTACCTGCAGAGCGTTGCCATCCTTCCGGACGAATGGATTTCAATCGTTACCTTCGGTATCGTCATGTCTGGTCTGGTCTCGGTTGCAGCCGGTTTACTGGTCAATAGAGCCGGGAAGGACGTTATCGACAAAATCCTTCCAGCAACCATCACCGGTCCAATTGCCATGGTCATCGGTCTGACTCTGGCTGGAAACGCTATGGCAGATGCCGCGCCTGCAGTCGCTGGTCCTGGTTTCATTAATAACCTGCCCTGGATCGTATCCCTAACCACCTTAATCGCGACCATTCTTTTCTCGGTTTATCTCAAAGGCTTCCTCTCTCAATTGCCGCTCTTCCTGGGCATGTTACTTGGTGTTATCGTTGCAGGTATTTTGACTGCAATCACTGGCAACGATCTGTTCCGCCAGCTGCCAGAAGAAGTCGCGCGACAGGGTGTCTTCGCACTGCCGCATTTCACCGTACCGACGATCCACTGGGGAGCAGCCCTGGCAATTATGCCGGTCGCGCTTGCCACGATCCCTGAATCTACAGCGCACATTTACCAGCTGGATGTCTATGTCAATGACCTTGCCAAGAAACTGGGCAAAGATAAGAAATATGACATCGCCAGTCTGCTTGGTACGAACCTGATAGGTGACGGCGTTGGCGACATGGTCGCCGGCTTCATGGGCGGTCCCGCGGGGACCAACTATGGCGAAAACATCAGCGCCATGGCGATCACCCGTGTATTCTCAGTGCCTGTCCTGATGGCAGCCGCGGTCATCGCGATGATTATCGCCTGCTTCACCCCACTCGTAAAAGCTATTTATTCCATTCCCCTGAGCGTCATTGGTGGTTTGGAAATCTACCTGTTCGGCGCCATCGCCGCCCAGGGTATCGCCATCATGATCGACAAGAAAGTTGATATGTTCAGCGCAAAGAACATCGCCGTCATCGCCACAATCTCTGTCATCGCCATCGGCGGTCAATACTACTTCGGGGGCATGATTCCCTTCTTTGGATTGCAGCTGCCTGCCCTGGCAACAGCCTCAATCTTCGGAATCGTTTTGAACGCATTATTGAACCTTGGCAAACGCCCTGATCACTTTGCGGAAGAATAGCAGCTAATCCTGACAAAAAAGGAGCTGGTCGCGCGACCAGCTCTCTTTTTTTTCTGAATACGATTCATAGCGAAAGCCAAAAGGACCGCGGGGGCGCCAACCAGCGATTCGATCTGCACCCCTGGCATCCAACGGTTTATCAGCAAAAGGTAAACAATATTGGTAACAAAAACCACAAAATAGACCGGGCGAGTTTCTTTTTCGTTGGTCGGGGGATGGTTGATTCGTTTTTTTAAACATGCTTTTAGGTTGTATAAAGTTTCGCTTGGCTAAATCATTACAGATGCATAAGAGGAAGACGTATCCTCCTTATCTTTCCCCATTGGCTATGAGTCGCGAGCCAAACTCCATCTTTGCAGGCAGTTTTACTCCTAATCAAAACAAGAGAACAAAGACTGACTGCTGCGCCCCGATCGAATAATGCATCCAATTCTCCAGGACCAGAGGCGGGAACTCACATTGACGATGTTTGGATAGAAATGAGGTCAATACTCAGGCGATCACCTGTCAGCGATTAGCAATGAGCTATCTTCCCAGTTTCTCACGTAACTGATTAGCGGTTCGATATCCCCTCTCGATGAATAGTCATAGGAATTCTTCATAGCCTGCACCATCTGGTCAGAACCCTCCTTTTCCTTCATCCCGCGCATGATCATCCTGACCACGCTCATAATCAGCTTGTCCACTCCCTTCATCCGCTCATAATTAATCCCGCTTTGAAAGTAAAAGAAGGGAATCTCCACGTTCGCTGGAATATTGCCCTGCTGAATCCTTTTGGCAGCCTCGGTATCCTCCTGTGGGGCGGCTCCGGTGGCGAAGACAACAAGCTGTTTTTCGGGGCAGGATTTGAGCGCTTTTTTAATGAAATGAATACCGTCAATCTTCCCCGCGCGCACTCCCCCGCCAAATATGACCATGTCGAAAGGTGAAAAATTGACCAAATTGACGTTTTCAAGCGGGTAGATTTCGCAGCCTAATTCTTCTGCGATCCAATGGGCATAACCATCGGTAAAACCGGTCCGCGATTTGTACACAACGACAACATTTTCCATCGACTGCCTCCCAGCCAGCTGAACTCTTCCAGTCCAACTCGCTATGGAATGATTCTACTCCAAACTGAAACTTTTCTGTCCCCAGATACGAATATGACAGCAGTTCTTTTTATGATCATTAAATTTTACTCATAAATAATTAATAACCAGTATTCGCCAAAGCTATGAGAAAAACGAAAAGGTTTAGAATGGGTTTTGTTTATTTCTTCCTAAATTGAGAATTACTGGCGAAAATGGATTACGAACTTTTCAACTTAACGCCATTAACTTATGCCATCAGCCAAACTCTGTCATTTCGAGGGTCGACGCAATCTCAACCGCTCCCCGCTCCATGATCCCGGTTCCCCACTCCCCGCTCTCAGCTTTTTTCCTGTCATCCTGAGCCTCTTTTGCGAAGGATCTTACCAATCCCACGGGTGAAATCCATTAATAGCAGCGAGGCACTTGGTTGGGCTTACCGTAGCATTTATGATTTCTGGTCGTTCACGAATGATAGAATTCTGGATCTTTACCGCGCTCTCATTATACGACTTCGCCGACACTTCCTCCGCCCGCTGTGGAACTTTCAACCCCCTCTTCAGAGGGGGCAGGGGGGTGAGAGCCGGGAAGCGGGGAACGGCAACCCCCTCTTTAGAGGGGGCAGGGGATGGAGAGCCGGGGAGCGCGGAACGGGAAGTGGGGAACGGCAACCCCCTCTTT
>DHRN01000034.1:42678-42913 GCA_002411175.1 Anaerolineaceae bacterium UBA5311 | reverse complement strand
ACACAACGGCGGATTGGAGGTGCGATACACTCTTGTGAATGAAATATCCGGCACCTCCAATCTCGCCCTACGGTATTTTTTCCAATCCAGTAAAGCAATTTTTTCGTAGGGAACGCGGCTCGTCCCGTTCCAGCGAAGCCATCATCGTAGGGCGAGACGTTTGTACCGGCGAAGCCGTGTATTGAGGGGGTTGTGACATTGGTGTGACGGTGATATTGCTCCCCCTCAATCCGCC
>DHRN01000034.1:0-42528 GCA_002411175.1 Anaerolineaceae bacterium UBA5311 | reverse complement strand
AATGGAAATATCCGGCACCTCCAATCACGCCCTACGGCTGTTCTCGGGACGGCGTGGCAGCCGTCCCCTACACGCATAACTTTATCGTACGGGCTTAGCATCGGCAGGTCCGGCTGATTGTGCGCTGATTCTACTTTGTGATTGGGACTTTCCCCTATGCTTTTCTGCAGTTAAAAAATTTTGGACTTTATGAGGGCAAAAAAGCATATTATTCCATTTTGAGAATTGCTGCAAACCTCAAATTGACCTTGCATTTTTCCGCTTGATTGAGTAAACTAAACAGGTTAATAATTACGAGTGCAAGTTAGGAGTTTGAGATGACACCATTACCGAAGAGAAAAGTAAGCCCCGGACGGCGCGACCGTCGGCGTGCTCACGACCACCTGAAAGCCAGCGAAAGCGTGAATTGCCCCAATTGCGGCGAAGCCCGCCTGCCGCACCGTGTTTGCGGAAAATGCGGATACTACCAGGGTCGTGAAGTTATCACTATCGAAAAAGACTAATTTACACTCACTTACTTAAAAAGAAAAACCAGGCTTTCGCCTGGTTTTTTAATCCTCAAAATACTGATCGAAAAAAGCCAGCAGCTGAACCGGCAATAATCCGGTTATGCGGACACCTTCCTCAACATGCTCAAGGGTTTCAACATGTCCTTTTTCGTAGAACATCGAAACCAACCTGCCCTCATCGTAGGGCAATAAAACCTGAACACGCTCAAACCCCTGCACCACGCCTGCAGATATCGCGGCAGTCAGCTGGTCAAAACCGATTTTATCACGTGAACTTATGAAAAGAGAAAGCGGATCGGTATTTTCTTTTAATTCCTGCAGACTATCAAAGTCGAGCAGATCAATTTTATTATAAACATTCAGGATGGGGATCTCACCAGCACCGATTTCTTCGAGTGTCTCTAATACGGTCGCGCGTTGGCTCTCAGCATATTCATGAGAGCCATCAATCACATGCAGCAATAAGTCGGCTTCCGAAATTTCTTCCAACGTAGCCCTGAAGGCTGCTACCAGGTCTGTTGGCAATTTTTGGATAAATCCAACCGTATCGGTCAGCAGCACAGTCTCACCGGTTGGCAGCTCCAGCTGACGTGTGGTCGGGTCAAGCGTGGCAAAAAGCTGGTCTGCCACATAAATATCCGCATCGGTAAGGGCATTGAGCAAGGTCGACTTTCCGGCATTGGTGTAGCCTACCAGCGCGACAACCGGGATGTTGGTCTTGCGGCGTTGGCTGCGGTGACGCGTGCGATGTTGGCTGACTTTGTCGAGGTCATCCTCAAGTTTCGCGATCCGTTTATTAATTTCACGTCGGTCGACTTCAAGCTGGGTTTCACCTGGTCCTCGCAAACCCACCCCGCCCACACTTCCGCTGCGTCCAGCCGCTCCGCCAGCTTGCCTGGCGAGATGCGTCCAGGCGCGTGTCAACCTTGGTAGCCGATACTTATATTGTGCCAGTTCCACCTGCAGCATTCCCTCGCGGGTATCAGCATGCTGTGCAAAAATATCCAGAATCAGGGCAGTTCTGTCCAAAATTTTATAATCGCCCGGGAATTCTTTTTCCAGTTCTCGTTGATGCCGGGGAGATAATTCGTCGTCAAACAAGATTACTTTGGCATCCAGCTCCTCCGCCAACAACTTCAGCTCTTCCAGCTTGCCTTTGCCGATATAAGTGCGCGAGTTTGGGCTGCTAAGATTTTGGGTAACCGAACCGAGCACATCAATTCCGGCTGTCTCTGCCAACAACTCCAGCTCTTGCAAACTTGAATCGACAGGTAAACCCGAATGGGTTTCCGGTCCAATGCGGACACCCACCATAATCGCTTTTTCGTTTTCTTGTTCTGTTAGATAATTCAACTTTGTTTTGTTTTCCTGTTTACTGGGCTTCAATCCAGGTTTTCATGCGCTCAATTGCTTCTACGATTCGGTCTGTCGGGATTACTATGGAAATACGAATGTAATCCGAACCACTGGGACCATAGACCACACCTGGAGTCATACTCACGCCTGTATCTCTGAGCAAGTCGGCGCAAAACTTCATCGGATCATCAAATTTTTCTGGTAACTTCGCCCAGAGGTACAGCGCGGCTTTGGGTAATTCGACTTCAAAGCCACATTCTTTCAATCCTTCATAAACCACGTCGCGGCGGTCCTGATAAATTTTGTTACGATCACCCAGCCATGCCTGATCGGAGGTCAAAGCTGCCTGCCCCGCATCCAGAATTGGCATGAAAATTGAAGAGTCAATCTGGCTTTTGTAATTAGCCAGCAATTTGATTACCTGTTTATTGCCAACAGCCATACCAATGCGCCAACCAGCCATATTGTAGGTTTTCGAGAGTGAGTTAAATTCAACCGCCACGTCCTTGGCACCCTCCACTTCCATGATGCTCGGGGCTTCATAGCCATCGAAACACAAATCACAATAGGGCGCGTCATGAGCGATGACGATGTCATGCTTTTTAGCGAAAGCAACCGCCTTTTCAAAGAAAGCCAGGTCGGCAACTGCCCCCGTGGGGTTGTTGGGATAATTGAGCCACATGATCTTCGCTTGACTGGCGATGTCTCCAGGTATAGCTTCAAAATCAGGCAAAAAATCGTTTTCTTTGGTCAGAGGCATAAAATGATAACGGGCATCTGCCAGCTGAGCGCCAGCAAGATACACCGGGTAGTAAGGATCTGGCAATAACACCACATCACCTGGGTCCAGCAGGGTGTGATTCAGGTTGAAGAGACCTTCTTTCGAACCGATCAGTGCCAGCGCTTCGGTATTAGGGTCAATATCGACATCAAATCGTCGTTTGTAATAAGTGCTGACGGCTTTGAGGAAACCAGGAGAACCACCGGCTGGTGAGTAGCCGTGTTTTTTGGGATTTCGTGCGGATTCAACAAGCTTGTCGATAATAAAGCTTGCAGGCGGGAGATCGGGCGAACCCATATCCAGGCGGATGACATCCACACCTTTTGCCTGAAGATCGGCAATGACGGGTTTCAGCCCAGCAAAGAAATAAGGTTTCAAATTCGCCACAGTTTTTGATGGTTGTTTCATAATTGCTTAATTGAACTCTCCTTGTTTTTTCTTGATTATAAGCGAGGATGAAGGATTTTTGTCAGCTTACGTGAAGGCAAGGTTGAATCATGCCAGGATGATTGTTTTACGTGACGCTTTTGCAGACTGTGATTGAAGCGCATAGATTTTCCGGGTTCGTCGGTAGTTCCCAGAAATTCAGTTCCGACTCCGCCGGAACGGGTAAGCCGCGTTCCCTACGAAAAAATTGCTTTACTGGATTCGAAAAAATACCGTAGGGCGAGATTGGAGGTGCCGGATATTTCATTCACAAGAGTGTATCGCACCTCCAATCCGCCGTTGTGTGGTCGTTGTGGTCGGCGGATTGAGGGGGAGCAATATCACCGTCACACCAATGTCACAACCCCCTCAATCTCGCCCTACGATGATGGCTTCGCCGGAACGGGACGGGGTAAGTTTATGGCGGATTGAGGAGGAGCAATATCACCGTCACACCAATGGCACAACCCCCTCAATACACGGCTTCGCCGGTACAAACGTCTCACCCTACGAAAAGATGGCTTCGCCGGAACGGGACAAGATGGCTTCGCCGGAATGGGGTCATGACTGCGTTCCTTCCGAATTGATACCAATCATCGATCCCCCTGGCATTCACCACAGTGTCTACAGAAAATCATGTGTATTCGATAAAACCCGGGCAATCCAAATTTGCTAATTTTCTTCAGGTATAATTCTTGCAAAGAAGGCTGATCACTGCTTTCGCAGCTTTGCTTAACGAGGTTATCATGCTACAAAGTCAATGGCAGCAGACCAGCACTCATACTTCCGCCCACCTGGCGCAGACGATGACGCTGCTCAGTCTTACAGCTGCCGAACTTCAACAGAAAATCGATTCCGAGCTGGCTGAAAACCCTGCTCTTGAACTGGTTGAGGAACGCCGTTGTCCAATGTGCAAGCGGCTGCTGCCCCCAGGTGGACCCTGTCCAATATGCAGTCAACCAAAATCTGATGCGTCTGATGAACCAATTGTATTCATTTCTCCACGCGAAGATTTCTACACCGGCATCAGTACCGGCAGCCACGAAATACCCGATGAACCCTTCGCCTCTGAGAGTATCGACCTGCCCGCTTACGTCCTCAAGCAAGCCGCCAGCAAACTGAGAACAGAAGACCGCATGTTGGCAGCATACATCCTCAGCAACCTGGATGAAGACGGTCTGCTGACGACCACACTTATGGAAATTGCCCGATATCACCATCGTCTGCCCAGTGAAATTGAAGATGTGATCGCACTGCTCAAACACTGCGACCCTGTTGGAGTCTGTTCTGCAAATCCGGGCGAAGCGATGTTAGCCCAAATCGACAGCCTCGAAGAAGTGACCGACGTTCCTGAGCTAACTCGTGAGATTGTGCAGCATCATCTCCACCAGGTCAGCCAACACCACTTCAGCGAGATCGCACGGGAATTAAGCACTACTGCCCACCAGGTTCAGCTGGTGGCAAATTTCATCAGTGAAAACCTGAACCCCTTCCCCGCCCGGGCTTACTGGGGAGATGTACGCAACCCGGGCACAAGCGGAACGGAAGTTTTCCACCAGCCGGATGTCCTGGTTTACTACCTGAATGACAAACCAGGCAACCCCCTGGTTGTGGAGATTATCCTGCCTGTTCGCGGCACCCTGAAAGTCAATCAGCTTTTCAAAGAATCGATGAAATCAGTCGATCAGGAACAAGCTGAAGTCTGGAAAGGTGACATCGAAAAAGCTTCACTATTAATCAAATGCATCCAGCAGCGCTCCAACGCGATGAAATTGCTGCTCGAAAAACTGGTCGTGATCCAAAAAGACTATATCGTGGGCGGAGATAAAAACATGGTACCCCTCACCAGGGCTCAGATCGCGCAAGAACTGGGCTTGCACGAATCTACAATCTCACGGGCTGTGTCCGGAAAAACCCTGCAGCTGCCTAACAAGAAAATTGTTCCGATGGCAATCTTTTTTGACCGAAGCCTGTCTCTGCGTACGATCATCAAGGAAATGATCGAGCAGGAAAACCATCCGATGAGCGATTCTGAGATCAAGGAACGCCTGGAGGAAGATGGGGTCACCATCGCCCGGCGGACTGTGGCTAAATATCGTTCAATGGAAGGAATTTTGCCAGCCCACCTGCGTCAAAAAAATCCCGGTTCGATGGGATAACCTGTGGACGCCAAAGCTCAAAGTTTGCTCTACATTCCTGCAGTAATCGACCTGATTCCTGAGCCCGCCCTGGTTTATTTGCGGGCTGAAGATCGCATTTTCAGGTCCAATCACGCTTTCCAGGAACTCAGCGCTTACAACCACGCTGACCTGCAGTCTCTTAAACTTGCAGCAATCATGCCTGAAGAACCTGATACCAACCCTACAACCGGTGATGACCGCAAGGTTATGCTGCAAACCGCTTCCGGTGAAATCCTTTTTGTGCTCCTCAAAATAATTTCACTCAGTCCGACCAACCAGGTAGTTTTACTGGTTTGCAGCCCAACCGAGGAAGAAAACCCAATCAGGCAAAACCTTCTCGAGGAGGAGCATCGCCATGACAACCTGAAGCTGCTCACCGAAATCGGTGAGCAAAGGAGCGTACAGGCTGTCTACCAGCAAGCGGTCGAAATTATTCAGAAGGTGCTTCTGCCGGAAATCCTGGTTGTGTATCGACGAACAGATGCTGAAATGGTCCGATTTCATCCGGGGTCGCCGGATGAAATCTTTCCTCAAAGCATTTCCAGCGCTGAATTGACCTCTCTTTCAACCACTACACTCTGGCGTGAAGGCAAGCCACCACAGACCTTAATTGAGATCCTGGCACAGAGAGCTGAACTTGGCTACATGGTCAGCGTCCCTATCCATATTGACACCAGGCTTGATGGGCTGCTGCTCCTGGCAGGTCAGACCGCCCCTCCTGGCAACGAAGATTTGCGCTATTTGTCACTTCTATCCGCGCATTGCAGCTCGGTAATCAGGAACTTATCCACGCTCGAAAGCGCTCGAAATACCTTAAAAAATGTCCGCCATATCGCCAGTATCCAGCAAAAAATCACTGAAAATTTGCAGGAAGGCATCATTATTTTGACCCCCGACCTGCGCATCACGGAGATGAACCCTGCAGCTGAAACCATCCTGGGATACGCCAGCTCTGAAGTGTTTCAACAAAAAGCCGAAATGGTTCTGATTGGTAATGAAACCCTGTCCACCTTGTACAAAAGCGCACAGCAGGGCATCCCCAGCATCGTGGGAGATAATCTCAACCTCAATAACCGGGTAGGCGCCAGTTTTCCGGCGCAGGTTTTATGCCTGCCGGTTCTAGAGAATAAAGTTGTCAAAAGCATCGTCCTGATCCTGCGGGATCTGAGCCAGAGTGAGAAAATACGCGAACACTCGCAGCAGCTGGAACAGCGAGCCTTCCTGGGCGAAGTCTCCGCCATCTTCGCGCACGAGGTGCGCAACCCAATCAACAGCATCTCGACCGGTCTGCAGTTGATTGGCCTAAAAATGGAACCTGACGCGCCATATGCAGACCTGGTCAACCGGCTGCAGAACGATTGCACCCGCCTGACCCACCTGGTCAAATCGACACTGACTTTTTCAAAACCAGTCGAGTACCAGATCCAGCCGGTTGACCTGACCGAGATGATCCCCTCAATACTCGACCGCTGGGGACCACGCATGACCCGGCTGAGCATCGAATACAACTTCAGCAGCCCCGCCGGAAGGCTGTTGGTAAAGGCGGACCCCAGGGCAATCGAACAGGTGTTTGTAAACCTGATCAGCAACGCGATCCAGGCGATGGAAGAAACAGGCGGCACTCTCAACATAAAAATGAATCCGGCAGATCCACAAACCAACCCGCCACAATGTGAGATAATGATTGCGGATTCGGGTCCGGGTATTCCGGATGACGTGATTGGTCACATTTTTGAACCTTTTTTGACCACCAAATCGAGTGGAACCGGGTTAGGATTGGCAATCACTAAACGAATCGTGACAGCCCACGAGGGCAATATTTTTATAGAAAGTTATCCTGGAGGCAGTATGTTCCGTGTTCTGCTTCCGCTGGTTCAATGAGGTGTAAATGGCAGCGTCGGTGTTAGTAGTTGATGATGAAGAAACCGCCCGAATGGTGGTGGCAGACTTTTTACAATCCAAGGGATATGAAGTAATGGAAGCCGGCACGCTGGCTGAGGCGCGAAAAATCATCAACCAGGACAGCACCGATATCATCATCCTGGATGTGCGCTTGCCAGACGGTTACGGTCCTCATCTTCTGGCTGAGACCGCTCACCTGCCCAGGCGCCCCCAGGTGATTATCGTCACTGCGCACGGCGAGGTCAGTATGGCGGTCGAAGCGATGAAAAATGGGGCGCAGGATTTTATGGAAAAACCGCTTGACCTGCTGGAGCTGGAGAAATCGGTCAAACGTGCTTCTGAAGTAGTGGCTATGCGCAGGGAGCTAAACCATCTGCGCGGAAAAGCCAGCCTCGACAAATTCATCGTAGGCAAGACCCAGCGTATGCAGGATATCATCGAGTTGGCACGCCGGGCAGCCGAAGCGTCTGTTTCGGTGCTGATTACCGGTCCCACCGGCACTGGCAAAGAGGTACTCGCACGCTACATCCACGAAAGCGGACCGCGCGCAAATAAACCTTTCATCGACGTCAACTGCCCTGCCATCCAGCCTACAATGTTTGAATCAGAACTTTTCGGTCACGAATCCGGCGCTTTCACCGGCGCGACCCATCGCAGAAACGGGCTGATGGAAATCGCGGACGATGGCGTATTGTTCCTGGATGAAATCTCATCCATGCCGATGGACTTACAGGCAAAGTTTTTGCGCGCCCTTGAAGAAAGATCTTTTCGACGGGTTGGCGGGACTGCGCTGATAAAAGTGGACGTTCAGGTTGTGGCAGCCTCGAATCGCAATTTGAAAGAGATGATCGCGAACCATGAATTCCGGGAAGACCTGTATTACCGACTTAAAGTTGTTGACCTCGACCTGCCTTCATTGTCTGAACGCAAAATCGATATACCGGACCTGGTTGGTTACTTTTTACAACATTTCAATATGAGAATGGGGGCAAATATCCTTGACGTGACCCCCAAGGCAATGGAAGCCTTGATCAACTATGACTGGCCCGGTAACATCCGCGAGCTGCGCAACGCCATCGAACGTGCCATGCTGCTCTGCGATGACCCAGCCATCGATGTTGGTCACCTCCCACGGGACATCACCTCCCCAACCATGCTTCCCAGTCAAGGCAAACTGCCGCTGGCATAGTAGTTGCAACATAACCTCCAATAGGATCCTATTGGAGGTTTTTTATGTTTGATAGCGGAAATCAAATTGTTCTATATGTGGCTATTGCCTTATTCGTCCTTGGTGTGGTTTGCCTGATTCTGAGCATCATCATCCTCGCAAAGCAGGCAATGAGCCGGAATTTGCAGACAATTGCCGATTCCACCACGAAACTTGCGGATAAAGGGATTACAGACGGCGTGTCCGGTTTGGTCGGGAACGCCTCGCTGTTGATCAGTTCTCTGAACGACCTTGCCAAAACTAATACCGGCATCGGTATTGTTATGGTGTTTCTCAGTGTGGTAATTTTTGCGGCAGCTTATTACTTCATAAAGCCTTTCCTCGCCATCTTGCCATAAGCCGGATTTAGTGGAGGCATCATGACCTATCAAAAATTGCTTGAAGAGCTGGGAAATCTTTTTGACAATGATTCCGTCCGTAGGATTGTGGCTGCTTTCCGTAATAATCCGCTATTATGGAAAGAATTGTCCGCTCACGACCTGCCTGCCGGTTGGGTCGGGTTTGCCGGTTCACAAACTGATCGCTGGAACCCGGGATTGTTGTCGCTTGCCTATATTGATTCCGCTTTATTTCCTGGTGAATTTCAGAATTTAAACCTGCCAATTCCAGCCGAAATGAATGATCGGGCTGTATTAGTGCTCGAAACTGTCCGCATGACCGGACTTGAACCGGCGAATCTGCGTGATGCTGCCAGCCTGGCTTTCACCCTGCGCCAGTACAGGACGGAGAATCAATCCTGGCAGGGGCTCACCGCGTATCTCCTTGATGGAAAAAGTACCCTCTCTTCCTGGAAAACTGCCCTGCTGGCACTGCCCTGGCTCTGCCCGGACAGCGATGCAGCCCTGGAAGCGATCACAATGGAAGAGTCTTCTCTGACCGAAGATGAAATTGCGGAATTAATCGTCAATCTGATCGAATCGATGCCATATAGCGAAAAGGAACAATTTAGTTTCCTTACAAAGACGCTCGAAAGGGCAGCGCCTGGCTTGCAGGTTGCTGTATTGAGCAAGCTGCAGGGGCAATTTAGTGATTCGCTGCTCGAATTGCTGGCTAACAGCTTTTTAGTCCAGCAAACAGACAAAAAGTCGGAAACTGATTTTGAAGACCCGCAGGATCTGTTCGAAAATTACCAAAACCTTGCCATGCTCAGCCAATTTTCCGGAAAACCTGCCAAAGCCCGGCAGGAACTGGACCAGGCAGTCGCTGTGATAAAACGCAGCCAGGCGGGGCAGTTACGCCGCCTGGCGCTCGAATTTGAAACCATCAATCCGGAAGAAGCCCGAAAACTTTGGGAGCAAATTCTCCAGCTCGAACCAGACAACCCCAGCCACAGCCGGGAATATGCAGAATTTTTAGTAAAACAAAACGAACCTGATTTTGCACTGGACCTGATTAATCAACATCCGGACGAAGCGACCACCGCGCTGCTGGCTTTGCGTTACCCCGAACTGCGTGAGCACACCGATGAGGTTATCGAGACCCTCGATAATGCGCTCAGCAGAAAGAACCTCCCCGACTATCACTCCCGCTTTGAAAGCGAAAGTGACAATTTCAAAGCCGCTGAATATGCATTTGCCCGAAAAAAATATAACGTCGCATCAGATTTCATTCATAAAGCCTTAAAAGAAAAACCAAACGATATCGAAAGCATCCGGCTGGCAGCCAGGGTCGACCAAAGGCTCGCCAATCTGGACGCCGCGATTGAGTCTACTGCTTTATTGGCAACCTTTGAACCTGAAAATAAAGAAAACAACAAAGAACTCGCCCGCCTCTATATGCAGACTCAGCAGGACGGACGAGCGCTTGAAGTTTATGAAAACATCATCGCAAACAAAAACCTGGTCGAGCGCGAAGATTTTTTGACCTATTCAGAAATTGCCATCAAAGCCGGCAAACCCGAACTGGCGATCCCTGTCGCGGAAAGTTATCTCAATAAAGATCGCCTCGATGGTGAAGCCTTGGTCTT
Source organism: Anaerolineaceae bacterium UBA5311 (assembly GCA_002411175.1). GTDB lineage: Bacteria > Chloroflexota > Anaerolineae > Anaerolineales > Anaerolineaceae > Mesolinea. Next base: position 32,180 of record DHRN01000034.1, on the reverse strand, counting down.
GCTCAGCCGCGCACTGATCTCTGCGAATCAAAAACAAAAGGCTGTGGATTTGCTCGAACGTGCCTCCGCGGTCGCACCCGAGAAACCGACCAGCTGGATCTCGCTCGCCCGCATGTGGATTGACCTTGGCGACCAGGACCAGGCAAAACTGGCTCTGCGAAAAGCGAAAGCAGCCCTTCCCGGGGAGCCGCGGATCCTGACCGCGCTGGGCAAGTTGTATCTCGAGAACGAAGAAACAACGGATGCCATCTCTGTTTTGAGGCAAGCCCATCAATCTGACCCGGAAAATCGAACCACGATCAAATTATTGGCTGAAGCGTGGTTGAAACAAGGCTATCTCAACGAAGCCTGGGATCTGATCGCTCCGCTTGAAGACGATTACGCCAGCGACCCCGAACTGGCATTAATCCTCGGGAAAGTCGCCCTGGCAAATGAAGAAGAAGACACTGCCCAAACCATGCTCAAGTTTGCCTGGCAATCGCTCAAGCGTGATGATGCACTCGAGGCTTATACAAGTTCATTGCTGAAGCTGGATGAAAAACATCCTGGCAGCAACCAATTTGAGTTAAACCAGCTGTTGGAAGCAATGCAATCCAGGCAGCCCGCAGCCTATGCGAATTTTGACCTGCTGATGCTGACCAGCGACCTAAAGGCAGCCAATGGGATGTTCGAAGAAGCTTACAGCGATTACCTGGGCTTGCTGGACGATCCCCAGGCAAAAGCTCCCCGGGCATATCACCACCTGCAGCTGCAGATCGGCAAGACTGCCAGCAAGCTCGGGCTGCAAGATATCGCGCTTGCCTCTTTGCAGGAAGCGATGCTAATAAACCCGGATCATTTGAATACCCGTCATATTTTGGCTAAAGCCTATCTTGATTCCGGGCTGGATGAAGAAGCTCTCAATACCGCACGGGCTGCCTTGCAGATCGCCCCATCGGATGTTGAAAATATTCTCTGGTTCAGCGATTTTATGAACGCGCGGGGTAATGAAAAAGAATCCGTCCAGGTTTTGAAAGACGCCCTTCACCTGCGACCGGACAACCAAAGCCTCTATCTCACCCTGGCTCGCACTCAAGCTCGTATGGACGACCTCCCCGAGACGAAAGCCACGCTCAACAGGATGCTTGAACTGGATGCTATCACAACCAAAGTTTATATTGATGTCGCAAATCTCTATCTCAATCTTAACGAAACCGAGGAAGCTTCAGCAGTAATCATGAAAGCAATCTCGGATAACCCCAGCCCTGATTTTGACCTTTCAAGGGACCTCGTTTACTCGATTTTACGCCTGGGGGATGCATCCGCTGCCTTGCACCTGGTTGACGATTTAGAAGACTCTTTGGGCACCCATCCCTGCTATCTGCTTTTACTCAGCGATATCCAGGTCGCTAACCGACAGTTCATCGCCGCGCTGGAAAACCTAAGGGAGTTGCACCAGCGGATAGAATTTGCCGAAGACAAAACCTGCTTTAACAGCCAGAGATTTGGCAAGTCGGGTGTGGATTTCCCCCCCTACAATATCGCTGGGCTTTATGATCGCATGGCACAGTTGGAACGAGTCACCGGAGACCTTTTAGCTGCACAGAAACATGCCGACCTCGCTCAGAAAGAAGACCCGGAAATGACCGGGGTCATCGTTCTGCAAGCGGGTTTAGCTCTGAGCCTGCGAAACAGCAAAAAACTGGAACAAGCTTTCGATTTGCTGAACCCGGACCGAACCCAGGACCAGGCTATGCAGGCGATCGCGCGTGTTCTTGCCTTCGACGCGGCAATACAAAATGATGACCAGAAGCTGAGCATGCTCTGGGAGTACTTCATCTCGAAAGACCAGCCGTCTCTCTTCCAGGATGCGACAGCCGCGCTGCTCGCTCTAAGACAAAAAGCACCTGAAAACGCTATTCAAAAATTGAAAACCGCAAAACCTGCGCCAAAAATGGAGAACGGGCAAGTTTTCAATATTGAGCAGCATTTTGACCAGATTTGGGCTGGACTAATGACCTTTCTCGCCGCATGGGAAGCCCGGGATTGGACATTGGCGAACACAAGTATGCGCCAAAGCCTGAACGTTGTGCGGGTGAACCCGATCGCCAACCAGCTTTTGGCAGCTTACCTGGCTGATAATCAGCGCCAGTATAACAACGCCATGTTATTGCACATCACCAGGCACATCCCGGAGCTGTACGCAAAAGATGACCCACTCAGTTTACTGGAAGATCAGGTTGCTTTGGCTGGACGTTTCCTGAAACCATCAAGCCTGCTGCCGGACCTCAAGCAGGGACAAGCCGTCTTCTCCGGTCGTTGGGACGACGAAGAAGATATGGCTCAATTGATCCTCAACCCCCGCCAGGCAGCTTCGGTTATCTCCGTATTAGTGGATCCTGTTCGTAAAGAAGAGGTCATGAAAGCATTCGGTTCGGATTCTGAGGTGCGCAAACAAAAGGCAATCGCGGGTTTGCATGCAGACCCTGCTTCCACTGCAAAAACCGCTGAAGAATTGTTGCGCTCCCATCCTGATGATCCGACGCTCCATGCCCTGCTGGCATTTGCGCTGCGGGAAGAACCCGAAAAAGCTGCCCAGGCAATGGAAGCGGCACTGGCAATATGGAACGATGAGCCGGAGTGGCATGCTTTCGCTTCGAACATGTACCAAGATGCCGGAGATTATCCAAAAGCAGCCGCGCACCTTGAAGATGCCCTTCGAATTTCACCGAAAACTGCTCATTATTGGCAGCTGCTTGGCGATGTTAAATTGCTCGAAAAAGATTATCACGCCGCCAAAGATTATTTCGGAAAAGCTTCAGACTTGTTCCCCACCAATCCCGAAGCCCTCGATTCGCTGGCTAAGATCAACCAAAAACTGGGAGAACACCAGGTAGCAATCCAATGCTGGCAAAAAGCCCACCAGGTTGACCCGCAAAACCCAGTCTACAAAACTTCCATCGCGGAATCACAGCTGGCACGCAAAGAATTTGAACAGGCAATTGAGACCGCCGACCAGGTCTTGTTCTCAACTCCTGGTCATCCTGATGCGCTTCTGATCATCGCAAAGGCACAAATGCAGTCTGACAAACACGCGCAGGCAATCCAAACCATTCAATATGCGAAGAAAATTGTCCCGGATACAATCCCCTTTGACCTTCTCGGCATCGAAATTGAAGCCCGGAACAAACCAGGCTATGCCATAAAAGCAACCCAAACCCTGGCGGAAACTCACCCTGTCAGCGCCGTTGTGCTGAATAAGCTGGCAAATTACCAAATCGAAGCCAATTTGTTGGATAAAGCCCAGGTTAATCTGATCAACAGCCTGGCAGTCGAGGAAGACAACGCTGAAACCTTGATTTTACTCGGCAAAATCGCAAGGCTCCAGGGACATCTCGACCAGGCAATTGCCAGGCTTAGCCAGGCAATCCAGCTCGACCCGAGCCAGATTGAAGCTTACCTTGAGATGGGTCAGACCTACCAGGACCGCCGCGAAGTAGCCAATGCAATTGAGATTTATCACAAAGCAATCGATATGATTGAAAAAGACCCGCGCCCGTACGTCCAGGCAGCCGCAGCATACAAAGAAAGTCGGGATTATCGCAATGCCGAATATATGCTGCGACAGGCAGCCCAGTTATCACCATCCGACCAAAGTATCCGCCGCCAGTTAGCCGCGATTGTCGCGTTGAACCTGGTCAACAACCTCCAGGAGGCACCAAAACGAAGATGAGACCATATTCCGCCCAAAAAAGTGAAGAAACATTGATCGTCCGCAGGGGTAAATTCCTCACCCTGCTTCAAACCGCCTTGACAAACCGGGAATACCAGTTCGCCCGCCAGGCTGCCTTAATCTGGTTAGCCAGCTATCCCGGGGATTTATTGGTCAACTTCATCTACGCGCAGGTTTTGGCAGAGTTGGGTGACACGGAAATGGCTGTTACCAACCTGGAGAAAATTTTAAGCTTTGATCCGGAATTTGTGGAAGCAACCAACCTGTTGGATCATTTGCTCAGCCATACCAACAGCGATATCGCCGCCAGCAAGGCTTACCTTCAGCGAGGCAGTTCGTCCGCATCGATTCGCGCGGGGTGGCTGCCCGCATTGGTTGCGGCGCGCAATGCTTACGAAGCAGGGGATCTGAACGCGGCAGAGAAATCGGTGATGGAGTCGCTGGCTCACAATCCGAAAATTGCCCTGCCGGCAATTTTTCACATGCAGATCGTCAACCAGAACCGCAATTACACCCTCCTTCATACCCTCAGCGGAATTTATGCTACCCGTTGGTCCAATTGTGTCCAGGTGAAGGTGCTGTCTGCGATTGCCGATCTTCAACACGGAGATGACGCACAGGGAGTGGAAAAATTGCATTGGAGCGCTGCCCACGATGCCAGCGGGCAGGTGGTCAACCGCTCGCTGGGTCCCAACCATAACTTCAAGCCGCTCTGGCCCGAAGATCTGAAGGTCTACATGGATCTCCCCGTGCCTGCAACCATTGCTGCTGAACTGGGTTGGAATGTGCTTTCTCAAACAGAAGCAGTCGCTGCTGCTCCTCCAGAAATTGGCAGCACTGGCAAAGATGCCGGAGATCTGCTTGATGATGAACCGACGCTTGCCAACCAGATTAATGCGTTCATGTTTGAGGAAGAATCTGAGGTTTCAGGACCGGTTCAGGTTGATTATTCTGAAGTACCCACGAGTTCTTTCTTTCTGCAGGATATCGCCACACCAATACCCAATTCTGATAATGGTGTGAGCAAAGAACCGGAAAACCTGCCTGGCAACAAAGCCTTGCCCATGGAACACGACCCCAAAACTGCCGCTGCTCTTAAGGCGATTGAGGAAATCCAGCACGATTTTGCTACTATCGCCTCCAAAATTAAAAAGTCAGAGTTAATCCATACTGATGGACGCTTCCCCAACTATGTGATTATGACTTCGCGTCAGAATTTGGAACAGAAATACGGAGAGAACACCGCTTCGGTGGTGATTGAGACAATGCGAGACCTGGCGTTAAAGATTGTAAGTTTACCAGGATGGAACAGTTGTGTTTTTGTGCCCGATGACCCCCAAAGCACACAGGAATTCAACCTGAATCCAATCAGCAAGGCGGATGCCTGGAAGCTTAAGCTGGCATTGACCGACCTGGACCAGGTTCTCGCAGCTCGCGGCGAGATGATCGGTGCACTGCTGATCGTGGGTGGGGATGAGATTGTGCCCTTCCACCTACTGCCCAATCCGACTGATGACAGTGACCTGAATGTACCCTCCGATAACCCATATGCCACCATCGATGAAAACTATTTTATTCAAAAATGGCCTGTTGGTCGTCTGCCTGATGAGAAAGGCAGCGATGCCGGCTACCTGCTTGAACAGCTGCGATTTTTGAATAACGAATATGATCTCAAAGTCAAATCCAAAAAATCACTGGATAACAATCCCTTTGCCCGCTTGTTGGACAATCTTACCCGCTCGTTCAGCCAGTTTTCAACCCGGTTCGAAAGACCTAAAAACATATCCTGCACAGCAGAAGTGTGGAAATCACCGTCTTCTTTTGTTTTCTCAGTGATCGACCGGGCTGAGCGCATCAAGACCTCACCACCAACGACATCCACGAACCTTCTTCAAGGGCAATCCAGCAACCCGAAATATGCCTATTTCAACTTGCATGGGCTCGAAGATGCCCCTGAATGGTATGGACAAAAAGATCTGACCAGGCGTCAGCAGGGTCCGGAATATCCGGTGGCGATGCTGCCTGAAAATTTCTCGACTAAGAGTTCAGCGCCGATGCTGGTTTTAAGCGAGGCATGTTTTGGTGCCAACATCCTGGATAAAAAAGTCAGTGAATCCATTGCGCTAAATTTCCTCGCCAGCGGCAGCCGCGCGTTCGTCGGTTCCACCTGTACGGCTTACGGTTCTGTCAGCAAACCCCTGATCGCCGCCGATTTGCTCGCCTGGCATTTTTGGAAATTCATCGTGGACGGTCAGTCTGCCGGTTACGCGTTGATGCAAGCCAAGCTGGCACTGGCGAAAAACATGACCACGAACCAGGGCTATCTGGATGGGGAAGACCAAAAAACCATACTTTCTTTTGTGCTCTACGGTGACCCACTCGCGACCGCCAGGAGTGTCAGGGAGGTTACCAAACCAGCTATCCGTCCAACGCTCAGCCCCGAGTTAAAAACGATCAGCGACTCGCCAGAAGAAATGGTTGTGGCTGCCGACGAGATGCCCAGCGAAATTTTGGGACAGATCAAAGCTGTGATCAAGAATTATCTGCCCGGACTGGATGATGCCGTTGTCGCGATCAACCCGCAGCTCTCGAATTTCACCCTCGACCCGGACAAGGTTGAAGAACATCGCGATCAGTATGACCTGCTCAAAGCCAGTCAACGTTACGTCGTTACCTTGAAGAAGCAGTATGCGTATAAGTCGAAAAAACACAACCACATTGCACGGGTGACTTTTGATCAGAAGGGTGAGATGCTGAAACTGAGCATGTCGAGGTGATCGAATGCTTTGTCTCTACAAGCATTCACAGTCAAAATAGTTATCGATATGCCTTGCGCCAGCCATTGGCGATTGCTTCTTCCTCTGTGCAAAACCACCGTTCACCAAACATCGGTGTGATTATTGTCTGGTCGTAATAATTCTGACCGGGAACATGAAAGATCTTTTCTTTTGAAGTGTGGGAGATATTCCCCTTAATCTCGCAGCCTTCCATTTGCGCCTTGCATCCATTTGGGCATGCAATCGGGATGGGTTGGGTCTGATTCTCAAGGATTTTGGCTGCGATAATCGCCCTGTGCCGGGCGGCAGGATCTCTTGTGACCTCTGGCACTGTTGGACCAGGTGTCACGCTGGTCTCCGTTTCTTCGCGATTTGAGTTTTTGTTCAGGGGGGATCCAGCGCTGTCGGTAACCGCCTGAGTTATTTGCTCACTTACCGAAGAATTCATCTCCGGATTGTCGTTGAGGTCCACTGGCGAAGGAGCGCACGAACTGCAAATAAACAAAAAACATAAAAAGCAGAGGATCGATTTCAAAGGTTGTTGACTATCTCTTTTCATGGGTCAGCGAATTTAAGATAAGTATACATGCCAAATCATATTTCACACCCTGATTTCTCAGATTGAATTAAATAGGGTTCATTGTTTACTTTACCGGGAGCAAGGCAAAGACCCCTCTCCTGGGAGAGATTGTCCCAACTACAGCACAGTTCTGTAAAGAAGCCAGGTTACTGATCAAAGATGCAGCTGCGTTATTCAATAAATGAGTATCAATATTCCCGAGCTTTTTCTGATTTTCATCGCAAATGCACAAATTATGAACCGATTCTCCATTTTCAGTTTTTCATCTTCGGTTATACTTTTTCTATCAAATAACTATGTTTTTTATTGTGAATTCAACCGGTCGATGGCAAATTATTCTTCGTTATTTTTCGCACGACAAATTCCATATCCAGACAGGAGTAGATAATGTACGGATACAGTGGAAAAATTTTACATATTGATCTCAAATCCAAAAAAAACTGGATCGAGAACAAACCTGAACAATGGTACAAAATTTACATCGGCGGGGTCTCAATGGCATCACGCCTGCTCTGGGAAAACATCGTTCCCGGGTGTAACCCGCTCGACGACGGCAACCCGATTTGTTTTGCCAACGGCATCTTCACCGGCACGCCCGTGCCTGTGGGCGGTAAATTTGGATTGGCATCCAAGTCTCCCCTCACAGGGGTGATAGGCGACAGCCTCTCCGGCAGCTGGTTCTCCATCGCGCTCAAACGCGCTGGCTGGGACGGCGTAGTCTTGCATAATAGTTGTGACAAATGGACACAATTATTCATCGACGATGATCGCGTTCAGTTCAACGATGCCACTTACCTGCTTGGCAAAGGCACGTTTGATACTGAAGAAGCTATCCGCGAAAAGCTCGGTGATGACCAGATCCGCTCCTGCACAATCGGTCCGGCAGGCGAGAATCTGGTGCGCTATTCCAATGTCACCAATGACGGTCGCCAGCTCGGACGCACCGGTCACGGGATGCTTTGGGGAACCAAAAAGCTCAAGGCTGTCTCTGTGCGCGGCACGAAGGGAGTCAGAGTGTATGACCCCGACACCCTCAACCAACTCTCATTTGACATCTCAAAGTCAGCACAGGGGAAAGATACTGAAAAATACAGGGTTTACGGCACAGCAACCGGTTTGCTCGCCCAAAATAAATCTGGTGTATTGCCTACGCGCAACTTCCAGGAGGGCGTCTATGAAGACGCGGAGATGGTCAGTGGTGAATACCTTGATAAACACCATAAAGTCAAAGTTGTTGCCTGTGCCCAGTGCCCGATTGCCTGCGAACAGATGTCCATCGTAAAAACCGGTCCGTTTGCCGGGGCAATGACCGGAATTGAATATGAAAGTCTCTTTGCCAACAGTTCCAATCTGGGGGTTAATGATATGCGCGCCGCCATCAAACTGATCACCATTGCCGACCAGGATGGTATGGACACTGTCAGTATGGGCGTAACCATTGGCTATGCCATGGAATGCTACGAGAGAGGGGTTTTGACCGACAAAGATTTTGTCTGCGAATCCCACCCTGAAGGTTTCACCCTCAATTTCGGCGACGGAGATTCAGCCGTCAAACTGGCTGAGATGATCCGCGATCGTGAAGGAATCGGCGACCTTATGGCAGAAGGTGTGCGAATCGCCAGCGCAAGGATTGACGAAGAACGCGGCAGCGAAAGCTGGAAATGGGCAATGCACGTGAAAGGGCTGGAACCAGCTGGTTATGATGCGCGTTCTCTAAAAACTTTTTCGGTTGGGCTTGCCACAGGCACACGTGGAGGCTGTCATAATCGTTCAGCAGCTTATGATCCTGACCTCAAAGGAGAGACAAATCGACTGGTGGTTGATGAAACCCGCGGAAAGGTTGCGGCAGATTCTGAAGAATACGCGGCAGTGTACGACTCACTTCCACTGTGCAAATTCATTCGGCGCAGCTTCACCGGAAAAGCTGACCGGGCTGGCGCCTGGCCTGCGATCGCCAGGCTTATCAACGCGACCACCGGATGGGATTTCGACTACGACGATGTAGACTTGATCGGTATTCGCGCCACCAATATTAAGAAAGCGTTCAATATCCGCGAAGGTTGGAAACAAGAGGACGACGAACTTCCATGGCGCTGGAAGCACGACCCAATGACAAAAGGACCAGGCGCAGGGGTTGTCGTCACTGATGAAGAACTTGAATATATGAAACAGCTCTATTACAAAGCCAAAAACTGGACTGAAGAAGGGCTGATTCCAAAAGAACATCTGATCAATCTGGGCATGCCCGATGTAGCCGAAGAAATTGGAGTTTAACGAGGAAAAATATGGCAACTACCAGTACTTCAAAATACGCTTATATTGAATGTGACCCCAATTTATGTGTTGGCTGTCAACTCTGTGAATATATGTGTTCCTACACCAAAAATGGTGAATACAACAGCTACCGCAGCCGTATCCGCACCGTGAGGGTTGACGAGGTGCTTATTACCGCGATCGCCTGCCGCACCTGTGAAAATGCCCCCTGCGTGATCGTCTGTCCCCGCGATGCCCTCACCCAGGATCCTCTCACCGGGATCATCGACATCAACGCCACCAAGTGTGACGGTTGTGCCTGGTGCATCGAAGCTTGCGATTTTGGAGCTATCTCGATTAATCCTGCCACCACCCTGGCTGAAATCTGTGACCTGTGTAAAGACGAACCGGACGGTCCCCAATGCGTCAAATGGTGCCCCAAGGAAGCTCTTAAAAAGACCACTCCTGACCAGTCTGCCCAGCGAACGCGCAGAAAGCTGGTCGTCGGGACGCTGGATATCCCCAGCAAAGCAACGGAACCTAAATGAGTGAAGAGATCAAAACACCAAACTATGCCGGAGCGATGCCCGGTGATAACCCGCGCATTGGCGTTTACGTTTGCCATTGTGGCAGCAACATCGCTGGCGTGATCCCCTGTGACCAGGTGGTCGATTTCGCTGCCAATTTGCCCGGTGTGGTCCATGCCGCTGAAACGATGTATGCCTGCGCCGACAGCGGACAGCGCCTGATCAAAGAAGACATTACCAGGCACGGTCTCAACCGGGTTGTGGTTTCAGCCTGTTCCGTCAGAATGCACGAGCCCACCTTCCGAGCCTGCGTGGCTGAAGCCGGAATGAACCCTTTTCTGATGGAAATGGCAAACATCCGCGAGCAGTGCACCTGGGCTCACGGGCATGACCGCGAAGGCGCGCTTGAGAAAGCGAAAGACCTGACAGCAGCAGCCGTCGCCAAAGCCGCTTTTTTGACGCCATTGGACATGATCGAGGTGCCGGTAAGCAAAAAAGCCCTTGTTATTGGTGGCGGCGTGGCTGGAATCAATGCCGCGCTCGACCTGGCAGAACAAAAAATACCGGTAATACTGGTGGAGAAAGAACCAACGATCGGAGGGGTCATGGCGCAACTGAACAAGACCTTTCCAACCATGGACTGCTCCATATGAATTCTTGCGCCAAAAATGGTTGACGCGGCGCGTCAGCCCCTGATTGAAGTCAAAGCTTACACTGAGGTTGAGAGAGTGGAAGGCTTTGTCGGCAATTTCAAAGTCACCCTGCGGGAAAAAGCCAAATATGTGCGTGCGGACCGCTGTAACGGCTGTGCCGCCTGCGCGAAAGCATGCCCGGTGGAAGTGCCAAACTATTTTGAAATGAACCTTGCCCCCCGCAAAGCGGCTTATATTCCGATGAGCCAGTCAGTTCCCCTGATTTACAACATCGATATGGATGCATGTATCCATTGCTACAAATGCGTGGAAGCCTGCGGCGCGCTCGAAGCAATTGATTTCAGCATGGAAGACAAAATGGTCGAAGAAGAGATCGGCGCGATCGTGGTCGCAACCGGCTTCGGTCATTTTGACCCTACCCCGATGACCGAATATGGCTATGGACGTTTCCCAAATGTGATCACAGCGATGGAAATGGAGCGTCTGAACAATTCAGCCGGTCCGACCCGTGGTTCCCTGATGCGCCCAAGCGACAGCAAAAGCCTGCGAAGGCTGGCGATCATCAATTGTGTCGGTTCGCGTGACAAGCGGTATAACAGCGCTTGTTCGAATTTTTGCTGCATGTACGCAATCAAGAATGCCCTGTTGCTCAAGCAAATGATCCCTGAAATGGATATCTCAATCTATTACATCGATATCCGCACCCCGTCCAAGGGTTACGAAGAATTTTATGACCGTGCGCGCGAAGCTGGTATCAAGTTCATCCAGGGGCGTCCTGCCGGAATCACTGAAGATCCAGACAGCCACCAGCTCTTCATCAAATCAGAGGATATCACGCTTGGTCGTGTTGTTGAACATGAGTACGATATGGTTATGCTCAACCAGGCAGCCATCCCACAACCCGACCAGAACCATATGAGTTCGGTTTTAAACGTAGCTCAATCCCCCGGCGGCTGGTATATGGAATACCACCCCAAGCTGCGCCCGATGGACAGCCCCACCGACGGCATTTTCTTCGCCGGTGCCTGCCAGGGACCAAAAGACATCCCTGCCAGTGTTGCCCAGGGTTCCGCTGCAGCCGCACGCGCTTCCCGTATTTTGCATTCTGACACCTGGCAAATCGAACCGACTGTCGCGGTTGTCTGGGAAGACCGCTGCGTCAGTGGAAAAGGTCAGGCTTGTGGTATTTGCGAGCGCGCCTGCCCTTATGGCGCGATCGACTACACCAAAGGTATCTCTGCGGAAGTGATTACCGCGAAATGCCATGGCTGTGGTGCTTGTGTGGGTGAATGCCCGCACGACTCAATCACCCAGCTGCATTACACCGACGCGCAGGTGTTGGCACAAATCCGAACTTTGTTAGCGGTTGAGCCGGAGAAGAAAATCTTAGCCTTCCGCTGCCAATGGTGCTCTTATGGCGGCGCTGACCTCGCGGGAACCAGCCATTTTGAATACAGCGCGAATGAGCGCGGTTTGCGCGTGATGTGCTCGGCTCGAATGGATGCCGATTTGATCTATGAAGCATACCGGCTTGGCGCTGGTGCGGTGCTTTTCTCTGGTTGCCACCCACAAGACTGCCATTACATCACCGGTCAAATTGCCGGTGCCAAACGCGCAGCCCGACTGGACAAAATGTTTGCCCGCATGGGTATGAACCCCGCTCGCTTCCGCACCGAATGGATCAGTGCTGCAGAAGGCGACAAGTACGCCCGCGTAATCAACGAGATGCAAGCTGCCCTGGATGCCATTCCACAAGACGAGCTGAAAGCTGAAATCGAACGCCTGAAGCCGGAGATGGAAAAGAAATTGAGCAAGTTGAATCAGATTCCGGGAGTGGAAGAAGCCATGATCCAGGTTGATTTCATCGTCAGCGAAATGCAAAATAAGGCGGTACCGGTATGAGCCTGCCTGTAAACTCCAAACTTGCAGAGCAAGTAAAAGCAATCCCTGGTGGAGAAATGTTGATGATGTGCTTCTCTTGTGGCACCTGCACCAGCAAGTGTATGATCCAGGAAAAGCTTGAGCCTGCTTACAACCCGCGCAGATTGATCCGCGAGGCAGTCTTCAACCTGGAGGATATGGCTTTTAACGACCGAACCACCTGGCTTTGCAGTGCCTGCGACCTGTGTTACCCTGCCTGCCCGCAAAAAATCCATATCTCCGGTGTAATCAACGCGGTTAAGCAGCTGGCGGTCGCCCGGGGACGACAAAACCCTTATCAAACTGCCAAAGTGGACGAATCCACCTGTGTCGCCTGTGAACTTTGTGTTGAGATCTGCCCCTATGAGGCAATATCCTTGATCGGGAAAAAAGTCCCCTTTAGAGGAATGATAAGCATGGCATCGGTGGACCCGGGCAAATGTATGGCTTGCGGTATCTGTAATGCTGCCTGCCGCTCTACTTCAATCCGCCTGGAGCAGGACTTCAATGACAATCTCGTCGTCGAAAACCTGTGGGGCTGGCTGGAAAGTGAGGCTGTCTGATGGCTGAAAGACCGGGAATCGCGTTGTTCCAATGCCAGTGGTGTTTGTTTTCCCCAACCGATCAGGATTGGGTCGACAACCACCTGCCGAACAATATTTACCTGACCAAAACCCCCTGCACAGGTCGCATCAACCCGCTTTATGTGCTTAATGCGGTCCAGGGTGGAGCCGATGGTGTGATGATCAGCGGCTGCCTGCCTGAACAGTGCCATTTTGTAACCGGCAATATCACAGCTCGCCGTCAACTGGAAGAGTTCAACGACTTCCTCAACCACATAGGCTACGAAAAGCAGCGCGTACGCTTTGTCTGGCTCGATTTGCAGGACCGCGGCATGATTCAAAAAGAGCTTGCGGCTTTTGAAGAAGAGCTAAAAAACCTGGGAAGGGCTGCAAACCTGGTTACCCGCATGAAAGTTGCCGAAGGAGAGCAAAATGCCTGATATCGAGGCAATCAAATCCGAAGCCAAACGCTTACTCTCTGAAGGCATGGTGGAAGTTATGCTCGCTTTCAAGGCGGGTGAAACGCCGCTGCATCCCCAGCCGGCTTTCTTTCGTACTCCGGACGATGTTGACGAGCTTGTTTATAGCTCACTGAACCAGAACAACCTGGCGACCTACCTTACCCGACTGCCCAAAGAAAGCAAAGTGAGCATGGTTGTTCGCGGCTGTGAAAACCGCTCAGTTAACGCCCTTGTCGTGGAAAAGCAAAAATCCCGTGATAACCTTTACCTGATTGGTGTACCTTGTGAAGGTATCCTCGATTGGCGCAAAATTGTCGCTAAAGCCGGCGAAGCAGTGAAGTCCGTCAATGAGAGCGAACAAGAGGTAATGGTCGAATCGCGTAGTGGTTATTACCTGGTTGAAAGAAAAGAGTTGCTGCACGACAGCTGCATGCGCTGCTCCCACCCCAACCCGGTCAGCGCGGATATCCTGATCGGCGAGCCGTTAGCCGAAAGCGACTCCAACCTGGCTCGCGAAGCGGTTGAAGAATTCGAAGCCCTGTCTGTTAAGGAGCGGTATGCCTGGTTCCGGAAGGAAGCTGAGCGCTGCATCCGCTGCTACGCCTGCCGCGAAGCCTGCCCGATGTGCTATTGTACCGAATGCTTCGTAGACCATATCGAACCCCGCTGGACGGAGAGCGGCGCGACCCCCGCTGGGATGCAAGCCTGGCATATCGTGCGCGCCTTCCACCAGACTGGTCGTTGTACCAGCTGCGGCGCATGCGAACGTGCCTGCCCGATGGATATTAAAATGACCTATCTGACTGAAAAGTTGAACCACGACATGAAAGAAAAATACAATTTTGAAACCGGTTTGGACGCCCAGACCAAACCGCCTTTCGCTACGGTCACACTGGACGATAAAAACCGCTTTATGGTATGAGCAGAGAGGCAGATATGAACTTTATCCTCGAAAAACAAGCTCTGCCCGATTTGCTTCAAACATGGCGTGCGAATTTTGATGTCTACCTGCCCCAGAACCTGGAGCGCTTTACACATTTCATGCCCCTCGCCGCTGAAGGCGTGACGGTAATTAATGAGCCTCACAACACACGCATCCCGCCGAAAGCCCTCTTCTTGCCGATGACCGAAACACTTGTCAAATTCACCCGGTTCGGTGGCTATGAAAACGCAAAACACGAAATCGAACCGCGGATCGTCTTCGCCCTGCGCCCCTGCGACGCCCAGGCTGTGCAGCTGCTGGACACTTCTTTCCTCCAGGTTAAATATAGCGACCCGTTTTGGCTGGAACGACGCGAAAAGACGATCACAGTCGCACTTGGCTGCCACGAACCCTGTGACAACGGCTTCTGCACAACTGTCGGCTACGGACCCTTCAATAAAGCAGATCTCGATGCCATGTTGACCGACCTGGGTGATTTTTACCTGGTTGAAACCTTTTCTGAAGCCGCAGAAACCTGTTTTAACGGGTTCGCCAACGCCTCAGAAACGATTTGCGTCCAGGCTCTGGAAGTCCAACAGCGAGCTCACGATCAAATGCCAGTCGCCTTCGAGACCGAAAATCTCAAAGAAAAACTGGAACAAAACTTCAGCAGCAATTATTGGGACAAGGTTTCGCTTAGCTGCCTGGGTTGTGGGGTTTGCACCTTTTTATGCCCAACCTGCTTTTGCTTTGACATCGTCGACGAAACCCAACGCCGCGAACGCGTACGCAACTGGGATTCTTGCATGTTCCGCACCTACTCGCTGGAAGCCTCGGGGCACAATCCGCGTCCTTCCCGGGTGGAACGCACGCGTCAACGCCTGAGTCATAAGTATGTTTACTGGCTCGACCAGGTCAATCAAATCGGATGCACCGGTTGTGGTCGCTGTGTGCGCTACTGTCCGGTGGGGCTGGATATTCGTTCCATGCTCCGCCAGGCGCAATCTCTTCCCTTCGAGGTGAGCCATGCGAGCTAACGGACGCAGCCTCTATACCCCAACCCCCATGCACGTTTTGCGTGCTTATTACGAGTCTACTGACCGATCGCTGAAAACGCTCGAGTTAAGTTTTGATTACACCGAAGACAGCCAGGCGTTTTTCGCAGCCTTCAACCCTGGTCAGTTCTGCCTGCTCTCAATAGCTGGGAAGGGCGAATCTGCATTGGGTGTCGCCAGCGCTGCCTGGGAAGGTGACTTCGTGCGTTTCACTGCTCAAAACGTCGGCAGTGTGACTTCGGCTCTTCACAAATTAACCGCCGGCGATGCCGTTGGCATGCGCGGTCCGCTGGGCAACGGCTTTCCTATGGATGGCTGGCAAGGGAAGAACCTGGTGATTATTGGCGGAGGCTGTGCTTTTTCGACACTTTACGCGCTGACAAAGCATGTTCACCACGAGAACCACCGTGACGATTACGGCAAACTCACGCTGATCTATGGCACGCGCACCTCCGGATTGTGCATGTACAAGCACGATTTTGCTGCCTGGCATGAGACTGATGACATGGAAATCCACCAGGCGATAGACGTGCCGGAGGAAAACTGGCTGCATCACGTCGGCTATGTGCCGGATGTAATCAGGCAGGTTGCCCCTTCTCCCGATAACGCTGTGGCTGTGGTTTGCGGACCGCCGATTATGACCAAATTCACCTTGCCAGCGCTGACAGACCTCGGTTTCACACCCGAAAACATCTTCACCTCGCTGGAAAAACGCATGAAATGCGGTCTCGGCAAGTGCGGGCGCTGCAACCTCGGACCAACCTATATTTGTAAGGACGGACCGGTCTACTCGTTGGCTCAACTCAACGCGCTTCCGGCTGACCTTTAGGAGCACTTATGAGTCGTGGAACTCCCAAAAAGACCCGAAATGAACACCAAATGACCATCAACCGTGACATGGTCACCCGCAATTACTGGATGAAGTGGAACCTGGATAAATGCGTTGGTTGTCAAATTGGCCCAATTGTCTGCCCTAAAGAAGCGCTGACCCACGTGCCGGCAGTTTTGAAAGCTGGTCGCATTCTGCAGAGAACTTCTGTCGATGTAGACGAGAATAAGTGCGTCAACTGCGGAATCTGCGTGGAAGCTTGTCCAACGCACGCCATCGAATTGACCGTGAATGGCAAACCCGAAAACCCGGTGATTGAATACGGCGCGTTCCCCGAGTTTGATGCAAAAACCATCTTCCGAAGAGAGCAATTTGATTTCTCTCTTAAAGATTTTATCATCGGGAACTGCCCGACCGATGTAATTTGGTATGACCCGAAGCGCGACACGCTACGCGTGGAATTTGATAATTGCATACACTGCCGGCAGTGTGAGGTTGCCAGCAAGGGAGCTTTTGAGGTGCGCCAGCCCTGGGTCGGATCAGTTATTCTGAAGCGTGATCTGTGCGTTCCGGATTGTTTTGCTTGCGCTGACATCTGCCCTACGCGCGCCCTGCATATTAATGATCAGGGTGAATTGGTGTTGGCGGATTATTACTGTATCAAGTGCGGAGCCTGCATGCAGGTTTGCCCGGTGAAACCGGAATACGAAGAAGAAACATTTACCTTCGAATCTCAGGGCTTAACACTATCCCGCTCCAGGGAAAGATTGGTCAACAAAGAAACCCTGCCGATTGTTGTGGAACGCTGGCGAATCAGGCACAGTGAAGTTTCCAGCGCAGCCTGGATCGAAGCTCTGCGCAAGCTCTCTGATGACAAGGCAAAATCGGTCGAGATCGACCGCAAACGCGCGCTTAGGCGTGCGGATCTGATCGAAGCATTGAAGGGAAACCTGTTGGCAAAAGCTTATTTAAAAGATGAAATTGAACGATAGTTTTTTGATTAATTGGAGTGTAAGTAAATGAGTTCATCTTTGTTTATGTTCATCCCATTCCTAAAAAAATTGCTCACCGAAGTGGACCCGTCTGAAGTTAAACGTGTCGAAGACATCCTGAAAGCCAACAATATCCCCTACCGGATAAAATCTTCCAACCCACGGGGACCCTTCGGAAGGCATTACGATTCAAGAACCTATCAGCAAATTGTCATGCCACTTTATATCGACGCGCAGCGACCGACAATTTCGTATATTGTTTATGTGCGGAAAGGGGATTACGATCGGGCGGTTAGCTTGATTTAATCCCTCCTTTGCGAGCAAGCTTTTTTTCTCGAGGACCCTGTCAATCTTTGGGGCGAAGCGATTCAGGTATTTTCCAGTAAGCCTTTACTGACTTCAATTCGCTGGTGTGTTACGTCAGCCGGGATTTTGTCTTCCTCACTACAGAAGTCCGCAATGAAAGATTAACAGGGGTTGCGGTAATGGATCAGTGTTTGTCCAACGGGTTTTCATGAATCAATTCATCAGCTTTGTTTGACTCCAACGGAGCGCCGAAACCGTAGCGCGAGTGGAAATCAAACGACCAGCCGGTCTTCCGATCATACTCTGGGTTACGCTCTTGGGGCTTAAAAATCAATACGCGTGCCTTGGAACGCAACCTGCCAAAACTGCCCATATTCGGCGTTGATGTGATCACATTTCGGAAAGTACCGCTGTTGATGTAATAAGTTTCAATCCCATTCTCAACTTTAAGCAATTCAACCAGGGCGTCATGGGTATGCCCGCTAACGATGCAGCGGATTGGTGAGTTTTCAGCTTGCAGGCATTCCTCCCGCGAGATGACCTCCAGGTTGCTGCTGATCTTTGATTTTTTGAAAATCGGGTTAAGCAGCGCCTTTATCAACCAGAAGGGCAAGCCAAACCGCCAGAGCCGCATGCTTAAAACCGATCGCAATGTAAACGCGGAAGCTCCTCTGAGGTGTCCAAAATCAATCAGGCTGGGTCCGATCCTGGGGTTGAAAGCGAGGTCGTCAAGCATTTTGACCATTGCTGGTTCGATGTATTCCCAAACGTCTCTCTTGCGCATACCGGGAGTGGTGAACAAAAAATTGACCAGGGCATTGGCTGGACGCACATTGTCAAAATCAATCAGACGTTTGTAGATGACCATAAGTTCGTCCCTGGAAAGGATCTCAGCATCGCTATAGTGCTCCCTGAAAGCAAAAGGCAGCTTGGCGGCAATTTCGATAGTAACAATATCGCCTAAAACTGGTTTATCGTAATGACTTTTGTCAATTTTTAGGGGAATTTCTGACCATGTGCGCAGATTAGCACTAAAATTGGAGCGGTCATACTCATGACCATGCCTGATGACCACCCGAGGCTCTCCGTTACCGTAATGAATAAATTGATTTTCGAATACCTCTCCGTTAGCTTCGAGCCCCAACAACTCCTGGATGCGTTTCCGGATTTCAGCGCTGGCGTTCGCCAGGCGGTCGTGGTTTCCAGGTACGAAGTGGATCTGCACCGGTTTCGCAAAAAAATCGCCCAAATTCCGGAACAATTCCAGGGTCGCGTGGACGCGTTCATCGCGATTGATCGCCTCAATAATTTCCAGGATGCGGGCTTCAGCTTCGCCTCCTTCAATAATTTCGTCATTATGAAGATAAGGGCGCAGGTGGTCTTTCAGCCAAAGCGGATTCCGGGTTATTTCGAAAATGTCACCAGCTAAAACCAGGTCAATCTTTTCAATCATACTGCTATGAATAAACTCTTCGACTTCATGAAAGAAGGAGGAGTACACTTCAGCAGGCAGGTTATGGTTATACTCGTGCCCATCCAGGCTAAATGAACTCGAATCGGCAAAGTGTAAGTCTGACATCACGATTATCATAATCCCTCGGTTTTCCCAGTGGTTATAACACAAAAGGTTTCAATCGTCGGCAAAATAACAATCTCTTGTACTATTTGACATCAATCAAAGACGCCCCGATTTCGCGTGTACCCAAAATTAATCGACCTGGTTTTCCGCTCACAAAAACGAGAGCCTGATAATGCCAGGGGTCCCCCAGTGTAACCTGCTCCCAGGTCTTACCACAATCACTGCTATATATCAGCATGCCAACACCTCCAGCTGCCAGGTTGCAATCAGACTGGGTCAATGAGAGCATGGGTTCACTGGAAATATAAGCGCGTACCCAGGTTTGGCTATCGCCTTCCCAAACAAAAATCCCCGTTTCAGCCGCAGCAATTAAATCACCTCCCGTGAAGAGAAAATCATTAATCCTGCTCCCATCCAGCCCCTGGTCCGCCGGCAGCCATTCGTCCCCGGCATGATAGAACGCCATGCAGCTATCGCCTTGCCCGCAAACAGACGCTAACATACTGCCACCTTTTTCATCCCAACCAAGCGCGGCAGCGTTCATCCCCGCAAACCCGACCTGCTCCCAGCCATCGTCTACGCGCAAATAGAGCCCGTCATCCAGGGTCAGTAAGTAAATTTTGGAGTCGAAAACTTCCAGTTTGTGAGGGGTGACGAAGAATCCATGCTCCGGCTCTTGATTCTCGGACAAATTCATTCTCATCTGCAGCATTTCCGGTGGAACCCCTACTTTTTCGGACAACTGAGTTGACGTTTCCAGGTCTGGCACACTATTTGAGGTGGGAAAATCAAGCCTCAGAAAACCCTCCCCAGATTGGAGGTACAAGCCCGTATCAGTCAAAATTATTACTGAATCATCGACAATCGCGAGGTCCAGCACCATCTTATCTTCGAGCGGTGGAACAATTTCCGACCAGGAAAAACCACCCTGCTCCAGTTGGTAAACCCCCTTCCCGAAAACTGCAGCGTATTGGTGGCTTCCATCTCCTGCCAATGAGGTGATGGCATTGAGGTTGAGATCTGCCATGATTGTGTTCCAGTTGGCTCCGTAGGTATTCGAACGGAAAATTCCGTTCGTTTCCGTGGCAGCATACCAACGTTGGGGGTTCCCATCAGTGATCAACAAGTCATAGATTCGCTGACCAGTCAGACCGCGTGAAACCCAGTTCTGGGCAAAATCGTCCGAACTATACAATCCATTCCCGTAAGTACAGGAAAAAACTCGTTTTTGCATTCTTCCAAAGGGGTCAACGTAGGTATCCATTATGCGCACGTCAATTGGCAAGCCATAACTGTTTTGCGTCCAACCCGACCCACCTGTCCAGCTGCGGTAAATGCCGCTCCCATGCCAGACACCGCCATAGACTAACCCGGAATGCGCCGTGTCGGTTGTCATACTCCGGGCGGACAGGTCTGTGACGCCGTAATTAATTTCATAAAATGACTGCCCGGCGTTCGTGCTTTTATAGAAACCATGTTCATGACTGCTTAGATAAAGCACATTTGAATTGAATGGGTCGATTTCTATGTCATAAAAATAATCAGGGCTGTTATAAAAATTACCTTTTATAAGTAAACTCCAGGAGGCGCCTGCGTTTGTACTCTTATAAACATATCCCGCATGATTCCCTCCAATCCGGGTGGTGACATAAATTCTGTTGGTATTTGTTGGGTCTATTTCGATGTCATAAATGATATGGTTGCGAAGCACTCCGCCATTTGACGCGAACCAACTTTCGCCGGCGCTGATCGATTTATACACACCTCCCCCGTACGTGCCTGCATAGACGATGTCAGTATTGGTAGGGTGTGCTGCCAGTGATTGGATTGTTCGGTTTCCTAACCCATTGCTTTTTGCGTACCAGGTATTGCCCTGGTCAAAACTTTTATAAACACCGCTGCCAAAGTGTCCCGCATAGATATTGTCATTTTGGTTTGGGTCAACTGCGAGTGAGGTAAAGGTCCCTCCGACCGGACCAACCGGAGTGGGAACAACAGGTGTAGGCGTCTGAGTAGAGGAGTATTGTCTCAACACCAGGGGCAGATACTGCCACCAACTCGCTGTGTTTTGATCAATTGCTCCCGCAATAGCGCTAAAACGTAAACCAAGCCACAAAAAAGCTACCAGGCTGGCGATAAGCAAGATAAGTCCGATCAATGGTTTTTTGTTTCGCATGAAGGCTCCCTGAAATAAACTGTACAAATTCCATGCCATATTTGGTTTTAATTCAAAATAATTCTTGCCGATTTTCAAATACCTGAGTTCCTCATTTTAGTGTCCTGATAGTTTCCCAACCTCGGCTCGTTAGAGAGGGGGTTGAGTACTGCCCGCATCGCTCCCGGCATCATGACAATGTTCCAAACGAAAAGATGGCTTCGCCAGAACGGGACAAGCCGCGTTCCCTACAATAAGATGGCTTTGCCGGAAGGAGTTAAACCTCGTTCCCTACGATAATTTTACGAAATCAGCCAATCTGCTGAGTTCCTCGTTTCAGTTTACTGAAAAACACCTTATTCCTCATTGAAATCAGGTCAATTTTGGAAAATGAAAACTCAGCTTCTACGTTAAAATCGCCCTCACCGATTGTAAACATGCCTCGATAGCCTCATCGCCAACATCGTAATGCGTTACCAGGCGAATCTCACCATCATTCGTATCATTAATCAACACATTCCGTTCTTCCATTGCCTGAATTAGTTCGAGATGACTGACCCCAAGTGCCTGATCGAGCCGAAAAAAGACCATGTTCGTATTGGGAGAGCCCTTGGTCAAAACAACGCCGGGAATATCTGCCAGCCCTTCAGCCAGGACTGTGGCACGCTGATGGTCTGCTGCCAGGCGTTCAACCATCTTCTCGAGCGCCACGATCCCCGCGGCTGCGATCACGCCAGCCTGGCGCATTCCTCCACCAAGCAGTTTGCGGATGCGCCTCGCGCGATGAATAAATTCTTCAGACCCGCACAACACCGATCCAACCGGTGCGCATAAGCCCTTGCTCAGACAAAAAGTAACGCTGTCAGCAGATTCCAATAATTCTGAGGTTGAAACTTTCTGAGCAACTGCCGCATTGAAAATTCGCGCTCCATCAACGTGATAAAACAGACCAAGCTCGTCTGCCAGGCTGCCAACAGAATTCATATAGCCCATGCTCAGCGCTTTGCCACCGCAAGCGTTTTGGGTGTTTTCCACAATGACCATTTTGGAGATCGGTTCATGGGGATCCCCCGGAAAACGCATCGCCCCACGAATATCTTCCAAAGCCAGCGAGCCATCACCCTGATTGGGAATTGTATGAATCACCACCCCTCCCAAAACAGAAACCCCGCCGGCTTCATGCAGGAATGTATGACCCTGTTTTCCCATAACTACTTCGTCTCCGCGATCACAGGCAGCCAATACAGCCGTAAGGTTGCCCTGTGTGCCGGAAGTTACCAACAAACCGGCTTCTTTACCCATGAGTTTCGCAGCCATAGCTTCCAGGTGGTTCACTGTTGGGTCTTCACCATAAACATCGTCCCCAACCGGCGCGGCTGCCATCGCGGCTCGCATTTCAGGAGTTGGATGGGTAACGGTATCAGAACGAAAGTCGTAAATTTTCATCTCATTCTCTTTCCAAGTTTTTTAGTACAGATTTTAAGTCTTCTGGAAGTGGAGCGGTGAATTCGCTATCCTGGCTATCCCCAGGCAAGCGAATTGAGAGCCGGTAGGCGTGAAGAAAGAAGCGCTCAATTTCAATAGTCTTTCGCCTCCTGCCATAGACAGTATCACCGGTCACCGGGCAGCCTAAATAAGCCAGGTGCACCCTGATTTGGTGTGTGCGTCCGCTCAGGGGGTTCACCTCCAGGAGTGTATGGTCTTTGTATGCCTTACTGGTGAAATATTCCGTGATCGCCTTGCGTCCAGCCTGACCGTAAGTCACGCTCATCCTCTGGCGATGTTTCTCGTCCCTGCCAATACGCGTCTCAATCCTCCCTGTAGGGGTTGGAGGAGCGCCATCAACAAGCGCAAGGTAAGTTTTTTGCGGTTTGCGATTTTTAAATTCTTTCACCAGCCATTCATAAGCGCTTGTATTGCGGGCGACGATCATCACGCCCGAAGTTTCCTTGTCCAGCCGATGCACAATCCCGGGTCGGTTCGCTTCCCCAACAGATGCGATTTCGTTCCAATGGTATATCAGGGCGTTTACGAGTGTGTTTTGTGCGTTTCCAGCCCCGGGATGGACAACAATGCCGGCTGGCTTGTTGACAACGATCACATTTTCGTCCTTATGGATCACATCAAGTTCAATTTGTTGTTCCACGAGGACCGCCTCCTCGGGCAATTCCAAAAAAACTTCAATTTTGTCGCCCTGCTCTATTTTGAAAGCCACTTTTTTAATTATCTTCCCGTTTACCTGAACCGAGCCACCCAGGATCATCTCCTGGAGCTTCATCCGCGAGACCTGTGCAATTTGCCCGGCAAGGTACTTATCCAGGCGCATTGGCTGGGCTTCCTGATAAGTAAGACTGATGGTTTCAGGCATCCTGCGGTCCCTGGTCGGATTCTGCTTCGTGAACCCCTTTTTTCTTTTCTTCCCGTTCTGAGAGATAAAAGGCAAGCAGCATTAGGAACGCGCCAACAGTCACGCTTGAATCTGCGATATTGAAAACCGGAAAACGACCAACTGCGATGAAATCTGTCACGTAACCGAGTGTGATCCTGTCGATCATGTTTCCGATCGCACCGCCCAACATCATTGAAAGACTGATGCGCAATAAAAGTGGTTCATCCTCCATATGAAAATAGGTCCGGATAATCACAGCGGAAATAATTATCGCCATGATGAGCAGGGGGATATTCGCGTTTTGGAACAAACCAAAGGCGGCGCCAGTGTTCTTCCAGTAAGTAAAGCGAAAGAAAGGTGCAAACGCGGAGATCGGGTAAATCTCCTCACCCATTGCCAGGTTTTGCCTGATCAACCATTTGGTCAGTTGATCCAGGATAACAACAACTCCTGCGATGACGATCAGCAGAAACAAGTTTCGTTTAGTCTTCCTGACCATCAGTCATTCACCTGCACTTTTTCGATCTGAAGCACCAGGTCTTCGCCATCAAATTTATCTCTGAAAAAATTCTCATCAGTCAACTCCTGCCTGTGAAGGTCGAGCGCCAGGGTCTCATTGGCAATGTAATCAGAAAAGTTGCCGATCGCTTTTGCCAGTTCGGGGCTTGCGTTATAGGCAATCCTGATGCGATCCGATATTTCAAACCCTTTTGTTTTTCGCAGGTCCTGCACACGGCGAACGAACTCTCGAGCCAAACCTTCGTGGAACAGTTGCGGTGTCAGCGTAGTGATCAGAGCAGCCATATATGGACCCTCACTGACCACTTCGTAACCGGATTTCGAAGCAGTATGAACCTCAACCTCATCGGGTTGAATTTCGTAATATTTGCCCTCAACCTTGACCACAAGATTGATGCCGTCGAGCAGTTTCAGAGCGCTTTCCTGGGCAGGAAGCTCCAAAATCGCCTGGCGGATCCGGGGGCTGAGGTTGCGATATTTTTGCCCCAACTGCCTGGGCAGCGGGTTGAGACTGTAACTAACCGCTTCTTCGTTGCCGCTCAACAAGCGGACCTGCTTGACGTTCAATTCGTCTTCGAGGATATCGCCAAAGCGCTGGATAACACCTCCTTCCTCTGCTTTGCCAACGGCAAACGCGGCTTCGGAAAGAGGCTGCCTGACTTTGATATTGGATTTATTCCGCGCGGAGTGCCCCAGGGAGGCAAGTTTCATCACCAGGGTCATGTCGCGGTTCAATTCTTCATCGATCAAGCCTTCCTCTGCCTTGGGCCATTCTGCCAGGTGGACCGAAACCGGCGCGTCTTCGTCGACCGAGGTAACCAGGTTTCGGTAGATGGTCTCTGCCATGAAAGGCATGGTAGGAGCGATCAGTTTGCTAATCGTTACCAGCGCTTTATATAAGGTCTCGTAAGCAGCCGCCTTGTCGGCATCCGATTCACTCTTCCAGAAACGTCTCCGGGAACGGCGCAGGTACCAATTCGAAAGCTCATCAACAAATTTTTCGACAGGGCGGGTGGCAGCGATTACATCGTAGTTCTCATATGCCCTAGTCACATCGCGCACCAGCGTTTCCAGCGAAGAAAGCAACCAGTCATCCAGTTCGGAAAACTGGGGAATGAGTGCGGAATCGGGTGTCCATTTATCCAGGTTGGCATAAGTGACGAAGAAGGAATAGGTATTCCAGAGTGTGAGCATAAAACTGCGCACAACCTCGCCGACCAATTCTTTGGAGAATCTGCGTTCGTTGCCAGGAGGGCTTGAGGTGTACATATACCAGCGCATTGGGTCTGCGCCATATTCGTTGATCACTTCCCATGGGTCCACCACGTTCCCACGCGATTTGGACATCTTCTGTCCTTTTTCATCCAGGATCAGTCCCAGGCAGATCACATTCTTGTAAGATACACTGTCCATCACCAGGCTGCTGATGGCGTGCAGCGAGTAAAACCAACCGCGGGTCTGATCAACCGCTTCACAAATGAAGTCAGCCGGGAATTGGGTCTTGAATTCGTCCAAATTCTCATAAGGGTAGTGCCACTGGGCAAAGGGCATTGCCCCGGAATCGAACCAGACATCGATCAGTTCAGGAACGCGTTTCATTTCTCCGTCCCCACATTTTGGGCAAGGGAAGCGCACATCATCCACGTAGGGACGGTGGAGTTCGAGCCCACTCAGATCAGTGCCTGTCAGTTCGGTCAGTTCCTGCCTGGAACCGACACAAACCTGGTGACGGCAAGCGGAGCATTCCCAAACCGGCAGCGGCGTGCCCCAATAGCGGTTTCGCCCTAACGCCCAGTCAATGTTATTTTCCAGCCAGTTGCCAAAACGCCCGTTCTTGATATGCTCCGGCACCCAATTGATCTCCTGGTTGAGCTCGACCATGCGGTCTTTGATTGCGCTGGTCTTGATAAACCAGGTCGGTCGTGCCATATACAACAGCGGAGTGGCACAGCGCCAGCAGAATGGGTAGGTATGGGTCATCGTTCCAGCACTAAAGAGCAAGCCTCGCTCATGCAGGTCCTGGATAATTCCACGGTCGGCATCCTTAACAAACATCCCTGCCCAGGGGTGCACCTGGCGGAGGAAGCTGCCGGCATCGTCGATGGTCATGATGAAAGGCAGGTCGTATTGTTTGGCGACCTCCATGTCCTCCATGCCAAAAGCGGGCGCAATGTGCACCAGTCCAGTTCCGTCCTCTGTCGTTACATAGTCGGCATTGACAACGTAATAAGCGGGTTTATCAGTCAGGAAAAATGTAAACAAGGGGGCATAACGCTTTCCTTTGAGCGATTTCCCTTTCATGGTCTTCAGAATGCGAACAGGGCGTTCGCCAAACACTTTTTCAATCAAGTCCTTGGCAAGGATGAGCTTCTCTTCGCCGGTTCCTTCCGCAGTGACCAAGGCATATTCCACCTCCGGATGTGCCGCCACAGCGACGTTGCCGGGCAGAGTCCAGGGCGTGGTTGTCCAAACCAGAAGGCTGGTGTCTTTTTCATCAACGAGCGGAAAGCGCACAAAGATACTCGGGTCTTCCGTGTCTTCGTAGCCTTGAGCCACCTCATGGTCCGATAAGGGTGTGCCGCAGCGCGGACAGTAAGGCACGACCTTGTGTCCCTGGTAGAGCAGGTCTTTATCCCAGATAGATTTGAGCAGCCACCAAACCGATTCGATATAATCATTTTTGTAGGTGACGTAGGCACGGTCTTTATCCACCCAGTAGCCAATCCGATCAGTCATGCGCTCCCAGTCCTGGATGCGCGAAAAAGCTGACTCGCGGCAGAGTTGATTGAACTCGGCAATGCCAAATTCTTCGATTTGGCTTTTCTGCGTGAAACCGAGTTGTTTTTCAACTTCAATTTCCACAGGCAAACCATGTGTATCCCAACCGCCGCGGCGATCGACAAAAAACCCCTGCATGGTCTTATAACGGGGAAACATGTCTTTGAACGCACGCGCCAAAACGTGATGCACACCGGGTTTGCCATTGGCAGTCGGCGGACCTTCGAAAATCACGAAGGGTGGGCGATCTTTCCGGTCGTCAGAAGAGCGTTTGAAAATATCGTGCCTTTTCCAAAAACGCAATTGTGTTTCCTCTTCAGCAGGAATATTGAGCCTGGATGAAACTGGTTTAAACATAATGCCTCCATAATTAAAAAACTCGCCCCAACAGGGACGAGCCAAAATCTGCTCGCGGTACCACCCCGCTTCCCGGGTTTAATCGGGCGCTTGGTGCCCCTCTATCGGGGGGCAGTCGGTTCGCTTACTACCCGATGTGGGTTTGTTCAGCTCACAGCTCAGGAAGGATTTTCGTTCGACCGTTGCCGCCCAGCTTCCACCATCCTGGGCTCGCTATCGGACCGCATCGAATTACTCGTTTCCGTCATAGCCTGATTAGAGATTTTATCATAAATATGCTGAGTTGTAGTTTTTTGTACCAGCCGATCAGCAATATTCAATATGGAAATTCTTGTTGATTTTGTGGCGTAGGGGACGGTTGCCACGCTGTCCCGAAAGTGGTGTAGGGGACGGCTGCCACGCCGTCCCGTGAGTAACCATGTTAAATTATGTCCCGTTCCGGCGAAGCCATCTTCTCGTAGGGAACGCGGCTTGTCCCGTTCCAACAAAGTCGGAAAGCTTCTTCTTGGCAAAGGTTCAGATTCTTACGAAGTACACTATGTGTCACTTCGTTCAGAATGACAAAACCCAGTTGCTATTCCCTGTTTCCTGTTTCCTATTCCCTGTTCGCGGTTGCCACGCCGCCTCACGAACAGTCGTATGACGTGACGGCTGTACCGGCGAAGTGGATAAGGTTTTTGTTGGCAAAGGTTCTGAACTGGCTGCGAAAAACCAGCACAACCAAGACTAAAAAAAGAACCCCTTCGGGGTTCTTGTGGGTGCCTGAAGGGGGTCGAACCCTCAACATCTTCAGCCACAGTGAAGCACTCTGCCATTGAGCTACAGGCACCGCGTTAGGCAGCTATTCTATCACATGCCCCAATGTACTGCAAGCAAAAATCAGCGAAACAGTGCTTATTTTTGTTTGTTAAAAATTGACTTCAGCTCACTCCGGCTAATCGATTCCTGCTCAAAAGTTCGCAGGTCTTTGACCCCAACGAGATCATTCTCCAGCTCATCCGGACCTAAAACCAGGGCGAACTTCACGCCCAGCCGGTCGGCAAGCTTAAACTGTTTGGAGAGTTTGTCTGGCTCTGCCAGGATCACATCAAAACCTTGTTCGCGCAGCTCCCTGGCAAGCCCGATCGATTCCACCAGAAGGTCATCGCTAAAAACGGTCATAAAAACTGTTTTCGGATAGCTCAGTTCAGCAGGCAGCAAGCCATATGCTTCCAAAACCAACATGACAACCACATCGCCCATGGCAAAGCCGACGCCTGGCAAGGGTTGACCGCCCACATCTTCGACCAGGTTGGAATAATGCCCTCCGCCCAGGATCGCCCTGAAATCGCCCCTGGCTTCATGCGCTTCAAAGACAATACCGGTGTAATAATCGAGACCGCGGATGATCTTTGGGTCATAGCGCACATATTCCGAGACCCCGAGTGCCTCAACATACTTGAAAAACAAGCTGAGCTCCTCGGATTCTTCCCACAACCTGGCATCGGCAAGCAATTCTTTGACAGCCTGGATCTGATTCGCTTTCAAACCAAGTGCTGCCACGTTTTTTTCCCAGACATCTGCGGGTTGTTTGTCTATGCGGTCAATCAATTTGAGCAATTCCGGTTTGACTTCAGTCTGAACATCAATATATGTCAGCTTTCTGTCCATCAAACGGCGATCATTGATCAATATTTGAACCATGTCACTTTTCAGTCCAACAAGATTAAAAAAATTTGCAGCCAACGCGACCAACTCAGCATCCGCCTGGACGGAATCACTGCCGATAAGGTCGATATTCCATTGGTAAAACTCGCGCGTGCGCCCTTTTTGAGGTCGTTCGTATCGCCAGAAAGGTCCAAATGACCACCATCTCAGGGGGAAAACCAGCTGCTTCTGTTTTTCTGCGACCATTCGCGCCAATGTGGGTGTCAGTTCCGGTCGCAATGTGATCGGGTCGCCTCCACGATCAGGGAATACAAAGGCTTGTTCCTTTACCAGTTCTTCGCCAGATTTTGCCGCGTACAGATCGATGGTTTCGAGACAGGGACCCTCATAACGTTGGTAGCCAAACGATTCTGAAGCTTCCTTCAGCTTCTCAACCAACCATGACCTTCTCGCCATCTCGTCGGGGTAAAAATCCCGCGTGCCTTTAACACTTCGAATGATATTCTTCATAGAAATCCAACCTCGAATTTTAATCGCTTATAGTATAACATGCAGGTATAGAGTAAAATTAGTGCATTCAAGAGAGTAAAGGGCTGATCATGAATATTGGTGAAATTGCTGAACTGGTCCAGGGGACGTTCCTCACAAATGATGTCGATACCAAAGTCAAAGTTGAAGGAGCTTTTACCGGAGATTTGATGAGCGATGTGCTGGCATCGATCAAACCTGAAGCAATTTTAATCACAGGACTAAATAACCCCCAGGTTATCCGCACCGCCTTGATCGCTGATGTCCGCATGGTAATCATTGCCAGGGGCAAGCAACCTTCGGGCGAAATGATTGCGTTGGCAAACAGCGAAGGCATGCCTCTAATCAGTTCTCCGTGCGGTTTATTTGAGCTTTCAGCCAGGCTTGCCGAGCACAATATCGCCAGTTATGAACAGGAATTTAACCTGTCGAAATGCGAATGATCAATAGAATGCCATGAGCAATCAGCGATTTTTTTCAGATTCTTCCGCTGCACGAGTTACGCGTACTGAAGAACTGGCTTACGAGTTATCCATCGCCCAGGTGATGACCAGGGATCCTCTGACGCTGTCGGTTGATATGACCATGCGGGATGCCCTGGACCTGATCGGAAAATCCAAAATCTCAGGAGCCCCTGTTGCCAGGGATGGCGAATTGATAGGGGTGCTTTCAACCGATGATTTGATCCGCTCTTTGCGTGATGGACGCATCGACCGCAAGGTTACTGAATATATGACTCACGAGGTTTTCACCGTCCGTGAAACCGACCAGGTCGTGGAAGCGCTAAAGATGTTTGCCAAAACCAAGGTTGGGCGCCTCCCCGTGGTTGATGCCGAAAACAAACTGATCGGGATTCTTACCAAAGGTGACATCTCCAACGGGGTTCTGAACGCTCTTCAACGGGATCTCGAAGCAGAAGAACTAATCCGTTACCGGGCTTCCCACTTGTTCGAAGATATTGTCTCTGATCGCACCAGCCTTATCCTGCGGTACACAATTAAAAAGGACGATTTCTTACACGGAGGCGCCGCCTCGAACCGGATCAAGAAAGCGTTGCTGCGCCTGGGTGCCTCCAGCCAGGTTGCCCGCAAGTGCGGAATTGCTGTGTACGAAGCAGAGATGAACCTGATTATTCACACAAATCACGGCGGATATCTCAGGGTTGAGGTTGAGCAAAATCGAATTGTCATGGAAGCTTATGACGATGGACCCGGGATTCCGGATATCAACAAAGCCCGAACTCCAGGTTTTTCCACGGCGTCAGCCGACGTGCGAAACAAGGGTTTTGGCGCTGGCATGGGGTTGGTCAACATCAATAACTGTGTTGATGAAATGGTTATCAAATCTTCTGTGGAAAATGGAACAAATTTGCATATGACCATCTCCCTGGATAAAGCCTCCTTATAGGAACAAGCTATGAACCTGCAGACAATCATAGAAAAACTCAATTTAACTCTTTTAACAGAAGAGAGGGACT
Organism: Anaerolineaceae bacterium UBA5311; assembly: GCA_002411175.1. Taxonomy (GTDB): domain Bacteria; phylum Chloroflexota; class Anaerolineae; order Anaerolineales; family Anaerolineaceae; genus Mesolinea. The sequence goes on along the minus strand of DHRN01000034.1, from coordinate 1,201 downwards.
TCTCTTCGATTCAAATTGAATCAGGATATCAGTCCGACCTGCTCAGTTGTGTTATGACTGGTGCGCAGCCCCAAAGTATCTGGATAACGTTGATTGCCAACATCAATATTGTAGCAGTGGCAAGCTTGCTGGAGATCTCGGCGATCATTATCACTGAAAATGCCCAGCCAAATCAGGAAACTATCAGCCGTGCCAATATGGAGGAGATCGTGCTGCTTTCTACGAGCGCGAGCAACTTTCAAGTTGCCGGTCAACTCTGGGATTTGGGAATCAAGGATCATTAACGAATGACCGTCCGTCGACTGGAGCTGCATGTTCATTCTGTGCTCTCTGCCTGCGCCAGCCTGGAGATGATTCCTCCTTTTATCATCGAAAAAGCCCTTGATGAGAAGATTGATGTTATCGCCCTGACCGATCATAACACTGGCGCCAATGTGCCAGCGTTGCTCAAGGCTGCCGAAGGAACCGGCATTACCATTCTCCCCGGTATGGAGCTCGAGACCGCGGAAGAGATTCATGTGCTCTGCTTGTTTGACACCCTGGCTCAACTGCAGGCTTTCGAAAAAATCGTGGAAAAAAACCTGCCTGATTACAAGAACAACGATGAGTTTTTTGGCTATCAACTGGTCGTAGACAAACATGGAAATTTTTTACGCAAGGAAGAACGTCTGCTGCATACTGCCTCGAGGCTCTCGATTTTTCAAGCTAAAAAAGCTGTTTACGAGTTGGGCGGACTGTTTATCCCCGCTCATGTTGAACGGGAAGAAAACGGAATGCTTCCCCGCCTGAGTGGGGTTCCACCGGAACTGGAGCTGGAAATAGTAGAGATATCAAAACACAAGGTCACCGCCGAGGTTCGCGCTCTGTGGTCTGATCTTGAGGGTCTCCATATCATAAAAAATGGTGACGCCCACGATCTGGATGCGATAGTCGGAACAACCAGTCTTGAGTTTGATGAGATAACCATCGCCAACCTCAAACGCGCGATCCTGGAACAGTGCTGATGACTGATGACTTAAGGCTCTAAGATTGTAATTCGTAGGGAACGTGGCTTGTCCCGTTCCAGCGAAGCCATCTTTTCGTAGGGAACGTGGCTTGTCCCGTTCCGGCGAAGCCGTGTATTGAGGGGGTTGTGACATTGGTGTGACGGTGATGTTGCAACCCCTCAATCCGCCGATCACAACGACCACACACAACGGCG
>DHRN01000047.1:17261-17976 GCA_002411175.1 Anaerolineaceae bacterium UBA5311 | reverse complement strand
TAATGGTGATGCTCTGACCGTGCGACAGGTATATCGTGTCACCGCTCTCAATCGTGCCGTCCGGCGCGCCTCCAGAGCCAACATAAGGATACTCGTAGGGAGCATTCACAAAGGTTACTGTGAAGGCAAACTGCTTTTGCGGGTCGCCGCCGTTGCCAGCAACGGTCTTGCTGATCGTCAGGCTGCCAATTTCGCGCGTGTTGGTGAAGGCTGCGATTTGAGTCTGATCGACCACGATCGTTCCGCTGTCACCTGTGTAAGTGGTGATGTAGCCATCAGCGGAGTAATCCGCTTCAACAACCGTGTAGGTTGCGTCCTTTGGCAAGTCATTAATGGTGATGCTCTGACCATGCCCCAGGTAAATCGTGTCACCGCTCTCAATCGTGCCATCTCCCGCGCCTCCAGAGCCGACATAAGGATACTCGTAGGGAGCATTCACAAAGGTTACTGTGAAGGCAAACTGTTTTTGCGGGTCGCCGCCGTTGCCAGCTACCGTCTTGCTGATCGTCAGGCTGCCAATCTCGCGCGTGTTGGTGAAGGCTGCGATTTGAGTCTGATCGACCACGATCGTTCCGCTGTCACCTGTATAAGTGGTGATGTAGCCATCGGCGGAATAATCAGCTTCAACAACAGTATAAGCAGCGTCTTTTGGCAGACCATTAATGGTGATGCTCTGACCGTGCCCCAGGTAAATCGTGTCACCGCTCTCAATCGT
>DHRN01000047.1:3791-17130 GCA_002411175.1 Anaerolineaceae bacterium UBA5311 | reverse complement strand
AAGGTTACTGTGAAGGCAAACTGTTTTTGCGGGTCGCCGCCGTTGCCAGCAACGGTCTTGCTGATCGTCAGGCTGCCAATCTCACGCGTGTTGGTGAAGGCTGCGATTTGAGTCTGATCGACCACAATCGTTCCCGTGTCACCCGTGTAAGTGGTGATGTAGCCATCGGCGGAATAATCCGCTTCGACAACAGTATAAGTGGCGTCTTTTGGCAGACCATTAATGGTGATGCTCTGACCGTGCCCCAGGAAAATCGTGTCACCGCTCTCAATCGTGCCATCTCCCGCGCCTCCAGAGCCGACATAAGGATACTCGTAGGGCGCGTTCACAAAGGTTACTGTGAAGGCAAACTGCTTTTGCGGGTCGCCGCCGTTGCCTGCAACCGTCTTGCTGATCGTCAGGCTGCCAATATCGCGCGTGTTGGTGAATTCCGCTACCTGGGCTTCTCCGCCAACAATTGTTCCGATGTTACCAGTGTAGGTTGTAATATACCCATCAGCAGAATAATCTGCCTCGACTACGGTGTAAGTTGCCCCAGACGGCAAATTTAATATGGTAATGTTTTGATCATGAGCCAGATAAATTGTGTCTCCGCTGGAGATAGTACCACTTGGCACACCGTCGCCAATGTATGGATAGGTTTCCGGAGCGTTTTCAAAGGTTATCGTAAAGGCAAACTGCTTTGAAGGGTTGCCGCCGTTACCCGCGACTATTTTACCGATCGTCAGACTACCTGCGTCCTGAACAATAATGTAGTTGACAACATCTATCGGGTCCTGCAGAGACATCGGTTGCCCGTCAATCGTGGTGATGTAATCAGATCCTACAACAATAACAAAATCGCGCGGAAGGCTTATATATCCGGGAGGTGGATTGGTTTCTCTTAGAATGTAGGTGCCTGGTTGCAGCCCATAAATCCTGATTTTCCCATCAACACCGGCTATTCGTACTGCTCTCGGAGATCCAATGCTGCCATCAGTGTTCGTGTTATAGAGTGTAAACTCAGCGCCGGGGAAAAATAGCACCTAAGTTGTTAACTTTTCTGACAAATACGTAACCACTGCGACCCATCGAAGCGGAACCATGTTGTTCAGTAATCACAAAACTTTCACTCGTACCGGTACCCTCACCCACAACGCCAATCAGGCTTGCTGTATTCGTAACTAATCCGGGTTGACCGGTGATATCCGTGAGATAGGACAAACGACACCCCTTGGTGTTATCGGGGAAGATAAAGGTGAGCGTACGTGTTTCATTGTTATAGCTGAAGTTTGCCTGAATTGTTTCCAGAAGCAACTCTGAACCAACAGTGTAACCGCCGTCTCCATTTGCGTTTGGAACAAGCTCAAAAACTGTGATATTCCGATTGCCATCCTGCTCCCAGATCAGGTTTCCGCTCGAGTCCAGACGAAGGTCGATCCCCTCTGGTAAAGTATCCTGAAAACCATCTGCAATTGGTCGGTTGAGGGGTGTGTAATCTAACAACCAGGTAAGAATGCCGCTGAATTGTTGGCTGGCATCAATAGATTTGTCAATAATTTCAGTGTCAACCCTAACGTTTTGAGAATCGCTAACGCCTGTTCCCCAATTAGCTGATCTGAGGTTTACTGTATTGGTCTCAGCGTGAGAGTCGGCGCCCACAAGATAACCATCAAAAGTCTCATCGGTAGGTTTTGCTTTTACCAAAATGACATACGGTTGGTCCAGATTTGTAAACGTAAACGTGGCGGTAGAGGTTCCGACACTGTAAGTAAAACCAGCTATGGTTGTGGGGTCCAAAGCCGGGACGGTTGCCACAGCCGCACTATTCGCATCGTAAATCAAGAATGTTGCGCCACCAGAGAATGGTGAGAACGCCCAGCCGGCAGGTAGTGTGTCGGTGACGGTTACATCACCGAATCCACCTGGCAGATTTGTGTCTACATCGGCAAAATCTAATCCGGCAGCATTAATGTTCAGGCGGAAAATCACTTCGCGATAATCATAATGAAAGCCATTGGCTGCATTGGTTGTGCTGTTGTTGGGGTTGATATCAGCTGATGGATCATGGTCATTAGCAACTTCTGCACGGTTCAACATTTGCTTGGCAAGCACCATGTTGTTGAATGGAACCGATGCATTATCACGGCTGCGGTAGGTTGCGCCTTTGTACAAGGAAGCCACATTGCGAACAGATTGGTCTGACTTGTTACCAGCCAGTATCTCGGGGTCGATAACCTGGCTTTTTATAACAACCTGGTTAGTACCAGTGGCTCGAAGTTGGCTAACTTTGACCAAAGTGCCTAATCCAGCCAGGTCAATCGCTTCCACGCTTAAATGGTTGTCAGCAGTATGGCTTACGTATTTTTGCCCGTTATTCCTGGATATTCCGGGATTGCCAATTGAAAGACCTGCAGGCCATCCGGCTGCTCCGGTCAGAGCGCTGTTAGTGGTTGCTGAGGAATGAACAAACAGATCGTAATACACAAAATCCGTCGGGCTTTGTCCCATCAGATCGACATTTATCGTCCAGGTAATCTGGTGATCTGCCTTGTCAGCATCAGATTGCGTGCCGCTTTTTGTGATAGCGTCATAGCCAATGCCAACACCAATTTCGCCGGTGCCGGCACTGCCAGCAGTTCCACCCGGACTCGTCCAGTTAGCTGTCGCCTGGTTATTATAGGTTCGGTAGGAAACAGAGCCGTCGTCTTCGTCCGGAACATTGCTGACAATCACTAATCTGCCGATATAATCGACATCGCCAATTTCGTAAACGCCACCAGTTGGTTCTGTTGCCCAACTCTTTCCGGGCACATCCACCCAGGTTGAAGTGGCTTCATCCCATTTTTGCCAGACAGCGCTTTCAAAAGTCAAACCGTCCTGCAAAACGTCTGTGATTGTTAAACCGTTTAAGGTTTGTCCTTCGTTGTCGACTGTAATTGTCCATGTGATCGTGCGGTCATTTGGATCATAACTGCCATCACCGCTAAACCCGTCATCTGCGGTTCCAGTTTTGCTCGCGGATGGACCCACAATAGTTGTAGAATCGGAATCGTTGCCGATTTCTACTGTACCGTCATAGACATAGGCTTGATTGGTGATTGTTCCGCCATTTGTTAAAACGGCATCAGCAATTACTGTTTTGAAGGTTATCACGATCGGACTTTCAGAAGGCGCAGGCAGAGTATAAGTCAATTCTTGATTAACCAAACCAGGGGTTGCCGACACGCCATTGACCAAAAAACTGTTGTCGATGTAAGTACCAACAGCAGTCAAATCGTCTTCAAAAAGGAAACCCGCCAGGTCAAGTGGGGTTGGCGGAATGGTGTCACTTTCACCAGTAATGGTTACCGACCAGGTTATCGTGCCTTCATCCAGGTTAACCAAAGCGACTTCCTTGATTACATCAAAGGTGTGAATATCGCCAGGTAACTGAAGATAATAAGTTTTATCAAGGATGATTACGTACTCATCCCCATTCTCATCTACCAGGTACTCATTATTATAGATCAGGTTACAGGTAAATTCGGCAGAAACGCCGGAGTACGGCGGCTCACCAGGAGGTAATTCTTCAGGGTCGAAAATATATTCTTCACCATCAAAGACAATGGTTGCTACAGCATGACCATCCACGTTGCTGTATTTGACCGTGCCGACCTTGATGCCGTTAAACAAAAGATCTTGATCGACAGGGAGCGGATCGTCGAACATAAAGTACTCGCTGATTAACAATACAATTTCATCGCCATGTACAAAATAATCGTCAACACCATCTCCAATAACAGGGATGTTTGGAAGAGTTATGGTAATACTGACTCCAGCAGAAGGGTCAATAATTCCACCTTCGTCAACACCAGACACCTCAACTATCGCTTCAATTGATGTTGGCGTGGCAGTTATGCTTTCGTCCTCATCTATCTCTTTGTCCCCATCGCCGACTTGTTCTTCGGTTGGAGGCGCTGGAGTTACAGTGGGTGTCAGCTCTTCATCTCCGCCATCGTCCTCTTCTCCAACAGGGTCTGTCGGAGTGACCGTGCCGTCATCGTCACCTAAATCATCAACCCCAACGGTTTCATCATCCGGGTCGAGCAAAGGTAAGGTTGGTGTAAACTCGTTTGAGTCACCAGGAACCTCTTCACCGTTTTGGTTGTCTTCGACTAATATTATCGGGTTTTCTATATTAGTTGGCGTATCTGCAATTGTTCCGCTGCTCGGGACAAATGTTCCAAACACAAAAATAAAGGCAATTATCCATAGCATCGTTCTCTTTCGCTTTGCTGTAAACATGTCTTTAATTTAATTCCTCCGTTTTTTTTATATGTGATTGATTTCAAGAAACATATTGTTTCTTTTTGCGAATGATCTGATAAAGATTATCATAACATATCCATAGGCGATTCTTTGTACCGACTTTGGATTTCAACAATTTTCAATATGGAAAAATATGTTTTTTGTGGTGTGAGGGGCGGTTGCCACGCAATCCCTCGAGGAACCGTTGTACGACAGGTCTGTTCTGGCGAAGGCGGTAAGGTTCTTGTTGGCAAAGGTTCAGATTCTTACGAAGTACACTATGTGTCACTTCGTTCAGAATGACAAAATCCAGGTCCTGCTCCCTGTTCCCTGTTCCCTGTTTCCTGTTCCCTGTTCGCGGTTGCCATGCCGTCCCGGTACAAACGTCTCGCCCTACGAAAAGATGGCTTCGCCGAAACGGGACAATCACTTCGTAAGTGTAATTCACAAGGGTCTTCTTGTTCCGATCGACAAGATCCTTCGCAAAAGAGGCTCAGGATGACAAAACCCAGGTCCTGTTCCCTGTTTCCTGTTCCCTGATCCCTGTTCGCGGTTGCCACACATATTGCGTTTATTAACTAAATTGAGGATTGTTGTCCACATGACCAATACACAGATATCAAAGGCAAGGTTCAACCAAAATTGTACTTCTCCCGGGTCTTATGTTATCATTTCCGCATAAATTCCTCGGGGAGCCTATGGGCTGAGAGGGACAGCAATGTCCGACCCGCAACACCTGATCCGGATCATGCCGGCGGAGGGATGCAGAAATATCAGCCCAGCAACCCTCCCCATGGAGGGTTTTTTTGATGAAGAAAACAAAAAGCGCTTTGATAGTCGCAAATGGTGAAGCCCAATCCGACCTGGACCAGCTTCTCCGCTGTCATGACTGCGTCATCGCTGTCGATGGCGGACTGCGACACCTCCTGGCTCTCGGATTAATCCCGCATCTGCTCATCGGGGACCTCGATTCCATCACTCAGGACCAGCTGAAGATATGCCAGGATAACCAGGTCGAAATTTTGCGTTACAAATCCGAAAAAGACGAATCTGACCTCGAAATCGCCCTTCATGAAGCTCTCAAAAGAGATTTCCGGAAAATTACCATCGCCTGCGCGGTCGGCGGACGGGTCGACCATGAATTAAGCAATATCGCCCTGCTCTTTCATCCCTCTCTCGAGGGGTTTGAAGTGAGCCTGCGCGGAGAGCGAACCGCGATCTATGCGCTTAACGGCGGGATCACGCTCGCAACCCGCCCGGGCGACATTATTTCCCTGCTCCCCTGGGGCAAGCCAGCTTCCGGCGTGAAAACGACCGGTTTGGTCTATTCTCTAACCTATGAAACCTTGCTCCCCTATGAGACCCACGGTCTCAGCAATCTCTGCCTCGGCGACACAGCTGCGATAAGTCTGCAGCAGGGTCGCTTATTGTTGATCCATATCTCCACACCATTGAAAGAGAGGTTATCTGATGAATAAGAAATTGATCTTCTCGCTGTTTGTTTTTGTTTTGCTGGCAGCTGCTTGCCAGCCAGCCACAAACGGTGCCCAAACCCTGACGGTCATCACCCACGACAGTTTTTCCGTCTCAGCGGAGCTCATCAGCGCTTTTGAGGAAACGAACAATGCCAGTATCGTCTTCATCCAGGGGGGTGACACCGGATCTGCCCTCAATCGGCTCATCCTCACCTCAGTCAACAACGAGACCCCTGAAGCGGATGTTTTTTATGGTCTCGATAACACCTTCTTGTCCCGCGCCCTGGAACAAGATTTGTTTGAGCCCTTTCAACCAGCTGCCCTGCAAAACATTCCCGACGAATTCAAGCATGATCCGATGTTCAATGTGGTTCCTGTCGATTATGGCGATGTTTGTATCAATTACGACAAAGCCTGGTTTTCTGACAGGGGACTTGAACTGCCTGGCTCCCTTCGGGACCTGACCAACCCGAAATACCAGGGTTTATTGGTCGTGCAAAACCCGGCAACCAGCTCACCCGGATTGTCATTTATGCTCGCAACGATCGCTGAGTTTGGCGAAGATGCCTGGCTTGATTGGTGGCAGGCGATGAAAGAGAACGATGTTACCGTCGTTTCGGACTGGGAGACGGCTTACTACACGAACTTTTCCGGTTCTTCCGGCAGAGGTCCACAGCCAATGGTGGTTTCGTATGCTTCCAGCCCGCCTGCTGAATTGATTTTTGCCGAGACTGAGCTTACAGAAGCGCCAACCGCATCGCTGGTTGCTCCGGGCATGTGCTGGCGCCAGGTGGAGTTCGCCGGTATCCTCAAAAACACAGCCAACCGCGACCTGGCTGAAAAGTTCATCGACTTCTTGTTGAGTAAAGAGTTCCAGGAAGATCTGCCCCTGCAAATGTTTGTCTATCCGGTGTTGCCCGAAGCCGTGTTGCCTGAAGATTTTGTGATTGCAAGCCAGATCCCTGAAACTGTCGGCGCGCTTAATTCTGCCCTGGTTGCGGCTAACCGCGATCGCTGGGTGAACGAGTGGACCACTCTTATGCTGAGGTAAACTGGAATGCGGCGTACAGGGTCTCGCGCCTGGCTGTTGTGGTTGCTTCCACTCGCCTTCCTGCTGTTTTTCTTTTACCAGCCGCTGCTGGCAATTTTCAGGCAGGTATTTTCTGAGCGTTTCAACCAGGGATGGCAATTCTTCAGCTGGGATCTGCTCACCCGACCCCTGGGCTTTACGCTCTGGCAGGCGTTTCTCTCAACTCTGCTTACCCTGTTGATCGGATTGCCCGCTGCCTACCTCTTTGCCCGCTTTGACTTTCCGGGTCGCAAAGGTTTACGCACTGTCAGCTTGTTACCCTTCATCCTGCCGACAGTTGTGGTTGCCACAGCGTTCAACACGCTCATTGGTCCGAGAGGCTGGTTGAACATCCTCCTGATGAACCTTTTCAACCTCTCCAGCCAACCGATCAATCTGCTAAACAGCCTGTCTGCGATTCTGCTGGCGCATGTCTTTTACAACACATCGATTGTTATCCGCATGGTCGGAAACGCCCTGACCCGCCTAAATCCGCACTACGATGAAGCCGCCCGCGTGCTCGGCGCCAACTCGTGGCGTGTCTTCAAAGAAGTTTCATTTCCCCTGCTGATGCCCTCCATTCTCGGCGCAGCTTTGTTGGTATTCCTTTTCGACTTCACCAGTTTTGGGGTGGTGTTAATGCTGGGTGGACCGCAATACGCCACGATGGAAGTGGAAATCTACAACCAGGCGATGAACCGCCTCAACCTGCCCATGGCTGGTTTGCTCTCGATCGTACAGCTTGCCTTCACATTGATAATCACACTGCTGCAGAACCAGGTTAATAACCCTCGCTATGGCAAAGCCGCCCTCAGCAGCGAACGCAATACGCTGGTAAAACCGAAGACCAGGTTGCAAAAACTAACCATTGTTCTGCTCAGTTTGCTGGTGATTATCCTGTTTGTCACCCCGATTCTGAGCCTGGTTTCGCGTTCACTGGTCACCTTCGAGGCAACTCGCGGAGAACGCGGTGAAATTGAGACCGGGCTGACTTTTCGCTATTACAGTGAGCTTTTCCAAAACCGGACCGGGTCAATATTCTATGCCAACCCACTCGCGGCTGTGCGCAACTCGCTGGTTTTTTCGCTGCTGACCATGCTGATTGCTACCTCGCTCGGGCTTGTATCTGCTTATGCGCTGGCTTCATCCGGCAAATTCACACGTTGGCTTGAGCCTTTATTCATGCTTCCGTTGGGAGCCAGCGCGGTCATCCTTGGTTTGGGCTTTTTGATAACCTTCAACCGGTCTCCCTGGAACAGTGGACCTTTCCCGATGTTAATTCCCATCGCCCACTCGCTGATCGCGCTGCCTTTCGCCATCCGCACAATCCTGCCTGCAATCCTGGGAATCCCGAATTCGCTGCGCGAAGTTGCCCGTGTGATGGGCGCAAAGCCGTGGAAAGTTTTCAGGGAGGTTGACTTCCCTGTTTTACTGCGCTCAATCATTGTCAGCCTGGCATTCTCTTTCACCATCTCGCTGGGCGAGTTTGGCGCGTCGAGTTTTTTGAGCAGCCCACAGACACCGACCATCCCAGTATTGATCTACCGTTATATTTCCCAACCGGGCGCGCTCAATTACGGGCAGGCATTGGCGATGTCCACGCTGCTGTTATTAACCAGCGCTGCCGGCAGCCTGTTGATCGAAAAAATCCGCCTTCCCGGTGAGGAGTTATTCTGATGTTACGTGTTGAAGAGATTTATAAAGATTACGATGGCAAACCCTTGCTCAAAGGCATCTCATTTGAAGTGCGTCAAGGCGAACTTGTTTGCCTGTTGGGTTCTTCGGGAAGCGGCAAAAGCACCATGCTGCGTATCATTGCCGGTCTGGAAGAGCCAAAATCAGGGAGAGTGTTTTGGAATAACCTTGATTACACCCAAAAGTCCACCCATCAACGCGGTTTTGGGCTGATGTTCCAGGATTACGCCCTCTTCCCTCACCGCACTGTCGCCGAAAACGTTGCCTTTGGGCCGCGTATGGCTGGTCGTTCCAAGGCGGAAATTGACGCTTCGGTTGAAAAAGCACTCGCCACTATTCACATGCAGGAATTTGCCAACCGATCGGTAATCGAATTATCCGGAGGCGAACAACAGCGGGTTGCCCTGGCGCGCGCCCTCGCGCCTGACCCGTGTTTGTTGATGCTGGACGAACCTTTGGGTGCGCTTGATCACAATCTGCGCACCGAATTGCTCAAAGACTTGCGCAAGCGCCTTCATGATAGCAAGAAACCCGTAATCTACGTAACCCACGACCAGGAAGAAGCGTTCGCGCTGGCTGACCGTCTGCTGCTCTTGAATGAAGGGCGGATGGTGCAGAAAGGCGCGCCTGAAATGGTCTTTAAGCAGCCAGCCAACGCCTGGGTCGCTTCGTTTTTGGGGCTTGGCAACCTCGTCCCGGGCAGGGTGATAGCTTCCAACCAGGTTGAGACTGAACTAAGTACGCTTGAATTGGCGGTTCCAGCTGAATTAGCGCCTGGCACGCAGTGCATGCTGCTTTTGCGCCCACAGGACGCCCTGCTCGGCGAGAGGGCGACCAGCCTCCCCGGTCACCTACGCGCAGTGGTGCGGGACAGCGTCTTCCAGGGTGATTATTACCGGCTGGAGGTTCTGGTCGGCAGCACCCTCTTGCAGGTCCACTCCCAAGAAGATTTTGAGATCAACCAACCCCTCTCCCTCGCATGGTCACAATCCACCCTGCAATGCCTGCCGCTTTTGGGAACCGCCCCATAACGCAAACACCCTGGGCAAACCGGGCTCGCTTTCTTTTCTCTGCGCAGGATTACCAATAAAAACAGGCCGGCAGTTGCCAGCCTGTTTCAATAACTTTTGCCTGGACTACATCAAACTGATCGCCTGATTCATCAGCTGGTAGGTCCATTGAATCTCCCAATCTCCGCTGGCAAGCATGAAAAACACAACCACACACACGATCATTACACACAAACAGAGCACCAGGAGCACGATCAATGCGATGATCCATCCCCTGTTTTTGTTCTTTGCAGTCGGTGGCTGGTCGAAAACCGTCCGGGCAGGCTTGCGATAATCAGGAACATCGCTCAAGGCTGGCTCCTGAGGATAAGCTGCCGAATACGGTTCACTCTCGTCGAGCACCGGATCGAAAATAGTTGCAGCCGGTCGCTCAGCCGGCGTTGGCTCAGAAGTGAATTCCGATTCCGACGAAAACTGCTCATCCTCAGGCTGGGGGTGAACTTCGGGTTGAGCAGGTTCCTTGTAAGCCTTTAAACGCTCCAATTCTTCAAGCGACCCATAGGCAGGCGCCCTGGGAGGCAGTTCCTCCTGGGGAGGGCTGGATTCAAACCCGGGAGCGTCATTCCACTCGTCATTTTTTGGTTCTAAATATTCTTCGTCATTCATAGTCAAATTCCTTTCAATTCTTCAGGATGGCAAGGCAGAACTGCAGGATGGGCAAACCAATTCCGACCCATCCGAGCATGATCCCGCCTGTTCTCGATATCAAATTTGCCGATGCAGCCCGCGATTGGTGCTGCCACTGCTCCAATTATTGTAAATCCAATATAATTACAAATTCCAGCGAACAGGCTGGAGATTGCCCAGCCGGATGTTCGGGTTTCATCCCTCTGATGATTTACATGAAGAGCGGACATTGATTTCTCCAGAGGAAATTATAAGTCCGAATCGACTGGTTGGATTCGCCTGGTTTTTATTTTTTTAACCAGCCTGGCTACCCACCAGAAGATCATAATCATAATAATGAGCATCAACAGCGGCAAAACCACTGCTAAAACCGAGATGATTGTCACTAAAATGTCCTCAACCGTGCTGATAACCGGCGTCCCCACGCCGGCTGTGCTCGCTTCAATAATTGGACGGGCAATAATTGATTTCGCCGCGTGAACCGACCCTGCAACCAGCAATCCGCAAATCATAGCCAACACGGGGTTGATCTCTGTGATCGTTTGCGCGCTTGCTGCAAATAAAATCGCGCCGGCAATCGGGCGAATAAACGTCTGAACAGCATCATTTACATGATCTACAACCGGCACCTTATCGGCAACTATCTCAACGACGCCAAGAGCCAAAAGAACCCCGATAGTCCACCAACTCTCCAATGCGCTCCAGGGTTCAGCAAGCTCGATCAGGTTTGTGAATTTCGCCAAAATCGAGACGACAAATAACGGGATATAGGCATTTAGTCCTGCAGATGCCGAGAGACCAAACGCGCCTAATACACCACTGATAATTTCTGTCATACCGCTCCTTAAGTCGGAAAAAACAGGTTCCGATTGCGATAATTATAGTCTGGAATGCGAACACAAACCTTAGATTATCACAGGTGCAGCGCATCCCAGGTGCCGGTAAGCAGGAACCTTAGCAAACTGGTGACCAAAATTTGAACAAAAGCCACGTTTAAACCAATTAGCAGGGGCAGCATCATTTGCCTCCAGGTCAGCTGGAGGTTGCTTCTTCTGGTTAGCATCAATGCGAGCACGGTATGCAGGCTGCTGAGCAAAAAAACGACGCTCAAACCCGAAATCACCATTGCCGGAAGGAGGATTACCGGATGCTGGCTGTACACGCCTGCCACCATCAAGGCTGCCAATAAAAGCAGGATGGGAAAGCTATACCATTTCTCAAAGAAACTGCGATTGATCCAGTCTGCCCAGGCAGTCTGGTTGAAGAGGGGAGTCAGGATCGCCCCGATTCCCAGCCCTACTCCGGTACCGGTGATCAGTCGAAAGAGGTTGGAGGGTTGGTATCCTTGCGCAAAACCAGGAAAAAAGTGCAGAAAAGAGTTGAGCCCATCAATCCCAAACCAGATAAACAGCCCTCCCAGCATAATCATGACCCAGGCAGGAGGGAAACGACCCTTGCGCCCCTGCCAGACCTGGTAGCCAATAGCGAGCATCCCGCCAAGGTACATACCGGTACAGCGGGCACAAAGCGGAGACTGCAGATTGTGGTAAAAAAAACTGCGTTCCTCAATCTGATGGCATACCGCGTATCCCAGGAGGTGGATCTTTTCCCACCAACCAACAGGGGTCATCCATAGCCAGGTCGCCAGCAGCGCTGCCAGCAGGATCGCCAGGGCGATGATCCAGGCTCGATCATTTTCCCTGACGTTGTGTTCTTCAGCCTGAATTTTTTCTTCTTCAATCACGCTCTTTATGCTTCTTTCAGGTATGCATGCGCATCTTTGAGATATTCAATAATGGTCAGATGCTGCGGACACAAGTCTTCACAAGATCCGCATTCGATGCAGGCATCCGCCCGGCTACCTTCAGGGATTTGATGTTGATACATGCGTTTACCCCGCTCACCCAGGTTATACATAACTGAATTGTTGTAGATTTCGAATATTTGCGGGATTAATACATCGCTGGGGCAAGGCAGGCAATATTCGCAGTGGGTGCAGGCAACCGGTGCCAACCCCTCCCAGGCAGCGCGCATGTCTTCGACGAGTTTCACCTCATCTGCCGTGAGGCTGCCCACTCCGGAGCTGCTTGCGCTGGCAAGGTTTTGTTCCACCTGTTCAAAGGTCGACATGCCCGAAAGCACCACGCCAACTTCAGGTTGATTCCAGAGCCACTGCAGCGCCCAATCGGCTGGTTTGCGCGGTGGGTCCGCACGTTCCAAAACATGTTTCACCGCTTCTGGCGGCGTTTCAATTGCCAGTTTCCCTCCTTTGAGCGGTTCCATAATCACCACGCCCAACCCCTTATCAGCAGCTAACTTTAGTCCGCATTCGCCAGCCTGGTAGTCGGTGTCCATGTAGTTGTACTGGATTTGGCAAAAATCCCAATGGTCGTAACCGTTGATGATGGTTTCGAAAACCGAAAAATCATCGTGGAAAGAAAACCCAAGGTGCCGGATTTTGCCTTCAGCGATTTGTTTCTCTGCCCAATCGAAGACCTTAAGGTTGAGATAATTGTCCCAATAACCCTGGTTCATCGTATGCAGCAGATAAAAATCAATGTGGTCAGTTTGCAGACGTTCCAGTTGTTGTGAAAAGTAATAATCAAAATCTTCACTTTTTTTAATCAGCCAGGAGGGCATTTTGGTCGCCAGGGCAACCTTTTCGCGGTAGCCATCCTGGAGGATCTTTCCCAGAAGGGGCTCACTCTTACCCTGGTGGTAAGACCAGGCATTGTCCACATAATTGACACCCTGGTCGATCGCGTGGCGAACCATCCGTGTTGCTTCAGCTTCATCGATCTGGTTTTCTTCACATGGCAATTGCGGAAAACGCATACAGCCAAACCCCAGGGCAGAGGGTTTGAATCCAGTCTTGCCAAAATTTCTGTATTGCATAAGCTACCTTTATAACTTTTTTCCTAATTTTACTCTGGGAAACGCAGTTCGTGCCGCTTTCCATCCAACATCAGGAATTCTCAATTTGGAGACGGCTGCCATGCCGTCCCGAGAACAGCCGTAGGGCGAGACGTCTGTACCGGCGAAGCCGTGTATTGAGAGGGTTGTGACATTGGTGTGACGTGGATGTTGATCCCCCTCAATCCGCCGTAGTGTGTGATCATTGTGTACGGCGGATT
>DHRN01000047.1:0-3605 GCA_002411175.1 Anaerolineaceae bacterium UBA5311 | reverse complement strand
CGTTCCCTACGAAAGGATGGCTTCGCCGGAACGGGACAAGCCGCGTTCTCTACGGAAAGATGGCTTCGCCGGAACAGGACAACCCGCGTTCCCTACGAAAGGATGGTTTCGCCGATAAGGTCTTTTTGGGCAAAGGTTCAGATTCTTACGAAGTACACTGTGTGTCACTTCGTTCAGAATGACAAAACCCAGCTCTTGTTCCCTGCTCCTGCTCCCTGTTTCCTGGTCCCTGCTCGCGGCTGCCATGCCGTCCCTTTAAATCTAAACATATTCATATTGAGAATTGCTGTGCCCAACACCATTCTACAAACGTTAAACCTCCTCTCCCGTAGAATCAAAAACAGATTAAAATACAACCATGGAAGGCATGCCAAACGACGCTATCATCAACAATTCCGATAATCAGGGTCAGCCACCTGAAAGCAACTCTCCTCTTTGGGGCTGGGGTACCAAGCTGATCGTCGGAATCCTGCTGGTGGTTGGCTTCCTGGCGCTGCTGATTCGCTTCAATGAATACTTCAAAATGCTGTTGGTGGCTTTTCTGCTTTCTTTCCTCATGTCGCCTGTCTGCAACCTGCTGCGCAAAGGTCTGCGCATCAATTGGCGTGTATCCGTGGCGATTGTTTACATTTTGCTGGCTGGTCTGATTTTTTGGGGGCTTGCGCGGGGCGGAACCAGCCTTGCCGTCCAGGTTCAAAACCTGTTCCAAACCCTGATAGATAATGTAGACAACATCACAGAATTGCTGGAACGCTGGTCGAGTCAAGCCATCGTGATCGGTCCTTTCACTTTCACCACACCACAGCTTAATTTCGAGCTGATCGGGCAATGGATTTCTGAATCGCTCCAACCAATTGTCAGCCAGGCAGGCAATATTGCCACAACCGTGGTTGGCAGGGTGGGCGGTTTCGTGTTTAACCTCGCCATTACTTACATGGTCTCTTTTTTCATAACTTCTGAGTCGGACGGGGTCAGGGAAAGAATCATCAACATATCCATCCCGGGCTATGAAGAGGATTTTCAGCGTCTTGGTCAGGAAGTTGGCAAAATCTTCAACTCCTTTATCCGGGGCGAATTCATTGTTGTTAGTATCGCGATTCTGATCTACTCGGTATATCTGGGGTTCATGGGGCTGCCTTACTTCTTCGTATTAGCGCTGATCGCCGGGTTTGGGCGCTTCATTCCTTACATCGGCGCTGGCATCGGCTGGGTCGCCTTTTTCATCGGCGCGCTGCTGCAAAACCCCACTCCCTACGGTCTCACACCAGTTATTTACGCCCTGCTGGTGGTTGGCATCGCCTTTATCATTGATATGCTCCTCGACCAACTGTTGATGCCCAGGGTTATGGGCAATTCACTGCAAGTGCATCCGGCTGCCATCATGATTTCAGCGCTGGTAGGCGCCCAGTTGATGGGCATCCTGGGCGTTATCCTGGCTGCTCCTGCATTTGCCACGCTCAAATTGTTTTTGCGTTACACCAGCCGTAAGCTGTTTGACCAGGACCCGTGGGAAGGTATGCAGTATTACCAAAAACCAAAAGAGCCCGCTTTGCTCAAAGGGCTGCGCGTGATCTGGGCAAAAATTTACACCTTTATTGAAAAGCCGTTTTGTAAGGTCAGAGACTGGTTCAAAGAGCTATTCAACCGTTCGAAGGGGAAAACCAGGCAAAACAAGAACTGATTTTGTCTAAGCTCGCTTGCTTTGCAGGCGTAGAAGTGAGATAATCAATTAACAAAATTAATGGAGGAGTACTATGGAAGATAGAGAACCAATCACCACGACAATTGCAGAAACCGAAAATTTCCTGGCATGGAAGGCTGAGGAACCGGATGGCGAAACTACCTATCATCTGGAATTGAACAACGTCACTCTGCATTTCTTCACTGAAGAATGGCAGGAGTTCCTGAAACTTGCCGAGATCATCATTGACGAAGAGCTATAAGAAAAATATTATTCCGTAGACTACAGCTTGCCTGATGGCAGGCTGTTTGTTATTAAGTGAGTTTCATCCAGTCGAGCCGACGGCTGAGTTTAAAGCCAAGCTGCTCCAGTGCGCGTTCTCCTCTGCCAAGCGGATATTCGAGCCGGGTTGCCCTTTTTTGCCAGTGATGTTCCAGGAAATGAGCAGTCAGTGCATAGATGCGATCGTCCTCGGCAGGGGTCTGCTCAAAAGCCAGCCAAAGCGCGTCTGACCGGGGAAGCCCACGCTGCCAGCTCAAAACCCCCGCCAGTTCACCCTGCTCCCGTAGGATGAAATGGTGCAGAAAACTGGCTTCGTCCCATGCCAGCAGGTTCAGGATGCTCCAGGGCGAAAATTTTCCAAATTCAACATTGCCATACCAGCGCGTATCGGCAGGGTAGCTTTCCAGCAGCCTCTGCTTTTGCCAACCCCAGCCCAAAAATCTGCGGGGAGCAAAACTATAAGTCGGAATCTCATGATTTCCAAGCGGTCTTTGCCAGGCGCCATCATTCAAAGACCAGTGATTCATTGTTCGAACGATATCAAACCCCAGGTTCGCGTACATGTGTTTAGCAACAAGGTTATCGGCACTCACCTGGAGCCAAACCTGGTGGGCTCTTTTCGACTTCACATAACGGAGAGCGTGTTTGGTCAGCGCGGTCGCAATCCCCCGACCCTGGTATTCAGGGCAAACAGCCACGTTGGCGATCAGGGTGATATGCCGGAGTTTGTCCAAAAATGAAATGATTGAAATGTTCCCAACCACCTGTCCGTCCATCTCCCAGACAAAACCAGGCTGGTTGGCAACAGCCGGAGAAAACCAACTACTTTCACTCTGCCGGCGCGCGCTTTCGCGCATTTGCTGCAGCGCATGCATACCTTCCGGGTCTTCTTTTAACCTGAAGCTTTCTGTAATTAGCTGCAGGACAACTTCAGAGTCGTCAGTCGGTCTGTATGGGCGCAGGAAGCCGGGAGGGTTGGGATGGGATGAGGGCATACGCGTTGATTTTAACCGAAATGCCAGTTAAAAAAAGACCAGCTCCCAAGGGAGCTGGAAATTTCTCAAAATCAATTCTGATCTGTGTCAGAAGATCTCGGTCTGCGAGCCCGGTATACGATCCGCCCTCGATCCAGGTCGTAAGGGGACATCTCAACCCGAACGGCATCCCCCAGCAAAATGCGGATATAATATCGGCGCATCCGCCCTGAGAGATAGGCTATAACTTCATGTCCGTTATCGAGCCTTACGCGGAACTGTGTTCCCGGCAGGGCTTCAATGATGGTACCGTCTACGGTAATTTTCTCTTCTTCTTTCGCCATAAAACCTCACTTACCTGGCTACTTATCGTAGGGCTTCCGGAAAGAACGTCGAACAGCCTTCTTTTCATCCATCCGGCGTTGTTCGCTCCTGGAAACGAACCAGCGTTTTCGCCGTACGGTGCTGAGAACACCACTCTTCACGACTTTCTTGCGAAAGCGCTTGAGCAGGGAATCCTGCGATTCATTTGGTCTCAAAGTTACACTTGTCATTGCTATTCACCTCCTTTCCAGGTAACAACCATGCGCATTTCACGCGCAATTTGTTATTATACACGAGAAGAGTATAAAAAAACAAGGTCGCGTATTGTTATCAGGAATTCTCAA
>DHRN01000064.1:7556-23330 GCA_002411175.1 Anaerolineaceae bacterium UBA5311 | reverse complement strand
ACCAACCCCAGTTCCTATTCCCTGCTCCCTGCTCCCGGCTCCCCCTTTAAATCTAAACACATTCATATTGAGAATTGCTGCTAATTCTCTGTTTTCTTTCAGGATGTGTGAAAAACGAACATTTTTGAGATGGCTTTGATTCTTTCTGTCCATCTGGAGAATTTCTGGAATTCAAGGGAGTTCGTATCCTGTAAGCGCAAAATCGGTTATAACATGTATATCTCTTTTTTATCCAAATGGAGCGACATGATCGATATTATTCAAGTTAAAGACAAAACATCTCAAAAGCTATTCGTAGAATTTCAATTTCAGCTATACCAGGACAACCCACAATTTACACCTCCCTTCAAATCCGATATCTATGCGATGATGAACAAGAAAAAGCATCCTTTTTATGATCATTCCGAGTCTGATCATTTCCTGGCGTTCAAAGATGGCAAGGTGGTCGGAAAAATTGCCGCGCTGGAGAATAAACCGTTTAACAAATATCACCAGGTCAAAGACAGCGAGTTTTACCTGTTTGATTGTATTGACGACCAGGAAGTTGCCGACGCGCTGCTGACCACGGTAAAAGACTGGGCGAAAGCTCGTGGGCTCACCCGGATTGTGGGACCGAAAGGTTACGGTCCGTTGGATGGGTATGGCATCCAGGTGGAAGGATTTGAGCATCGCCAGATGATGAACATGATGAATTACAACTATCCCTATTATCAGCGCCTGGTCGAAAACTATGGGTTTGTAAAGGAAGTTGATTTCGTGTCCAGTTACCTTGCACCCCAGGAATATGTTTTGCCCGAAAAAATTAAGCGCGCTGTTGAAATCGTTAAAAAACGAGGGTCCATGCGCGTTATGAACTTCCGTGATAAGAAGCACATCATGGAATGGCGCTACAAGATCAAAGACGCTTACAACCGTGCCTTTGTGAATAACTGGGAATATTATCCCCTGAGCGACAGAGAACTCGAATACGCAGTCGATAATGCCATCCAGGTTGTCATCCCCGAATTGCTCCAGATCATCCTGAACAAGGATGACGACATTGTTGGATTTGTGTTGCCTTTTCCGGACGCTTCTGCCGCCATGCAGAAAAACAAGGGGAAACTCGGACCAATTGAAATAATCCGTTTGTTACGCGAACTGAAGACAACACAGTGGCTCGACTTTAACGGCATTGGCATCCTGCCCGAATATCAGGGTATGGGTGGGAACGCACTTTTGATCGATGCGCTTCTGACCGCAGCTCAACAGAACAAACGCTTTATCCACGCCGAACTGACCCAGGTCGCCGAAACAGCAGTCCAGATGCGAAAAGACCTGGATAACCTCGGTGTAAAATACTATAAGAATCACAGAGTATACAAACTTGATATATAAGTGAATATCGTTTGGAATACAAATTTGGTCTGCTGTCAGATGAAAGTTATATAAGATTAGCTGGTTAAAAAAAAGAAGAGCGGGTGATGGGATTCGAACCCACGAATGTTAGCTTGGGAAGCTAATGCCTTACCACTTGGCAACACCCGCGTGTGGGCTCTATTTTACCTTGATTTTATAATTTTGAAAGAGCGCAATGGTAAAAAACAAATCTAAAGAAGCAGAAAAATTTGTTAAGGGCAGAGTGAATTCGTTTACTGCAGCCTTCCAGGGGCTGCGATACGTGCTGAAAACTCAGAAAAATGCCTGGATACACCTTGCAGCGACTGTGATTGTGCTGGGCGCGAGTACCTTTTTGCAGATCTCCCGTATGGAATGGATTGCCATTTTGCTGGTAATTGGGGTTGTCTGGACAGCTGAATTTCTGAATACCGCCCTGGAGGTGTTGGTCGATCTGACCAATCCGGAACTCCATCCCCTCGCAAAAATCAGTAAAGACGTTGGGGCTGCTTCGGTGTTGATTGCTGCCTTTTTGTCCGTGATCATTGGTATACTGATTTTTGCGCCAGCAATCGCAACAAAATTCGGGTTATTTTCACTGTTTGAATAATCTTTGGTGTTGTAAAAGACAAATTATTCTATATACTTAGGAAAATTATGGAGGAAGAAATGATAGAAGAACCAATTAATGTTACTGATGAAGCTTTTGAGAAGGTTGTATTAGAAAACGAACTGCCTGTTATCGTCGATTTTTGGGCTCCCTGGTGCGGACCGTGCCGCATGGTCGCGCCGATACTCGACAAAGTTGCCAAAGAATATGCCGGCAAACTGGTCGTAGCCAAGGTGAACACTGATGAGTACCAGGAATATGCTGGGAAGTATGGTGTGCAAGGCATCCCAACCATGCTGATGATGAAGGATGGAAAAATTGTCCATCGACAGGTTGGCGCCTTGCCTGAACCAATGCTCAAAGATACGATCAACCAGTTTCTGGAGGTCTCTCAGGGATAGTTTTCATTTCTTCAAAAATGCAGGAGCCGCGCGAGCGGCTCCATTTTTAATTTCCAATAGTTTGTGTTCTCTTACGAACGATATCTGCTCCGAGACCCTGCAATTTATACTCAATCTTTTCATAGCCCCGGTCAATTTGACCAGCATTGCGTATAGTCGACTGCCCTTCAGCTGACAGGGCTGCCAGCACCAGGGCTATGCCTGCGCGAATATCCGGACTTTCAAGTTTTTCTGCAGTCAGTTTGGTCGGACCAATCACGATGCACCGGTGGGGATCACATAATACAATTTGAGCACCCATAGATACCAGCTTATCGATGAAAAACATTCTGCTGGGGTACATCCAGTCGTGGAACAGAATCGTTCCTTTAACCTGGGTGGCAATCACGATCGCGATGCTCATCAGGTCGGTGGGGAAGGCAGGCCAGGGCATGACGCTAATTTCCGGGATTGCGTTACCGAGGTCTGGTTTGATTTCGAGTTTTTGTTCTGCGGGCACGATGATGTCATCGCCATCAAAGATCATCCCGACGCCGAGTTTCTGCAGCACGAGCTGGATCATCCTCAAGTGTTCAACACCAGCGTCTTTGATTCGAATCTCACCGCCAGTGACAACCGCGGCGCCTACATAACTGATCACTTCCAGATAGTCAGGTCCGATTGTAAATTCAGCACCGTGCAAGCGGTCAACCCCTTCGATCTCGAGGACGTTCGAGCCTATATTGTCGATTTTAGCTCCCATGGCGTTTAAAAGGTGGCAAAGCTCCTGAATATGCGGTTCAGAAGCCGCATTTCGGATATGCGTGGTTCCTTTAGCCAATACAGCCGCCATGATCGTGTTTTCAGTCGCGGTGACACTGGCTTCATCCAGGAGGATATCCGCTCCAACCAGACCCTGTGTTGAAAACCTGAATACATCGTTAAAAGAAAAATCTGCGCCAAGCTTTTCGAGTGCCAGGATGTGGGTATCCACTCGTCGGCGACCGATCACGTCACCACCAGGTGGTGGCAGCGTCAGATTTCCGAATCGGGTTACCATCGGACCAGCCAACAGGATCGAAGCTCTGATCTGCCGGCACAGGTCGGGATCGAGGTCCCCTGGTCTGATTTCATCCGCCTGGAATGTCCAGGCAGATGATTGTGTGTCTCTTTCAATTTTCATTCCCAGGCTTTGAAGTAGTTTCCCCATTGTACGGGTATCTTCAATGTCGGGCATGTTTTTAAGGACTACCGGTTCTTCAGTTAACAGTGTAGCAGCCATCATCGGCAGGGCAGCATTTTTGTTCCCTGAAGGGCGCATGGTTCCGTGAAGGGGCTTGCCACCTTGAATGATGAATTTATCCATAAATTTATGCCACCTTTGGACCTGAAGCGGGAACTTCCGGTCCAACATCGGACTCATACTTCCTGAAGTTGTTTACAAACTTCGCCGCGAGTGCGTGAGCTTCAGTGTTGTATAGATATTTGTCTTCCCAGGAAAGTTCCGGGTTCAATACTTCATAGGGAACTCCTGGTACTGCATCCGGGATGGCGATATTGAAAATTGGGTGAACATGGGTGGGAACATCGTCGAGATCGCCTTTGAGTGCTGCAGAAATCATCGCACGGGTAAGGGGAAGTTTGATCCGCTCTCCGACACCGAAACCACCGCCAGACCAGCCGGTGTTGAGCAGCCAGACATTGGTTCCGTGCTCTTCCAGCCGCTTTGCCAGCAGACGGGCATAGACCGTCGGTTTGAGGGGCAGGAATGGAGCGCCGAAACATGTCGAGAAGGTTGCCTCGGGCTTGTCACCCAAGCCGCGTTCAGTGCCGGCTAATTTGGACGTGTACCCGCTCAGGAAATAGAACATTGCCTGTTCTTTAGTCAGCCTGGCTAAAGGAGGCATAACACCAAAGGCATCTGCGGTCAGGAAGAAGATGTTCCTGGGGTGTCCACCGGTACCGGACGGTTCATAATTGCTTATAAAGGTCAAAGGATAGGAAGCCCGGGTGTTTTCGGTAATGCTGTTATCGTCAAAGTCGGGATGATTGTTCGCATCCAGGGGAACGTTTTCCAGCAAGGCACCAAAACGGTTGATCGCAGACCACACCAGGGGCTCATATTTTGGATTCAGGCGAATCGTCTTCGCGTAGCAGCCGCCTTCAAAGTTAAAGATGCCCTTGTCGCTCCAACCATGCTCGTCATCACCAATTAACGCCCTGGCTTCATCGGAAGAAAGCGTGGTTTTGCCGGTACCACTCAAGCCAAAAAAGAGAGCAACATCACCATCTTCGCCGATATTGGCAGAACAATGTAAAGAAAGGACATCACGTTTAGGCAGAACATAGTTCATCAGCGTGAAAACAGATTTTTTCAACTCGCCTGCGTATTTGGTATTGCCGATTAACACGAGCTTTTCATCGAAACTCATTGCCACCACTGCCGGAGAACGCAACTGATCGGTTTCGGGATCACCGACAAATTTTGAACATACCAGGAGGGTGAAATCGGGATCAACATGGGGTTGGTCGCTGTCGATCGCGATGAACATATTTGCGGCAGCAAGACTTTGCCATGCAAGGTCTGTGATCAACCGGATCCTGATCGAGTTCTCAGGATCTGCTCCTGCCAAAACATCACGAACATAGAGCCGGAGAGGCAACATCGTGTTGACCATTTTGTTTTTAAGATGTTCAAATTGTTCCTGTGTGCGCGGTTCAGTGCCTGAGGCAAACCACAGATCCGGATCGTTGTTTTCGATGATATATTTGTCGTTAGGTGAGCGACCGGTAAACGGTGAGGTGTTTACTACCAGCGCGCCGGTATCCGCAAGATTGGTTTCACCCCGGCACACTGATTCAGTCACCAGTTCCGGGATATTGAGGTTATATCTGACCTCCTTGACCTCTCCCAAGCCCAATTTGGTTAGTTCTGCTCTCAATACTTCCGTTACGTTATTCATGATTGTGTTTTGCTATCTCCTTTTATTGATTGTGAAAAAGTTTTTGTGCCGGTTTTCCATATATGGAAGATGAAAAATCCGACAGTTTTATCCATGGGAAAAAACCTCTTGAACTGACACCTTCAATCCACTCGCGATTTGCTATGGCGTCAAGATAAGAAGCATACCACTGGGTTTGTACCTGCAGGTTTACATTGGCGTTGTTGTATCTCGTGTCTGTTGCACTGATTAGCGGGTCATTTATTGACCCAGGCTCAATTGAAGCGGTCTGATACGAGGGCGCGTTTAATCCAATATACAGTGATTTGTTTTCATCATAGAGAGGGTAAACCAGGCTATCCAGATATTGGCTCGCATTTGCTATGGATTCTGAATCGGAGTCAATCAAAAGATAGAGTCCATCCACCTGCGAGTAAAACGAATAAGTCTGAGAGCCTGCATCGTTTATCGAATGAGCCAGGAGAACTTTGCCTTCGAAATATTGGTCTGCCTTTTCGAGCAAATCTTTCCAGATATCTTCGCTCGATTTAGGTGTGCCGTAGTTTTCTGCGACAGTTTCGATGACACCAGGGTAGCTCTCCCATGCGTCAGGACCTCCGAGGATCAGCTGTTCTGCCTGGATGTCCGTTCCCAGCTTAATCAAATGGGTAACTACCCGCTCATATTCGCTGTACCATTGCTGCCACCAAAGAGAGTTTTTGGACGTGTTTCTCCACCAGTTTGCCTCCAATCCTTCAAAATCAAGCTGCGGGTAAAGTGCTACCGTGAAACCAGCCTGCCTGGTCGCTGTGGCAATTCTTTCTATTTCCCGGGAGGGGATGGTCGATATAGGGTCCAGATCAATATGCGGAAGACCATCCAATTCAGTCACTATCCATGCCTGGCGTAATATCAACCAGTTAAATCCATTTTCTGCTAATTCGCTGACAACATTTTCATAAGAATCAACGTACTGAGATGAATAGGCAGGGTCAAGCTCTACCCCAACAAGCGTTTGTGCTCTGAGACTCACCGGGTTGTAACCGGAAGGGCTCAGATAGTCTGCCCCATTCATCTTCCAGGAAGAAACAACGTCATGGATCTCGTTGTGAGCTCCGATGAACATACTTCGGGTAGTGCTGCCCTCCGCTCCGATATTGCAATCTGAGAAGCGACAATAGCGGTATGCTATTTCGACTGGTTCAGATGAGACTGGAAAAAATGTGAGCATCCATTTTCCGTTTTGTGCAGGCCACATCGGAACAGGAGTGCTCCAGTAGCCATGGTTGAATTGCATATAGAGCTTATCTTCGGGTAAGGTGTCGTCCGGTGGTTGTACATAAAAAGTAGTTGGCGAGGCAGAAGCAGAACGCCAGCCTATAACGGTGTCCTGGACAACAACATCCTTATTCGGAACGATGAACTGGCGGATATTCCTGGTTCCGTTTTCATCCCGCTCAACATTGATCACAGCGTTACCCAACGTGTAGGCATAGCGCAAAAAACTGCCGGCATATGCTTTCACCTGGACTGAATAGGTGCCGTCGTTATTTTGGTTCATCAGGGGCATATTGACCGCCTGGACGCCGGATCCACTGACTTGATCTGACAGCGTCTGACCAAATTGCCGCAGATTCCCGGCAATACGCACAGGAGCGCTTTCAATGTCCCTGGGTGCAGTCAGGGTGAATGTTATGCTGATTTCTGGATTCGGGACCATGCGGACTATGGCAAGGGTGGACAACCTTTCAACAAGGTTGACCTCCTGTTGAAAAGACTGATGACTCCCGTCGATGGTCGAGGCAACCATGTTATGTTTGCCGATTGGTAAATCACGAAGGTAAAAACGACCGTTCATATCGGTCATGGTGGTTTTACCAGCTACGCTAATTAAGACATCCGGCAATGGTTCTTCTGTACGCACATCGGCAACGGCGCCATTCAGACTTGCGAGCTCACCTGTATAGTAATTATTGGTCCACCCTGCAATTGTATCTGTGATCACCAGGTTCTTTCTTACCACAACTTGCCTGAAGGGCACTTCGCTGCCGTCCGGGAGGAGTTCGTTAACCTGCATAGGCTGGAGCATGCTGTATCGGTATGAAACGGTTGCGCCTTCGGGAAGGAAAACTGAAAAATTGTAATTATTATTTTGATCCGGCGAGATCGTGTACCGTTCGATGTTGTAATCGAAACCGCTCATCAGGTCGAGCACATCAAAAGAAAGCAAGTCCTGGTCGGAAAATTTTGTTGTCGGAAAAACCCAGAACTCAACTTCGACAAGGTCCGTTTTCCCGATCTTTTCGGGATATTCGGGGGTAATTTCTGCTGATTGTGAGTCTTTTGGTTCGAAGCTCAGAGCACAGGATGATAAGAGCAAGCTACAAAAGCTAACCAGCAAAAAAAAACGCGACCCAAATCTGCTCGTTGCCATCAGTCCCCCATGGTTTTGTAACTATTTCGAATCTCGTCAAGGCTTTCAGCCAGGCTTCCCAGAACGCCATTGATAAACCTGGGGGAAGAATCGGTTCCAAACAGTTTACCCAGTTCCACGGCTTCATTAATACCTACTTTTAGTGGAGTTTTCCCATAAAAAGCCACTTCCCACAAAGCCATGCGCAGAATATTTCGATCAATCACCGCAATCTGATCGAGCGGCCATTCAGGAGCATGCTCGCTAATCAGGTTATCCAAAATTGTTGTGTTTTCGTGTACCCCCCTGATAAGCACCAGGGCAAAGTCGCGTTGAGTGTCATTTAACTCGTTATCCACCGACCGCAATTCCAGCACTTCTCCCATGGGGTGATCTGTGAGGTCCAGTTCGAATAACGTTTGTAAAGCTGCGACTCTTGCCTTTGTTCTTAATTTCATGATTATCTAAACTTCAACATCCACATCGGTGATATGTACATCGATCTTAGCAACTTCCATGCCAACCATTTCGGTTATCGCCCGATTTACCCTTTTTTGGATCTCTTCTGCCACCAGCCTCGCATTTTGATCGCTGCTGATTATCACAAACAGGTCCAGGTCAATCAAATCATCCTTGATTTCGATTTTGACTCCATCGGGGATCGACTTGCTCTCGGATAACCGGCTTACACCGGGAACGGAAAGGGTGGTCAGCCTGGCGATTGTGATCAAAACCGAAGGGGCAATAGTGGTTTTGCCCAGGTTCTTATCCATTTTGTCCCTCGTTGTCTCCGGGTAAATAACCGGTCTTCAGAATGGTGTATAACGCGATTTGATCATCGCTCATTTCGAGATTTGCGGCTTCTTTTCTGATCGTGTCAATAACCTTCTGATAATTCACACCTTCAGGCCAGCCTTCGTCAAAAGCATTAATTGGATCCGGATAACTGCCTGCCTGGTCAGAAATTTTGAAACCCAAGGATTCAAGGGCAGTGTCAAAGACCTCATCATGCTTCTCGAAAAGCGACATCCAGGCTCTTAGAATTACACCAACAAATCGCGGGTCGCTTTCAAACAGTCTGTCTGTTTCCCTGACCAGCAACTTTTTCGGTGCGGTCAATGGATTGCGAAACCCGCTGACTTTGACTTCAGTTTTTATTGTTTCTACCAATTCTTTGCGCAGGTTATCGGGATAGACAGAGAAATCTTCATAAATTGCCTCGATTATTTCTTCCCGAAACCAGGGCTCAATAAACACATTGATTGTGTGAAGAGGTTTTAACTCACTCATTATTCACTTCGCTTTCCTAGTCAATTTGACTCAATATTCATCGTCGTCAGCTTCGTCTTCTTCTTCTTCGACTTCCCAAAGACTTTCGGTATCCTCACCATCTTCATCCCAGTCTTCAAGCTCATCATCCCAGTCTGCAAGGTTTACGTCATCCTCAACAGGTTTATAGGTTAGGCAGCCTTCCGGTTTAATATCGACAGCCGCTGCAGCACAATGTCGGTCGTCAAGAAACTGGCAATCAAGGTAGTAACAGCGAATTTTTGTCATCGTTTACTCCATATTTTTCCTTAATAATTCGATGGCATTTTACCTTAGACCTGCATAACCGTAAAGCCGGGCAATTCATCACCCGGGTTTCACCCGGGCAGCTTCCATAACATTTGCCAGGTTTTCAAGCCTTGCCAATACACGACTCAACTCGCTGATGCCGGCGACCTCCAAAACCAGGTTGACCTTGACAATATGCTGCCTGGTTGTCAGGGATAAGTCAATCAGCCTCACAGGTTCGCTGGAAATGACACCGGAGATATCTGCCATTAATCCCTGGCGATCATACGCCGTGATCTGGATTGGTACCGGGTAGGTCTGTTCTGTAAAACCCCAGTCCACCTTGATGAGCCTCTCTGCGTCTTTCATCCTTAATGCGTTGGGGCAGTCCATCCTGTGGATGGTGACACCCCGACCCCGGGTGATATAGCCAACAATCGCATCTCCAGGCATGGGGTTGCAGCAGCGCGCGAAGTTGTGCATCATACTGGTCAGCCCCATAATGGTTATCGTGTCTCCTGCTTTTTGCTTCGCCGGGGCTTCTGGGATTAATTGGTCCTCTTGTTTGAGACTGTCGGCGTTAAGCTCTCCAACCCGGTTTACAAATTTCCCGATCGAGATATCAGCGCATCCGATGCCTACATACAAATCGTCAATTGTTTTCAAATTGAATGTGGGCAACAGCTGGGTCAGATCGACCCCGGGTAAGCCAAGCCTTTTCAGCTCTTTCTCAACCAATATCTTGCCGTGCTCGAGGTTTTCGGCACGATCCTGCTGTTTGAACCACTGTCTGATCTTTTGCCTGGATCGTGATGATCGTACCAAACCGAGGTTGGGGTTCAACCAGTCGCGGCTGGGTCCGCCTCGATTGACGGTCAGGATTTCAACCTGGTCGCCTGTTTTCAACGTGTAATCCAGGGTTACCAGTTTTCCGTTGATTTTGGCTCCACGACAGCGATGACCAATATCGGTGTGCACCTGGTAGGCAAAGTCGATTGGTGTGGAACCCTGGGGCAGGTCAACAACATCACCCTTTGGAGAGATTACATACACCCGGTCTTTGAATAGATCAGAGCGCATTCCTTCAACCAAATCCTGGTTATCTTCAATTTCCAGGCTCCAGGTGAGCAGGCTGCGCATCGAGCTTACCTTTTGTTCGTAGTTACCTGAAAAATGTTGTTTATTTTCCTTGTATCGCCAATGCGCAGCGATTCCATATTCCGCGTTTCGGTGCATCTCCCAGGTGCGTATCTGAACTTCAAGCGGTTTCCCATCTGAATATATTACAGCTGTGTGCAGGCTTTGATAGTTATTCGGCTTTTTGGCCGCGATGTAATCGTCGAATTCACCCGGGATAGGAGAGAAATGCATATGAATAATCCCCAAAACCTTATAACAGGTTTCGACATCATCAACAATGATGCGCACAGCCCGCAAATCACGGATACCATCAAAAGCTTTTTCCTTGCTTTGCATTTTTCGATAAATCGAGTAAATGTGCTTGGGGCGACCGCTGATTTTCGCCTTGACCTCAGACTTTTCCAGCAAACTGCCCAGGTCGAGGATAATTTTATCGACTTCCTCCAGCCGTTTTGTGCGCCTGGTGGTTAAATTTTCGGCAATTTCCTTATATTTTTCCGAGTTGGTGTAGCGAAAACCGAGGTCTTCCAATTCCCACTTGAACTGCCAGATTCCAAGCCGGTTGGCTATGGGCGCGAAAATGTCCAGTGTTTCCTGTGCAATTTTGCGCTGCCTGTCTGAGGGCAGGGCGTTGAGCGTGCGCATGTTGTGCAGACGGTCTGCCAGCATAATCACCACCACGCGCACATCATCGCCTATTGCCAAAAGCATCTTGCGGATTGTTTCAGCCAAATCGTCATCGATCCGGCTGGCATCTCCAGGAACGGCGTCCTTTAACGGTTTTCGTTCGTTCTCGTGCTGGTCTGCTCTTGATAAATAAGGCAAACTGGTGATGCGGGTAAGATCTTCAACAAAGCGGGTAATATTCTCGCCGAAATCCTTCTTCAGCGTGTTGACCGGCACACCACAATCGATGATCACATCCTGCAATAAAGCAGCAGTCACAATATCCGCCGTTGCTTCCATATCAAGCAAAATGAAAGCTACGCCTACCAGGTGTGAAAAGTAGGGCTGCCCGTTTGCCCTGGTTTGCCCGTGGTGAGCGTTTTCGGCAAAGCGATATGCCTTCTCGATCTGCTCCCGATCACCACGAGTGTAGACATCCGGTAGTTTGTTAAGGAATTGCTCAATTTCCATGATTCTCACTTAATTGTAAGCGATATCAGCTTGCCTGATCTCTACATATTATATAAGTCAATTTGAAATCATACCTGAACGATACAATCCCTTCGCAGCGGGGGGCGGGTGCAATCCCCAAAAAGTTGGATACAGGTCTTGAATAATGCTTTACTTAAGCACCTCCTTACTGTCAAACGATCGATCATAGCGCATCCTCTGCAAACATTCCTTTTCGACAGCGTCCAGGTTGCCAGTCAGGCTGTTTGCCAGCAATTTGCCAACGCCCGGACCAAGCATGAAACCTTGCCCGCACGTTCCGGCTGCGATTAAATATCCATCGAGACCTTCAACACCGCCGATGATTGGGTTTCCGTCTGGCGTCATCGGGTAAGTGCCCCGCCAGGTTCGCCGAACGCGTATATTCCCGAGAATGGGCATCAGTTCCACCAGCCGTCTGCACGATTGCGGCAAAAACGAACTTGTATTCTGGGTCAGATTTCCCCAGATTTGTGGCTCTGGCGTCAGGCAGAAGATAATCTTGCCTGTTGGATGCTGGTAAAAATAAAAATTGCTCGACCCCGGGCACTCCCTGATATCGACAACCATCGCGTCGAACATCGGCTGCACCGGTTCGGTGATACCGGCTTCGTGCGCGTCAGCTTCGATCGGGATGTCCACGCCGACCATTTGTGAGATCTGCCGCGACCATCCTCCAGCTGCGTTGATAAAGGTTTCGCACGAGTAACTGCCTCTGTTTGTCTTGATTTCCTGGACCTTGCTGCCCCGCGCGACAAGACCAGTGACCTGTTCATTAAATTGAAACTCCGCTCCGGCAGCTTGCGCATGTTTCCAGAAGGCGAAACAGGCTTTCAATGGCGAGGCGCTGCCATCTTCAGGCGAAAATGTGCCCCCAAGCAAACCATCCGGATTGAGTTGCGGCGCGATTTCAAGGTTTTCCTCTTTCCCCAGCCATTGAATGTTCAAGCCAAGTGCGCGTTGCTGGACCAGCAGATTCTTTAGCGTGTTTTCTATCTCGTCCGTATAGGCGACAAAATTATATCCGCCCGCCCGCCAGTCGATATCGTCACCGTATGTTTCTTTCCAGGTTGAAAAAATCTCGATCGAACTGCCGCACAGGTGAATTTTGGAAGGGTCAGAATGTGTCGCCCGCACCCCACCAATCGCGTGTTTGTTGGAAGCCTGTCCCTGGCTGGGCATTGCTTCTATCACCAAAACACTCAACCCGGCTTGTGCCAGGTACATCGCGGTCGGGGTTCCCAGCGAGCCAGCTCCGGCAATAATGACATCGTAAGTTTTGTTTTGGCTCATCGCATCTTCCCAGTTTCTTCTTTTGTATGCTCAATATAATCTTTGACCGGCACTTCCACGAAAGCCGGTCGCACCGGCGGATCAGTGACCTCCGTCAGGGGAATGCCTTCCGCAGCGAACATGCGTCTGATCAGGTTGAGGCAAGTCTTGCCTCCGCACGAGCCCATGCTCGCATGTGTGACCGCTTTGATCTGGTTGATATCCCTGACGCCCATCCGGATCAGGCGCCTGATCTCTCCGGCGGTAATGCGTTCACAACGGCATACAAAAGCCTCATCCTCCAGGTTTTCCGCCATCCGCGAGTCTGGTTCGAAGGCTCTCACCATGCTCGGTTGGATCACCCGAAAACCAGCCACCTGTTTTGCTATCGCGACCGGAACTTCAACACTCAACAATCGTGTGCCGTCCTTGTAGCCGGCAACTGTTTTGATCTTCTCGATTTTATACTTGCCGAGCGCGGCTCCGGCGGTATCGCTGACTTCAATTTCGTTACCAACTGCGATTTCCGCGTAATTTTGCTCCACCGGCAGGCTCACCAGCGCGGTCTGGCTGCGCTTGCGAAAATCCACCAGGCTGACCGCCAGACCAGGGCAAACCGCCACACAGCGACCGCAGGCAATGCATTCATCCGCCCGTTCTTCGTCAAAAAGAGGCATGTGGCGAATGTCAGCTTCGTCGATAAAGATCAGATCCTTCGGGCACACCTCAGAACAGGGGTTGCATGGGATTTCCTGGTTGCAATGAAAAACCGGAAAAACGCCGTCGAGTTTGCCGATATGCCGCTCCGGGACAACCACACCGGGTCTGGATTTGAGAATTTCTTCTGTTTCCAGCCACGCGGAAGGAATTTCGGCGATGTCTTTGCCCAGTTTCCTGGCGATTTCGTTGCCAACAATTTTTCCAGAAAAAATCGCCGCCGAGGCTTCCGCGATTTCGTTGGCATCTCCTGCCGCGTAAACCTCCATGCCAATTTCTTTCGCCACCCGCAGGAATTCATCAACCGGTTCCAAACCAACCGCGATCAGCAGGGTGTCGCAATCGTAAACTTTCTCGCTGCCGGCAATTGGTCTGAAATTTCCATCAACCCGGGCGATCACCACCGCCCCGACCCTTTCCTCACCCCTGGCTTCGATCACAGTATGCGAAGTAAAAATCGGCACGCCCGAACGCGCCAGCTTGTCTTTGTGCACCTTGTAGCCGCCGCATTCCGGGGCAGCTTCAACCAGCCCGGCAACATGAATCCCAGCCTGGATGGCGTGATAGCCGCCAATCAACCCGACGTTGCCGCCCCCGATGATAAACAGGTTTTCGCAGGGTTTCACCAGGTCGCGGTTCACCAGCGTCTGAAAAGCGCCCGCTCCATAAACCCCCGGAAGCGTGTTGCCAGCGAACGAAAGGCTGCGCTCTCTCGCGCCGGTCGCCACCAATAATATTTGTGGTTCTACATGGATATTTTCTTTCTGGTCGCGATAAACCCCGACAATATGGTCCTCAAAAACACCGGTCGCGGTTGAATTCGTCCAGATTTCAACACTGGGCAGCGCTTCCACCTCTTTCGCCAGTATTTTCGCGATCTCAACGCCCCTGGTTCCGGCATAAACAGCCTTGGTCGAACCAAAAAAACGGTGGGTTTGCAAAACCAGTTTCCCGCCCAGCTGGTTTTTGTCGTCGACCAAAAGCACCTTCGCTCCCAGTTTCCCCAGCTCAATCGCCGCCGAAAGCCCCGCCGGTCCGGCTCCGAGGATCAACACCTCGCATTCCTGCCGGCGTTGAAAGCTGTCCGCGCTGGGCAGGGGTTCAAAGCTTTCAGGCAGCCTGGGCAAACCATCCGCCGGTTCCACCCGCATGCCCTGCCTGACCGCCGTCATGCACGATTTAACCGGCAAACCATCGACCATCACCATGCACTGGGAACACTGCCCGTTCGCGCAAAAAATGCCCTGGGGGCTTTGGTCTTTGACGTGATGCCGAAATACCTGGATTTCCCCGGCAATCAGCGCCGAAGAGATCATTTCGTTTGGTTTTGCGTATAGTTGTTTGTCTTGCCAGTAGAAAGGGATTGTTGCCTTTTCTTCATCGATCAGGATTGGGTGAGATTTGATTCGATAATCGGTCATAAACTCCTCAAAAGGACTATTCAGATTGTTTCTTAATCTTACCACCAGAGTATAAACCCAATCCGTGTTAAACCCACAAGTCGCCGATCGCCGCGCGCGCCAACGCCTTGCGGAAGGTGGTTTTCCTCTCCGGACAAACCGGATTGCTGGCTTTGCCCCCTGCCAACACAATAAAAACGCCCAACCAGGCGTCACCTCCGCGATATTGAATTTCATTTGAAAAATTAGATCGGATTTTCCCTGAAAATTCGTCAAAATTGGGCGGGAAATTTCCCCCAATAAAAAATATTATGATATAATATGCACAATATCGAGTAAACCGTCATACTTTCGCCCAATCATGCATACTACAGCGGAGACCGGCGGAAATATGCACGCAGTGAGCGACCATCCTTCCCGGCAAAGTGGGTACAATGCTGGAAGGCACCGATCAATCAACGTCAAGGAAAGCCTTGGGGAACCCGGGGGAGGCTTTAGGATACAATGGCAAAAAGCAAAAATATAGCGCCGCAAAACACCCGCGAAACCGCGGTGGTTTTCCTGCGCCGGTCGGGTGTTTTTTGATTACAGGCACCTCAGCACCCTGTTTCCTTCAATACGCCCTCTTTACTGCTTGCGTCCAGCTCTGCTGGAGAGGGGGAATTAAAGGGGGTGAGAGCGATGGCTAACGCAATCTCTGCCTCCCGAACCATTGCGCATAGCCAAAACATGCGGAGTGGGACGAATCCCAGCCCTCTCTTGGGAGAGGCGAAGTCCAGCCGCAGGCTGGTTACGCGAAGCGGGGGTGAGGGAA
>DHRN01000064.1:0-7278 GCA_002411175.1 Anaerolineaceae bacterium UBA5311 | reverse complement strand
CGCGAAGCGGGGGTGAGGGGAAAGTAGTCTCAGCACAGACCTCATCCACCACTTCGTGGTCCACTCCCGCT
This sequence comes from Anaerolineaceae bacterium UBA5311, assembly GCA_002411175.1. GTDB lineage: Bacteria > Chloroflexota > Anaerolineae > Anaerolineales > Anaerolineaceae > Mesolinea. The sequence goes on along the minus strand of DHRN01000064.1, from coordinate 7,207 downwards.
CGTTTCGCTCCCGGGATCTGCAACCTTCTCCAAAGGAGAAGGCAAGTTAAACCACTGTTCCCTATTCCCTACCGAACCATTGCGCATAGCCAGATTAGTGGAGCGTCTGTGGCAATTGAGCGTGAGGCGGATAGCTTTTTGCCGCTCCCTGCTCCCCGCTCCCCGTTCCATATACTCTACCAAGGAGGTCTATTGAAAAGAAGACAAAGTGAGGTGAAGTCAAGAACATTTATTTTGGCAAGACCCGGCGCATGCCGCCGGCAAAATGATCGAAAATTCATTAAAAATTTTGGAGGAAAATAATGAAAAAAGGTATGTTTAGTAAGCTATTTATTCTTCTGCTGGTGGTTGGGCTGCTCTTCGCAGTCGCCCCCACCCAGCAGGCACAAGCGGAGGGTCCGGATACTGGTTGGCATACCGGCGATAGCCTGTACAAAATTTCATCTGCGGACCAACTGGCCGGTTTGGCTCAATTAGTAAACGAAGGGAACAACTTTTCCGGCAAGACCATAACTCTGACGGAAAATATTGACCTCGGCGCGTACGCCGAGTGGACACCGATCGGAACAACAACGAATGCATTCGCTGGTGTTTTTGATGGTGGCGGGAATACTATCTCAAATCTCAAAATTGATTCACAGGTAGAGTCCATTGGTTTGTTTGGTAAAGTGTCCGGAACAATCCAAAACTTCACCTTGGATGGAGCAACCATTAACGGCAGGGACCGGGTTGGTGGTGCAAGCGGTTCACTCTACCCGTCAGGGAAAATTATTAATGTGACTGTCAAGAATATCACTATCAACGCCAAGCACTTTGCAGGTGGTATTGCCGGTCATGTCTACGGGCGCCTTGAAAACGTACACGCATATGATGTGGCCATTACGTTGACATTCGACGAAGTAATATCTGATAATGGTGACAAGGCCGGCGGTTTGGTTGGCTACATGGACGAAAGCACATTGTTAAATTGTTCAGTGACCCGTGCAACCATCTCAGGTACTCGGGATAACGGCGGGCTTGTTGGAACTGCTGGAGGGTCTACAATAACAAATTGTACCGCCACGGATGTAAACGTGACCTCAACCAATATTGTAGGCAACTCCCTGACACCTTACACTGGGGGAGGGATTGGCAGAGCCTCGGGGGCATTGACTCTCACCAACATAGTCGTTAACAACGCGAACCTGACAAGCACACCAGCTGGCTACACCGGTTTGGTGGTTGGCGGTGGAGCTGGGGCAGTGACGCTCTCCAATGTCAAGCTGGTTCACGGTACAGCAGAAACCTTCTACGCAACCATCCAAGCTGCTATCGACGCTGCTTCTGCTGACGACACAATTTTGGTTGCCCCTGGAACCTATGTCGAAAACATCGACATTAACAAGGTTAACCTTACCATTAAAGGCGCAAGCGATCCTTTCGGAACCACCCCTGCAATAATCCAGGGCATGGTCACCATGAGTGCCAATAACGCAACGATATTTAAAATGAAAATCGCCCCTGGCAATGTCAGTGGGAATGCTGCCGCGATTTTTGTAACTGCCAACAATATCTATATTGAGGGTAACCTGATTGACGGCATGGCTGGCGATGGAACCGGCACTGTCAAGGGTATCCACGTGTTTGGTGGAAGTGCAGATGTCGCTGTTTCTCTTCCTGATATCTTTGACAACACGATTCGCAATATCAGCAACGCTGACAAGGGAACCGACGGTATCATGATCCAGGGCAATGTTTATGGTGCTAAGATCAAAGGCAACACCATCGAAAACATCAGCTCGACCGATGGCTGGGCATGGGGCATTGAAGTTACTCCTTCGAGTGGTGTGGCGGACAAAGTGCCTGAAGAGATTCACATCACGGAAAATGTTATCAAGGGCGTAACCGGACCTATTGGCGCCGCCGCTCTGAGCGTTGACAGAGTCAATGAAGGGTTTACAGCTGATGCCAGTCAGGTGTTTGTAAGTAAAAACCAGCTCCTTACCACTTCACCCACGCTGGCAATCGTCAACAAGGACGAAGCAAATCAGCTTGCCGCTAGCCCCAACTGGTTCGGCTCATTATATGGACCTGCGGCCGACACGATTTTTGGCGACGTAGATTACACCCCCTGGTGCGCGAACGCTGAATGTACCGAGTTCTACGAACCCCCCGTCCACAACGTGACCCAGGGCACTTACTTCGAAACAATCCAGGCTGCGATTAACGCGGCAACTGCTGAAGACGAAATAACAGTCGCGGCTGGCGAATACGAGGAGAATCTGACAATCAACAAAGCCCTGACCCTAACTGGTGCGGGAGCTGATAAAGTCACGGTTAATGGCTACATGGTAATCAACGCACCTGACCTGACGATTGAAGGGTTTAAATTTGTTGGGAGAAATTCTGACACAGCGATCCGCTTGCTTTATGAGATAGGGTTGACCTTCAAGAATAACATCGTGACCGCGGATAATCCCGCGGTGATGGTTCTCTTTGAGAATAACTTTTCATCGCCGACGGCTGGTTTTTCCAACTTGGTCATCACAGATAATAAGTTTATTAGCAACGGACAACAGAGGATTTTATATCTGAATCCTTATTACACGACCCTTACTATAACTGACAACACCTTTGAGGGTTTACCAACCACCGGTCCGGTATTAGGTTTAGACGGATTGGATGGAGATGAAACCATCAGCGGCAACAATTTCACCAATATCACCAGCAGTTATGCTTTGTTCGAGACCTTCGGCGTTGTCTCAATTCCGATTCCAGTAGAACCTTACTTTGCTGGTAACACCTTCCCAGTTGGTTACTATCCTATCGGCAATATGGTCAAAATCCCCGACACCAAGCTTTATATGAGCGCTGATGACATGATGATCGATCTCAACGGACCTGACCAGGTTGTAGAAGTAATGGCAACCGATGTGGAGGCTTTGACAGGATACACAGTGATAGTTGACTTTGATCATACCAAGCTTCATGTTGAGAGCATCGACAATGGAACGTTATTGAAAGCCACTGAAGACTTCACTGTAGTCAATTTTACTGTCGAAGATAATGGTAATTCAGATGGGCGATTAATTGTTCATGCAAACCTGGAAGCTCTCGGAGGGGTGAATAAACCTGTCGACGGATCAGGTTCATTAATAAAAATCACCTTCAAGCCGATAGCTTTTGGCGAAACCAAATTCAAGATTCAAACAGGATCCATTTTGGTGAGCTGGCCCGATGTGTTCCGGATCCCTTACGAAATCACCGGCGGCGCTGAAGTAAACGTTGTCGGTTTCGGACCAGGAGTCCCATGGGGATACATTGTCGGCTATCACGGTGAAGAAAAAGGCTGGTATCGCGGTATCAGCACAGACTTCGCGATTGTTGGCGCTGACCTGACTGATGCCACCTCGCTGACAGTGAAACTGTATAGCGGAGAGGGTGGAACCACCGTGCTGCAGACCAACACAGCCAACCTTGAAAACTTTGAAGGCATTGCTGGTTTCACCAGCCCGTTCGATATCTTCGGCAATTTCGATTACACCATAGATGTTCCTGACGGTGGTGGAACGACGCCTTATTGGGTGAATGAACGTGCTGATACCGAATATGGACAGACCGAATTACCGACCTGCGTGGAAGCCACGGCTACCCTTGCCGGCGGCACGGTAATCACCAAGAAATACTGTGGTCCCCTCAACCCAAGCGACCGTTCATTGCTGCTCAAGGGCACGATCGAACGCGACCCGGGCAACACCGGTGATGTTCCTGATGGAACACCGCTGACAGTTACCCAGTCTGGTGATACGATCAACTTCAAAGGCGATATCGCCTGGTACCCGGCTGACGCTGCGCTTGGGCGTACAGAAGGCAATCGTGTTGGCGTTGAGATCAATGCTCCTGGAGGTTTTGACACCACAAATTCAACTTTCACTTTCAATGGCAAGACTTACAACTGGGAAGAGGTTGCCGGTGACGATATTTTCGTCTGGGTCTACCCCAAGGTCACTGAAGTGCCCCAAGGCTGGGACATCGTGGTTACCTGGGCGACTGGTTTTGTTCAGACCTTTACGGTGAATGTCCTGGATGAATCCACACTTGTCCAACCCCTGTTACCGACCATCACCTCTACCGATGTTCAAGGTCCGTATATCCCCCATGTACCGCAGGAATTTAACTTCACTGTCAGCAATGCTGGCGGCGCTTACTACGAACGCGCAATCTTTGAATACAAAATCGACGGCATCACCCTGGCCGACATCACTAAATTTGAGTTCTATGCGGTGGAACCTGACCCCGATGCGGGAAATTGGGTTGAAATGGGCACAAGAGCAACGGAACCCTATATTACATGTGAGGGTGATACTACCGCTATCTGCGGTCAGTTCGGCTGGGCGCCTAATGGTTTTGGTCCCTTCCCGACCGGCTTTACAAGCGCGCCAAAATTCCGCGTCACCTTTAAGAATGGTCAAACTGCAGACTTGCCGATGACCCTTACTTTGAAGGGTAAGAAGACTGGCAGCGAAACTGAATGGACCACTTTGCAGACCTTCAACGTCGCTATCAAGGTTTATGAAAACTTGGCAATCACAGGAACAGCCCCCGCTTACTATCTGGTGGGTGACCCTGATGCATCGACAATCACCATCACCAACCCAACTGGCGGCGCACCTTACGGCAACCATATCGAGTTCAACCTGACGATCTTCGGCGCGGTTAAAGCTGATATTGCCAGCGCGACTTGTGACTATGGACCTATTGTCGGTTTCGATATTCTGGACAAGCTTGCTGAAGTGGACGGAAACCTTGTCGGCACTTTGTTCCCAGCTGACGGTGCCTTTAGCGTTGCTGCTCCATTTGATATGACTGTCACCTGTACAATGAAGTTCAACACAGCCAAAACTTACAATTCAAAATACGAAATGGTATATGTGGTTGGAACTGACAAATTTGTTGTGGCGAAAGATGAACCATCAGCAGTGATCTATACGAAACCCGTTATCACTTCAACTGATCTGCCAACCACCTTCCAGCAAGGTGTGGAGAAAGCGGTTACTGTTAATGTGAATAATGTTGACGCGATGTATACTCCCTCCAACAGCTTCATACTGCACCTGGACTTGCCCGAAGGAATGGTCGTTGCCTATGGCACCGAGTCTTACACTTGCACGGCGACTGGCTGTGACATACCGGTCACACTGGCAGTTGGTGATAACGCGCTCGCTCTGATGATAACCTTTGACGCGGCAAGCACAGCGGACATTGTAATTTCCTTGGTGGATACAGTTGTTGACCCAGATAGGACTTTGGCAGACTTTACAGCGACAAACACGGTTTACGCAAGTATCGGTGCGGTAACCGGTATGATAACCATGCAAGCCCGCACGAGTTTTGCTTCGACTGATGTAGTAACCCTGACCGGGTTAACAGGCTATGGTCCATACAAGGAAACAACTAATGCAGCTGGTAATTACAGCTTTGCAAATCTGATTGCTACTGAATACACCGTCACTACCAACCAGGATCGGTATCTGAATATTACAGCTGAAATGGGTAAAAAGATTACCTTGGGCGGCACTAATACGACGATTAAAAACCTCTGGCTGCGCGGTGGTAATGTCGACAATACAACAGATGGAAGTGTGAACAAGATCAATCTTAGTGATGCAACCGTTGTATCAACTGATTGGGGTAAACTTGGCGACTTACCCGGTGATGCTAACTTTGACTTGACTGTCAATATTCAAGACCTCGCCCTGGTGGGTGGGAACTACGGACTCACAGCCGAAGCTGCTTACGAAAGCTGGCTGCCTTAATCTGATTTGACTTTTGCAGGCTGGCAGTTTTGCCAGCCTGCAACCCTCTTAAAAAATGGGTTTGAATATGAAAATTAGAAGATTATTAGGTCAAAGTTTACCAAATACCGCTAAATCAATTTTGTCGTTATTTTGTTTTTTATGTGTTCTTGTATTCACGCCTTCGTCTAACAGTGCCAATGGACAGGCAAATGGTGTGCTCAGGCTTGACCCCACCCCTGCCACGTTCTATTTAAATGGAACCCAGACCGAGCTGAAAGTCGATCTGATGGCGGATGACGTTACAGATTTGCTGACTTATGAATTTATTCTTACGTTCAATCCGGCGATACTTGAATTTGTAAACATAACGCCTGGCACCTGGTTGGCTCCTGTATTTACACTGCATTCCGAAGTCTCGCCCGGTCGGATTTTCTTTGCATATGCCAGACTTGGACCGCCAGGGGTTAATGAGAGCGGAAAGCTTGCAACCCTCACTTTCCACGTGGTTGGACATGGCATTACTACCCTGGCTTTTTCAGACCCAGAACATTGCCGGTATGGGAGATTTGGAGGCGGGGCATTGTATGATTTTGATTGTCAGAATGGGTCACTCAACGCCACTTACGACGCGAACTCCATTAAACCGGTCAGTGTTTTGGGCAGTGTTGAGCTGCAGGGGCGGGCGGGGCGCGGGGGGGCGGTGATGGCGCTTTCTACGGGGCAGTTTGTAGGGCAGGGTCCTTATAGCGCCACAAGCACAAACGCGGCAGGCAATAACGTCAGCTTTTCGAACGTGGCGATGGACCTTTACCGGGTGACGACGAACACGCCGCGCTATCTGAACATTCCGCTATCAATGAACAAGCAAATCGCGCTTGTGGGGGCAAGCACGACCATCGCACCGCTGAACTTGATTGGCGGCAACGCGGTCTGGAGCGATAATGAAATTAATACCCAGGACCTTGGTTTGGTTTCGGGTGAGTTTGGCAAGACGAGTTTTATCGCCGATGCCGATTTGAACAACGACGGCGCGGTGGATATTTTTGACCTGGCGATTGTGGCTGGGAATTATGGCAGGAGCTCGGCGGTGGAATATGCGGAGTGGGTGCCGTAGAGAGTGAGGAGCGAAGAGAAAAAAACTTGAAGTTACCCCTCATCCGCCCTTCGGGCACCTTCTCCAGGGGAGAAGGCTGAGGAAGGGAACAGGGAACAGGGAGCAGGATGTGGTTGAGTGTTGTCATCCTGAGCAAAGCGAAGGATCTTGTCGGTGGAAGGAAAAGTTTCTTACGAAGTACACCGTGTGTCACTTCGTTCAGAATGACAAGAAGAAAAGAGGAAGTAGAGAATAGTGAAAAAATCGTTAGCCAACACGCTCACCCCTTTTGATTCCCCCAATCCAGCAGCGCTGGACGCAAGCAGCAAGGAGGGGG
>DHRN01000080.1 GCA_002411175.1 Anaerolineaceae bacterium UBA5311 | reverse complement strand
GATGACAAAACCCAGTTCCTATTTTCTGCTCCCTGTTTACGTCCCGAACCCACCCCTCCGATTGCCATGCGTATTGCTTCATATTGAGAATTGCTGCCTGCGGCTATGACAACAATGAACCGATCAACCAGGCAGCTAACAACAAAAATACAAATGCCATGCCGATTTTTACAGCAGCGGCGTTTTTCTTCAGGAAGGCAGAGAATTGCCTGGATGTGGTCCCATAAAAAGCCAGGACAAAAACAACAATCAGCGGTACGATGAACATCAGGTTATAAAGCATCAGGTATAAAACCGCCTGACCGCGCATCTCGGGTAGTGTGCTCATCGAAATGATTACCGGCAGGTAAATCTGACCGGTGCAGGCAAGCTCAAGAAGCGAAACCACCAGTCCAACCAAAAAAGCGCTCAAATAATAACTGCTCGATTTGCGTCCTTCACGCACTGTGGCATTGATGCGCTTGCGCAGTGGTTCGGGCAGATTCATTGCCATCTCATCCAGGTCGCCTTCGCGAGCTTTGAAGTAATCGCGAATACTCATGAACGCCAAAACCAGGCAGAACACCGCCGTAAGGGCGTAGACGATATTACTCAGAACCTTCAAGTAAGCCTGAATCAGGTCCAATATCTTGTAGAAGCCAAGTCCAATTGCCAGATATGCCAAAAAGACACCCAATGTAAAACTGGCACCAGTGAGCAGAATTTGTTTGCCCTTGTGCCCGCTCAGAGTCAGGTAGGACACAAAAAAGATGATTGTAGCGAAGGCACAGGGGTTCAGCCCATCTACGAGCCCTGCTAAGACAACCGCCAACCAGCCAAGCTGCTCAAAGCGATCCATCAAGGTCTGGCTGCCTTCATCCGGGTCATATTCAGCCCAAAAACGTTCAGTGCCGCTCTCCAACAGCGTCTCAAGAACCGGTTCAATGGTCTGCGGTCTTATTTCACCTTCACCGATCCATGCGTGGTCAGCAATAAAAATTGCCGGCGTGTGCATATCATCCAGACGGTCTACCCGCTCTGCCATCCAGTTTGCCAGACCGGCTTCATCAAAAACATTGAATTCTTCGATAATCAATTGAGGATATATCTCCTGGAGATAGGCAAGGTCCATTTCTGAACGGGCACATTCCTTACAACCGGTTTGGTAGAAATAAGCGACGTAGATCGGATTATCAGCAACACAATTTTCAGGAGCATCGATGCTGCATATTTCTGACGCGCTTACGCCAGGTTGCGGCGTGGAAACAATTAACTCTTCAAGCTTTACACCGTCCAACTGGTAAAAGGGGATTGCCTCGCCACGGATACCTTCTTCGACCATGCTGCGGAAATGTTGATTGCTCTGCTCTTCACCGACAAGCATCTGGTCGCCAATAATCACAACCGGCAGGTCGCGATTATCAGGTATTGATTGAAGCTGATTTTCTGCAGCAATCAGGGCTTCGTAATTGACGCGCTCGTTCAACTCGAGCAGCCAAATGTCAACCTGCCCTGGATATTCATTTTGCAGAGGATTGACAATGTTTTCTATGACAGCCAGGCAATGGGTGCAGGTGTTGGAATAGAAATAATATACCTGGACTTTTGCATTGCTCAAATCAGGTGTCGAAGCGCCAGTTTCAGGTCCAACCGCCTGGGGACGGAGTTCGATAGCGCTGACCCTTTGAGGCGCAGCCATAAACAAAAAAGAAAAAATAAGTAAACCAACGAAAATCAGGTTAGTTAGCTTTTTTGAATCATGCATAATGGAATTACTACTCCTCATTTTTGTGTGTACATGGACAGTCAAAACCTCGTGGATATTCTAACATGATTGAAAAAAAGGGAAATAGCTCAGGCAATTTCAATTGAATCAAGGAGGAACCGACCCTCTTTGAACAACCAGTACAGTCGATCTTTTTGAACATCATCCAGCCCAGTCAGGACCATTCGAACCTGAAAACCGCCATTTTTCGTGGTTGTATGCACAGCGCGGATGATGTTGGCTCCTTTTTCGGAGACCAAACCGGCAAAATAAGCTAATCCACCAGGTCGATTGGAAGAAGTGGAACCCTCAATGTGTATTGATGTCCAGCGTAAGGCAGATCGGGTGATCTTGACCAGGTCGAGCGCGTTTTCAAATTCGTTGAGGGTGATTGACCCTCCGCCGATAGCTGCATAAAGGTCATCGAGGTTGGCGCAGGCAAGCAGCCCAAGCATGGATTCAATCCGATTGGGGTCCAGCGAGGCGACATCGGTTAAATCCAGGACTCCGCGTTCTTTTAGTATCGGATGAATCATCTCCCGACCAAGCCGGCTGGCATCTTTCAAGTTCACCCGTGCGAGCACGTTGCGCAGCAGGCGCGCGGTAGACGCATTGCAGTGGTTGAGCCAGTCGGGTTCTGGCTGCTTGTGAGGACCAGCGCTGATCACTTCAAGCACATCACCAGGGTTTAGCGTGTCGTAGATGTGGCGTTCTTCACCATTTACCATGATTTTGTGGATTTTGTCGAGGTAAAAATCCTGGATTACCGCCACACCATCCAAAACCGTGCTGGCTTCTTCCAGGAAGCGTGTCCCTCCGAAGGTGGTGAAAATTTGAACCGGCCGGTATCTGCTGATGTCTTTACCATGATTGAGCGCGTAGATGATGCCCCAGGTGTTTTCACCCTCATAGTCTTCTGTTGTGATGGCAACTTCGATAGCCCCTGTGCCTGGGAGATAAGCGGTGACCTGCAGAGCGCGATAGCCATTTTGAGGTGAGGCTAAATAATCGTCGAAACGGTCCTGGTCCAGCTTGCGGCTGAAATATTTGTTCACCCGGGCAAGCAGGCGATAACAGGCAGTCTCATCAGATTCGGCAACGACCATGCGAAAGCTGACAATGTCGTTCACTGCAGAGAAATCATCCAGGGAAGTGCGGTGGCTGCGTGCCATGCGCTGGAGCTTATCCCAGGCTTGCCAATAGCCATTCACAGTGAATCGGATTGACCCGTCAATCCCCTCGGCATTCATCAGGTGTGCGAGTTCGTTGAGATAATAGCGGATAAAATTGACGTTCAGACGGGGATCGGCGTCGATTTTTGCTTTCACCGTCGGGTAAGACTCTGCCTCAGCATAAGGGAATGCCATATCTTCGATCCAGCGTCTCCAGCGGTAGCAATTTAGAATGCCAGCAAGCTTGCCATAAGCCCTGATCGCTTCGTTGGCTTTTGCCCACTGCTTCGCGGGGGGTTGGTACTGCAGGGTCATCAGGTTGTGGCTTTTATCTGCCAGCTTAACCACGAAAACAGCCGGGTCGCGGAACATGGCGATTTTGCGCAGGGTTTCCATCTCGCGGCTGGAGCCATCCCGGGGGTTGCTGATTTTCGTCAAGCCGTCAATGATATGGGCGACTTCCACGCCCAGTTCGCCGGGAAAAACCGCCCTGATTTCATCTAGCGAACCACCCTGGTCCTCCACGGTATCGTGGAGAAGGGCGGCAATTGTCCAGGATTCTTTTTGGACCAGTTTGTCGACAAAGGCGGCTACCCAACTGCAATGAGTTTCGAAATAAGGCTCACCTGAGAGGCGTAATTGACCGGCATGGACGCATTTGCCCCAGTCGTAGGCGCGTTGGAGCGCTTCCGTGCGCGGCACAAATGTATCAACATGAAACTCGTCCGTAATGAGAGGGCGAATTTCTGAGACATTCTCAACGTGGACCATGACAGCCTCCTCTCTGACCGATTTAAGAATATCTTTTAATTATATCGTAACAGCATGATATTGTGCAAAAAAAGCGTGAATAACCAGCAATTCTCAATATGGAAAAATCTGTTAATTTTGTGTGAATGAAAGCGCAGAGTAGGGGTCGGTTGCCATGCCGTCCCGCGAACAGGAAACAGGAAACAGGGAACAGGGAATAGGAAACAGAAACTGGATTTTGTCATCCTGAGCCTCTTTTGCGAAGGATCTTGTCAATCGGAACGGTAAGACCCTTTTGAATGACATTTACGAAGTGCTTGTCCCGTTCTTGCGGAGCCATCTTTTCGTAGGGCGAGACGTTTGT
>DHRN01000022.1 GCA_002411175.1 Anaerolineaceae bacterium UBA5311 | reverse complement strand
CATTTTAGCTGAACTAATGCGACGACCGCACATTCCGAAGAAATGTAGGCGTGTGCGAGGGTGACACTGATGGTGATACAACTTATGCTGAGTGGACTATAAATAACAACGATACCTTTTCCGATCTAGGGTTTTATACGGGAAACGACCAGTTGCCCGGTGCAGATGGTGCCACCTGCGATGCCTACGGCCGCGCTACAAACAGCGCGTACAACATTCATGATGTGGTCGGTGTTATTTACAACAGAAACGTTGGTCCGGGTGGAGAAAACGAACGTTGGGCGCGAAACGCGAGTGTATGCGCCGGCGATGTTGACGGTGACATACTCTTTTACAACGATACCAACTTTGGCAGCTGGACGTATACATCAGGCACGCCAGATTACACCGGTTTCGGCACTTACACCAATACCTGCGGTTCTAATCTTCCCGGCTTGATTATCTCTGAATACGCTTACCAGGTAGTTGGAGAAAACAACAACGATCTCATCGCGATTGAAATCTATAATGGCACCGGTGGAACTGTGAACCTTGGCTCATTTAAGCTGTTATTGTTCACAAACGACCGGGATTTCACAGAAGTACAGTTGAATAGTGTCAATCTGGCAAACGGTGGCAGGTATGTCGTCGCGAATACCGCAGGCGCATCCATGGTTACTGAACAGCAGATCTTTACTGAAACCACCGACAATCACAGAACTGTTGTCTTGATCGAAAATTATACGGAGCAGGTTATCGACGCGATGAACGCTGATGCTGCTGAATATCTGGCAATTCAAGGCGTATCCCTAACCGATGAAAACCAGGTGCGCTATGGACAGGTCAGTGGGGGTTGTCCCTCTACCGTAGCGGGATTTGCTAATCAGAGTGGCTTTGGCTTTGAAGGGATCGAAGTCAACCAAAGCGGACTGGCAGAAGGCGAACCCTTCCCGGTTGGTCGTTTCTGCCACTACAACAATCCGATTAACGCTGGCAACGCGATGGAACAGGTTCCCTTCACTCTGACCATCAATAACATCGCCTGTGATGCCGGCTGGCATATTGATGATGGCGTTGATGACCTCAGTTTCACCTATATCACCAATCTGGATGAGACCCCCAACGGTTCAAACCCCTGCGAGTATGGTCCTGGGGATCCGGGTTGGCCAACCGGCATAGCAGCCGGCTCAGCATCACCCAATGTTACTGGAGACCTTGGTCCGAACCGAAATGGCTGCGGCGATATGGTTAGTTTTACTGCTGCTGCGAGTACACATGAGTTTACCTGTGTGAATACTGCCAATCCTACGCATACAGTCGACTATACCGTCTCGATTCTGGGCTTTACCCCCACCCAGGCGGGTGGTGTTTGCCCCAGCGAGCCGGTCGGTGAAGTATCCTTCAACCGCATCTACACGGCTGAGACCGCCAAAAACTGCTTCTGTGTCTATGCCGCCTACACGCGCGGGCAGATCACCCCGGTGACGCTCTACAATTTCTCCGCGCAGAACGCGGAGGGAGGCATTCTCGTTTCCTGGGAGACCATGACCGAAACCAATAACCTCGGTTTCAATATCATGCGTGCCGAGAGCGTGGACGGAGAGCAAACCCAGGTAAACCCGGAACTGATCATGAGCGAGGTCGCCCCTGGTGACGCCTTTGGCGCTTATTACGAATACCTGGACGAGACTGTGGAAACAGGCAAGACCTACTATTACTGGCTGATCGACGTTCCGCTCAACAGCATTGACCTGCCCGGTGTTTACGGTCCGGTCATGGTTGAGAGACAGTAAACGAGATTGAAGAATAATGGCTTTGCTCCCGGCGTTATGTTGTGAGCAAAGCCAGGTTGTCACAACCCATTTTGAGACCTGGCTGGCACGCTCGGGAGAAATTCCAGGAGGTAGTTTTGTTAACGAACGAAGAAAGTTACGCACGGAACCCTGATTTTATCTATCGAAAGGTGATCGAAGAGACAATCCTTGTGCCGGTGCACATGAACGTGGCAGAAATGGACTGCATTTACACCTTGAATGAAATTGGGGCGTTTATCTGGGAACAGCTCGATACCCCGCTTTCGAAGGTGCAGTTACATCAGACTATGCTGGATGCCTTTGACGTTGAACCCGATGTGCTTCAGGCAGACTTGCAGGAGTTTCTGAACGAACTGCTTGAAATTGGCGCAGTGAAACGAGCTGAAGGATGAATTGCCTTAATTTGCCTGAATTTGCCTTTGATGAGTGGGGAGAAGTGCTCCTCAGACCTCTCAATGGCAAAAGGTATCCGCTCGCGGCTGAATTTGAGCTGACCGAACGGTGCAACCAGGCGTGTAAACACTGTTTTATCAACCAGCCAGCCGGCAGTATGCTGGCACGCCGTGGGGAGCTGACCACGATCCAGGTGAAAGACGTGTTAGATCAGATCGCCGAAGCCGGCTGCCTGCATTTGCTTCTTACCGGCGGAGAGCCGCTGCTCAGACCGGATTTTCCTGAAATTTACCTGCATGCCCGCCGCAGGGGTATGCTGACCATGGTTTTCACCAACGGCACCATGCTAACCCCTGAAATCATCAAAATTTTCCAGGAATCACCACCGGTTTTGGTGGAGGTATCCGTCTATGGTGCCACCAGGCAAACCTACGAGTATGTCACCGGTCTGCCGGGCTCGTATGATCGCTTTATCAATGGCTTAAAGCTGTTGAAAGAAAGCGGATTGCGGGCGGCGACCAAGTCGGCATTGCTCAGTCTGAACAGGCACGAACTGACCTTAATGCAAACGCTGGCAGATGAGCTGGGCTTACCTTTCCGCTACGACGGTTCGATGTGGCCACGGGTTGATGGGGCTGACAAGCCGCTGGATTATCGCCTGAGCATCGAAGAGATGATCGAGCTGGACAATCTGGACCCTGAACGTATGCAGGCATGGATGGACACCTATGTCTATAGCAAAGATCTGCAAATGCGCAGCAACCAATATATATTCAATTGCGGCGCTGGCTATCGATCGTTCCACATTGACAGCGCCGGTCAGTTGAGCGCTTGCATGATGGCGCGAAAGCCTTCATTCAGCATTCCGGAGCTGGGCTTTGAGACTGCCTGGGCAAATCTGGGCGAATTTCGGATGACAGAGCGAACAAAATATGTTGCCTGCCAGGATTGTTCCGCCTCGGGAATGTGTGCGCAGTGCCCGGGCTGGTCGCAGCTGGTTCATGATGATAATGAAACTATTGTTGATTATATCTGTCAGCTTACAAAAACACGAGAACAAATTATCAGTTATAATTTAATGGATATTAAAGAGGAGTAATATTATGGAGAAAAAGCAGTACACAAAACCAACCGTCAACAAGGTAAAATTTGTCTCAAAAAACACAATCTTGGGTTTCTGTCACAGCAGCCCTAACATGTTCCCCAATGACGGCCTGACTTTCTGCCAACAGACCCAGGGAGGCTGCGCGAATCCCCCGACACAGCCATAAGCGATGTAACGATCGTTAATGATAAATTGCGATGAGTTAATTACTTATAGGTTAAGTGATTAACTCATCGTTTTTTTTAAAGGTTTATGGACAAAAAGATTTTGATACTATCGGTTGCTGGTCTCTCTCTTGAAATATCTGCCGGAAGGGAAGAATATTCTTTTGATTATTCTCCCTGCCATCTGAAGTTCCTTGAAGATCACGAAAGCTTTGATCATTCAAACTCATCCCCAGATCGATTGTACCTGGAGCTTGAGGATACGCCGATATCGCCCCAGTCAGAATTGACCAGGCTGCAATGTCAGAATGAGATCTGGGAATTGTGGCGGGATAAGCGCGAAAATTTTGTTTTTACCCAGCCAAAACAGGAACCCCAGCGCTGGGTATTCATTGAACCTGAATTTGAACGAGGGAAGATCGTCGGGGATTTTAATGCCCACCAGGGAAGTTTCGAATTTCCCTTGCAATATCTTGATATTGTCATCTACTCGAATTGGCTGGCGAAATATAGTGACCTGATTTTGCATGCCTCAGGGTTTGCCTTGCAGGGTGAGGGCTATTGTTTTCTTGGAGACTCTGGTGTGGGCAAGTCGACGCTGGTGCGAGACCTGGCGAAGCATGAAGACCTGACTGTGCTGGGGGAAGACCAGATCGTTTTGCGAAAAATTGACCAGAAGTTTATGGTTTTTGGCACCCCCTGGCATGAAACAGCCAAAATGTGTTCACCAATGGGTGTGCCTTTGAAAAAAGTATTCTTCCTGAACCGGCAGGCAGCCCTGCCGCTCACAAGCCTTTCTGGCGATGAAGCCGTGGTCAGGATTTTGCAAACCGCCTTTTATCCAATTTACAGACCAGAGGTAATTGGTGGAATCATCGCTCGGCTGGGAGAATTGTCAGGCAAGGCAGGTTTTTTCGAACTGGCTTATGAGCGTGGAACTGACGTGTTATCCGAAATATTGAATGCCTGATTGCAGGAATTTTGTTTAGCTGGACTTCAGCGCGCTTGAATCACACCGGAGGAAAAATGAATAACCGAATGAAAACTATCTTTGCATCTGTTTTGATGCTGGTCTTGTTGCTCACCCAATCTGTCCCGATCCGGGCAGAAGAAGGGTTGGACCAGGCACGGTCGCAGATAATTGCCACCACACCGGCTTCGATTACCTTCGCTGTTTCTTTTCCGGTTGATGAGCTTGTTTTGGAAGAAATTCAGGCGGATGGAAAAGAATTCACAACTGTGGAGCTTGCCGGTTTCGCGAACACGAGCGTGGAGGGCGCCCCGCAGCTGCCTGTGTTTACCGAAGTGCTGGGTGTGCCCTTTGACAGTGAAGTTAAGTTGACGATAACACCTGGCAGAGAGCGAACAATAAAAATTGACGCGCCGGTCGTGCCTGTGATTACCGAAAAAATTGAGCCAAGCCTCAGCCAGCTTGCGGCTGGTGAGTGGAGCGATGTGGCGACTCAATATCTGACAGTGACGGACCCCCGTTTTTACAAGAGCGCGGAGGTGTATCCTGCAACTCTGGGTGAAATCAGCAATGATGCGATTCTGCGCTCGCAGCGGCTGGTCAGCATTTCGCTCCACCCGGTGCGGTACAATGTGGCGAAAAATGAATTGAGCCTGGTTGAAAGCCTGACCGTCGGGGTCGAATTTGTTGGTTCAATTGCAGAGAGCCAGGCTGGGGAGTACCTTGAAGCAGCGGTCTATGAGGACTTGTTTGAAAATAACCTTTTGAACTACGAACAAGCAAAAACCTGGCGGCAGGACCCTACCAGTCAGCCAGTGATCAGCCAAACCCTTTGGTCTCCCCCTGACCCGGGGTGGCGCATCAAGGTGCGGGAGACCGGCATGCACAAACTGACCTTCTCGGAGCTGCAGGCGGCGGGAATTCCAGTAGAGACAATCGACCTGGCGACAATAAAAATGTTCCACCTTGGCGAAGAGATGGCGATATCGGTTGTGCCTGGTGAAGGCATAACCTTTTATGGTGAGGCGATTGAGAGTAAGTACACTGCTGATAATATTTATTGGCTGACTTACGGCGGCAACGCGGGTTTACGCATGCAAACGATTGATGGAACCCCTGGCACGGCATCTGTGCCCGAATCGCACCTGACCGTTGAACATTATGAGCAGGATAACTGGAATCGCAGCCTGGTGGAAGGAGGCGACGATTTTGAACGTTATTTTTGGATAGATGTTCAGCGAAACAAGGAGTGGAATTATCAATTCTTGCTCGACCATCGCCACCATGGAGATTTGACCCTAAGAGTCAATCTGGCTGGTTACATCCAGGAGATTGAGGTGAATCCCGACCACCGTGCCGGAATTTTCATCAATGGAACCCAGGTTGGAGATGTAAGCTGGGATGGATTTGCGACCATGCAGACGGAGATGACAGTTCCTGCCGCGCTGCTCCTCAATGGCGCGAACACAATTACCATCCGTGCCTTAACGACCGCGCATACATTTGATATGTTTTTTATTGACTGGTTTGAAATAGAATATGAGCGCAATTTCGCGTCTGAATCGGGAAGGCTGGACTTTTCGTTTGACACCACTGGTGCCAGGAAATTCACCATTAGCGGATTCAACACCAACCAGGTGAACATCTTTGATGTCACCGATCCGCTGCTCGTAAAAAAGATTGATCATGTACAGGTGAACCCGGAAGGGAGCAGTTTCTCAGCAGTATTTGAAAACACGATCACAGCCCCCAGAGGCTTTGCCGCGCTTGAGTCGAATGTATATCTTTCAGTGTTTGACTTTGAACGGGATACCCCATCAAATTTAGGGGCAGCAAGCAACGGCGCGGACTACCTGATGATCGCGCATGCCGCTTTTCTGGAAACTGCTGAGGATTTACAAACCCAGAAAACAGCCCAGGGGCTGCGCACGGAACTGATTGATGTTCAGGATATTTATGATCAGTTTGGTTATGGGATTGTCGATATCCATGCGATTCGTGGTTTTATCGCCTATGCGTATTCAAACTGGGCTGCCCCGGCACCGTCGTATGTGCTCATGATCAGCGACGGGCACTTTGACCCAAAGAACAATGAAGGATATGGCAGAACCAGCTTTATCCCGCCTTTCCTCGCCTTTTCTGACATTAAGATGGGAGAAACAGCATCGGACAACCGTTATGTCGCCATCGTTGGGAACGATAGTATGCCGGATTTGATGCTTGGTCGTCTCTCGGTAAACACAACGGCGGAAGCTGAGGCGTTCATCAGCAAAATCATCGCTTATGAAAACGACCCCCCTGCCGGCGATTGGAAACAGCAGGTGCTCGCCATCACCGACAGACCAGAGGTGGGGGCGCATTATCCGAACATCTCTGACAGCTTATTAAGAGACTATTTGCCATCAGAACCCTATGGCGTAGAAAAGGTGTATTTCAAATGGACGCATATGGACCTTGAGGAAGCCCGCGCCGCGATTATCGCAGGGTTCAACAGCGGAAAGTTTTTGGTGAACTATATCGGTCATGCCGGTTATAACTTGTGGGGTAACGACAACTTATTTGAGATAAGAAACATTCTCACGCTTGACCCCCAGGACAAGCTGCCCATTGTTGTCACCATGACCTGTTTGGAAGGTACCTATACCTCACCACGCCCATATGCGGCAAATTACCAGGGTGGTGTCTATGAGGCGGTGGGCGAGGTGATTACCAGGACTGAAGGCAGAGGAGCTGTTGCCAGCTGGTCGCCAACGGGTTGGGGGAAGGTTGTCGGGCACGACTTCCTTGACCGCGGATTTTTCAAGGCAATCTACCAGGACGGCGCATACCTGGTCGGTCAGGCGGTTAATTCCGGGCTGCTCAACCTCTGGGCAACTGGAAAAGACCTTGATTTGCTCGATAACTACCTGCTTTTCGGGGACCCTGCCATGCGGATGCAGCTGAGCCTGACAGCAGTCAGGGATCAGTATGTTGTCAATGAGGATAACGTCCTGAATGTGCCGGTTGGGCAAGGGGTTTTGAGCAACGACATCAACCCGGGCAACAAGCCATTAACCGCAATTTTGGTTGATGATGTTTATGAAGGCAGCCTGGCGCTTTCTGAGGATGGATCTTTCGTGTACACGCCAGCCCCTGATTATCATGGTGTTGATTCCTTTAGTTACAGGATTTTTGATGGCAATAATTACTCGAATACGGTTAGCGTGCAAATCAGAATTAATCCTGTTAATGATCCGCCTTTCGCTCATGACAAGTTTGTGGTTACAGGAATAAACACGCCGGTGGATATTGAGCTGACAGCGACAGATGATGGCGATGGCGGTTCCTCGTTGCGTAATGGCTTGACTTTTGAAGTGCTGACCCAACCAACTCAGGGGATGTTGAGTGGTGAGGCGCCTTACCTGATCTATACACCGAACCACGACTATACGGGTGATGATATTTTTACTTTCAAGGCGAATGACGGCGAATATGACAGCAATATTGCCATAGTGAAAATCATGATCGGTCAGCAGCTATTTCTGCCGCTGATATGGCGATAGATGAATAATCGTCATTGACCGAATTTGTATGCCAGGGCGACGATTTTATCCAGATTATTCTGGATTATGCCCTCAATTTCTGCGGCGATTTCGGCGCAAGGCTCCCCGGTGACGTAGGGATCGGGGATACTGTAGGATATGCCTGCGAGCTCGCTGAGCAAAAAGGTTCTGCTGCGAAGTTTTGGGAAATCGAGCAAAATCGATTCAACTTGCCCCTGTTCCATCACCAGGAATAAATCGATCTTTTCCCGGTGGATTCCCTCGATCCCTTTTGATTGATGCGAGCTGAGGTCAAGCCCACGTTTTTTGGCTTCGATGATTGCTTCGTGGGTTGCCGGAGACAATTTGTCCACCCACGACCCGGCGCTTTCGACGATCCATTCTCCTGGAATATTGCGCGTAGTCAAAAGATTCCTGAACATCACCTCTGCTAATGGTGAGCGAAATTGATTTTTTGTGCAGATAAAGACAATTCTTGGCAAGTTATCCTCATCCCCAGAAATTAACTGGTCAGTTAAGACTTTGGGTTTCGGCGTTGATACTTATCGAAAAAGCTGCCCAGTTTAACAACTCTCTTTTCAGCCGCCTCTTCTTCGTTTTCATCGGGAACAATCGATTCTGAATGGTAGGAATAATGGTTGCTATAGGGTGAGTAGTAGTTGTAACCGCCATAGTAAAACTCGCGATTGCGTGGAATTTTGTTCGCGACCACACCAAGGACCCGCGAGCCAATCCGGCGCAGTTCTTCAACCGGTCGGACAACAGCCAGCGCTCTCGTCTGACCGGGGATGACGACGATAATAACACCGTCCACCTTGGTGGAGAGGATCTGTGGATCAGAAACGATCATGGGTGGGGCGTCAAAGACCACAAAATCGAACTTCGCTTCCAATTCCTGGATCAGCTTCGTCATTCGCGCACTCCCGAGCAGCTCCGCCGGATTGGGAGGGATCGTACCGCAGGTGATGATTGAAAGACCGTCCACCTTCTCGTATGGCTTGACCACATCGTCGATCGTCAGCTTTCCTGTAACCACATCGCTCAATCCGATTCGGTTGGGTTTGCTGAATTGAATGTGAATCTTCGGCTGCCTCATGTCGGCATCGACGATAACGACATTCTTTCCGCTTTGGGCCTGAACGGTTGCCAGGTTTGAAGCGATGGTCGATTTGCCTTCCTGCTCGCTGGAACTGGTGAACATCACAGTTTTAATTGGTTCATCAACTGAAGAATATTCCAGGTTGGTGCGTAAAGACCTGAAAGCCTCTGCTACTGGCGACCTGGGATTCCTGGCTACATACGTGCCGAGCGCTTCGTCTCTCTTTCGTGGATTTTGCTTTAATTCTCCGATAAAACCGATGACAGGCACGCCTAACAAATCTTTGATCTCATCCGGGGTTTTCAGACTATCGTCCAGGAATTCGATCAGGAAAACAATTCCCGCAATGAGAATTAAGCCAATTGCTGCGCCCAATACTGTTGATTGCATCGGCTTTGGAGAGATTGGTGAATTCGGCTTCACAGCAGTTTCCACCTGCATAACCGTAGGAGTGTTTTGTGCTTTGGTAAGTTTGAGCGTTTCCAGGTTGTTGATACTGGTGATATAAATTTGTTGATAGAGGTTGAGAGTGGTCCGCAATCGGTCCAGGTCGGATGGTGTCGATTCAGAAGCTTTCGGTGCCTGACCGAGCACCACGAGCTGGGTATAAATATCCTGGTAAAGGTTTAGGATTGGCTGGATTTCGGCGAGTTTCGTTTGATAGGCGGCAAGTTGCTGCTGGTCAGCAAGAGACTCGGATTCGGGATCAATGGAGGCAATATCTGCGTTCAGATTATTAATCTGGGACTGCACATCAGACATTTGCTGTTGGACGCTTGCGATTTGCTTTTCCACCACTTCAGATGAAAGTTGGGTGATCTGCTCTTCGAGCACACTAATTTGATCTTCAGCCTGGTCGACGCGAGCCTGGAGGTTTTTTTCAGCGGCTTCGAACTGAACAGTTTGAAGCCTTTCGTTTTGATCGATCAGGATTTCAACCAAACCATTCGCGATTACGGCTGCTTTGAACGGATCGGTATCTTTCACAGTCAGAACTACAAACTTTGTATCACCAACCTGCGAAGCGGTAGCCTGCCCCTTCAGGACAGGAAAACCTAATTCATTGGATGCCTGGTAAAGAAGATCTTCAGAAGTCAGTAACTGCGCGTAGGTGCTGATCAGATCCTGGGTGTTCAGGTAAGAGTAATAGTCATAAGTGGTCTGTGCCGCAGGCAGGATCACGAAGCGAGCCTGAGCCTGGTAGACAGGTGTTTGCCGGCTGCTCAGATAATAACCGAGACCACCACCAATGACAGCGCCCAGGACAATGAGCCAAAGCCAATGTTTGATCGTCGAAAAGACTTGTTTAATATCCATAAACATTCCCCAGATTTAATGCAGCATTTAAAAAATGCTGTTCTTTGTATCCAAATCTGCCTAACACTTAAGCTTACCATAAATACGTAAACCTGCCTGATATACGCATTGACTCACAATTAAAG
>DHRN01000078.1:42099-51287 GCA_002411175.1 Anaerolineaceae bacterium UBA5311 | reverse complement strand
CTTTATTCTCTTGCCTTGGGTACAAGCAAAAAGATAAACTGCGGATTGCTTCGCTTCGCTCACAATGAGCAGGCTCTTGCCTCCATCTTGTAATTTTCCCACCCCCTCTTCAGAGGGGGTGGACTGATCGGACTTCGCCGTGCGTATTACCGCGTTCGCAATTTCATGACAGGTAGATCGCCGTACCTGGCTTGCTAAGCCTCCAGCAAAATTGTTACCGGACCGTCGTTGCACAGCTCGACCATCATATGTGCTCCGAATACGCCTTGCTTTGCAGCTATGCCCATCTCACATAGCGCAAAGGCGAAAACCTCCACCAACGGTTCGGCAAGCCCGGGTTTTGCTGCGCCGATAAACGATGGGCGTCGTCCCCGGCTGGTATCGGCATACAGCGTGAACTGCGAAACTACAATCGCTTCGCCTCCGACATCCAGCAGGGAAAGGTTCATCTTCCCGGCATCATCCTCAAAGACGCGCAAACGCGCACATTTATCTGCCAATGCCGCGGCTTTTTTTGGATCATCTTCCGGTCCAACACCCAACAAAATCACCAACCCCTTGCCGATTGAGGCAACTTCCTCACCCTCCACGGTTACTTTTCCATAACTAACTCGCTGTAAAACGGCACGCATCAGTACCAACTCCTTGTTCCCCGCTCGATGTAACCAGGCCAGGTGAAATTTTCGTCGAAATCAACTTCAACAATCTGGCAGTGCTCAATTCTGCCCGGGTTGTAAAATTGCTTGATGATGTAAGCATGGCAGGCGACGATCACTTTATCGAGATGCAAATAGGGACGCAGAGCAGCATAGGCACGCTCGGCAACCTGGTCATAACCCTCCCAATGTAATTTTGCTCCATCTCTGCGAACGCCCTGAAAGGCACTGATTTCCCTTATCGCGGCTATGGTATCGGTCATATCTTTATTTTCATAAGTTGTATCGATCAGCCATTCGTGCAAATCGAATTCGACCGCGATTTTCAACTGGGTGACCCGTGAGATGATAGCCGCGGTCTGCAGCGAACGGGTGTAAGGCGAGCTGACGATCAGCTGACTGCCCTCCAAACGAGGGTCCAGGGCAACAGCTTCAGCCTGGTCGACCCCGCGTGCCGAAAGGGGCGCCAATTCACGACCAGGACCTATGAACCCTTTACCTTCGGGAAAGCTGTAATCGGGTTCCCCATGTCTGATTAACAGTAGTCTCATCTACTCCTCCTGAATTTTAATTGAAGTTTACCAGATTCATTTTAAAAGTTGTCTGCTCACTTAGGCGGTTATAATATCTCCATGCCTTCTATAAAACTGCCGCCGGCGCACATCATTGACACACCCGAAAAACTCAGCCGTATGGTGGCAGACCTGAAACAACAACCCTCCATTGCGATTGACACCGAATCTAACAGCCTGCATGCCTACCAGGAGCAGGTTTGCCTGGTTCAAATATCTACCGTTGAGAAGGATTTTCTGGTTGACCCAATCATTGTGCCAGATTTGGATGAGCTGGGGGAAATTTTTGCAGACCCCGCTATTCAAAAGGTTTTCCATGCCGGAGATTACGACCTTGCCACACTGAAACGTGATTTTGACTTCGAATTTCGCAATATTTTTGACACCATGCTGGCAGCGACAGCCCTGGCAGAGCCTTCGATCGGCTTGGCTGCGCTGCTTGAGAAATATTTTGGCGTGACAATTGAGAAAAAATATCAGCGTGCAAACTGGGGCAAGCGACCGCTCGACCCG
The DNA here is from genome assembly GCA_002411175.1 of Anaerolineaceae bacterium UBA5311. Lineage (GTDB taxonomy): Bacteria > Chloroflexota > Anaerolineae > Anaerolineales > Anaerolineaceae > Mesolinea. The sequence goes on along the minus strand of DHRN01000078.1, from coordinate 49,546 downwards.
GAAATGCTCGCGTATGCCCAGAATGATTCCCACTACCTGATAAGACTGCGTGACCTGCTAAGCACGCGGCTTATTGAAACGGGACGACTGGAAAATGTGCTCGAAGACAGTGCTGCCCTGGCTAAAGTCACTCTGCCGATGAAGGACCATGAAGAAGACTTTTGGAGGGTCAGAGGTGTGCAGGACCTTAAACCAGCAGCCCTGAGCCTGCTAAAACAACTCAATCACCTGCGTGAACAAATCGCGATGCAAAAAGACGTACCCCCCTTCAAGGTTTTTTCGGATAAGCTGATGATCGAAGTAGCCCAAACTCAACCTCGTTACCGCGAAGAATTGAGCTTGCTGCCAACCTTCTCGCCAGCGATGAACCGACGCTATGGTACGCAAATCATGCAGGTGGTCAATGCGTGGCGTAAAGACCCACAACCGGTCAAACCGCGTAAAAATCAACGCATCAGCGACCGGGAAGTAAAGCTGCGTGATGCATTGGCAGCCTGGCGTAAAGAGGCTGGTGAAAAAGATGGAATCCCGTCCAATGCGGTCTTCCCGCGGGATCTGTTGGATAAGATTGCCCATCAAGCACCGCAAAGTATACATGACCTCGAAAAAGTCATGCAGGATTATCCGCACCGATTCAGAGAATATGGAACCCAAATTCTCAACCTGTTAAAAAGGAAAAGTAAATGAAACTAACCACTTTTGGCGCTGCCCAAACTGTCACTGGCTCGATGCACCTGGTAGAGCACAACGGGCATAAACTGCTGCTGGATTGCGGCACCTACCAGGGAAAACGCGAAGAATCCTACCATGTCAACCTGAATTTTCCCTTCAACCCGGCAGAAATCGACGCGATGATTCTAAGCCATGCACACATTGACCACAGCGGCAACATCCCCAACCTGGTCAAACAGGGGTTCAAAGGACCGATCTACGCGACCAATGCAACCATGGACCTGGCAGACATCATGCTGCGGGATTCCGGACACATCCAGGAAAACGACATCAAATACCTCAATCAAAAACGCCGTAAAAAGGGTTTGCCCAACCTGGAACCCCTGTACACTCAAAAAGATGCCCTCATGGCGATGCCCCAGTTTAGATCGCTCTGGTACGATGAGAAACGGCAGGTCATCCCTGGAGTGGTGGCTCAATTGGTGGAAGCAGGTCATATTATTGGCTCAGCCGCGGTTGTGCTCGACTACTTCGACGAAGCTGGCAAGCCAAAACGCTTCTGGTATTCGGGCGATATCGGTCGGTATGACGTCCCAATTTTACGCGACCCGGTTCTCCCCTCCGGAGCCCAGACGGTGTTAATGGAATGCACCTATGGGGATAAACTTCACGAACGAATGGACGATTCTTATGAAGAGTTTATTGACGCGGTCAACCGAACCTACAACCGGGGTGGAAAAATCATCGTGCCAGCTTTCGCAATTGGGCGCACCCAAAACCTGACTTATTTCTTAAGCGAGGCAATGCTTAACAAAGACATTCCGGAAATTCCGGTGGTTGTGGATAGCCCCCTGGCGGTGAACGCTTCCGATTTGTACCGGAAACATACCGAATGTTTTGATGATGAAACCTGGCAATTCATCGCCCAGCACCGTATGCAAGGCTTGGATTTTGAAAATATAATCTACACACGCAGCGTGGATGAGTCCAAGGCGCTGAATGATTGGCAAGAACCAATGATCATCATCTCCGCTTCGGGGATGGCGGAAGCCGGACGGATTTTGCACCATCTTAAGAATAATATCGAAGACGGGCGAAATACCATCATGATTATTTCATGGCAGGCTCCCCATACACTTGGGCGCCGGCTGGCGGACCGGGAGCGCAAGGTGAACATTTTTGGTAAGGAGTATTACCGCAAGGCAGAGGTGGTCACGATTGGCGGGCTGAGCGCGCATGCCGGGCAAAACTTATTGGTTGAATACGCGCTTTCGAGCAAGGAAACGCTTGAGAAGCTGATTTTGGTGCATGGGGAGGAAGACGCGGCGAGCGCTTTGATGGAAAAATTCGCAGAACATTCCGAACTGCCTGAGGCGGTTTTCGCGGAAAACGGGCAGACGTTTGAGTTATAGGTAATTCTGTGATCGTTTTCCTGTCAGGATGACAGAAAAACCATCGGCGGGACAGGGGGTTCAATTTCTTTACTTGGTTTTGCGAGTAACTTGACGTTAGTACAATTTTTACATACACGGTTCTCAGGATGACAAAGATGGCTAAAGGATCAGATCCTTCGCAAAATAGGTTCAGGATGACAATTAACCTCCCGGAAAAACAGACACAAATTCCTTACTCCTCGGGTATAATAGTTTTCCTGTTCGGAGAGATGCCGGAGCGGTTGAACGGGGCGGTCTCGAAAACCGTTATAGGTCTCGTACCTATCGTGGGTTCGAATCCCACTCTCTCCGCTCTTTTATCTTAATTCATAATCGCGTAACGATACAAGGATAACAAAATGGAAATTCGCGAACTGGACGAGAGCTGGAAAGGTAAAAACTTCGTTTTCCGATATACCAGCTGGCATAATTATCGGGTAAACATCGTGAAAAACCCTGGCGAAATAACTTTTCAACTGAAAAGAGAAGCACTGTCTGAACCCATGGTCAAAAGTTTCGATGATAGTCTGTATGGGGATTGGTTGAACAAACCGAAGGTCTTTGGGTTGTTTGACACTGAAAAATTGCTCGGCTTTATTGAACTTTCCCTCGAAGACTGGAACAATCGCCTGCGGATCGCCAATATCTGGGTGGATGAGGGCTATCGTTATCAGGGGATTGGTAAAAGTTTAATCACCAAAGCCGTCGAAACAGCCAAAAATGGTGGTCAGCGCGCTTTAATCCTGGAAACACAGAGCTGCAACGACCCGGCTATTCGTTTTTATCTTTCGTGCGGGTTTGAGTTGGTCGGTCTTGATTCCATCCATTATCAGAATGACGACATACAAAGAGGCGAAGTGCGCCTGGAATTTGGCATGAAGCTATAGTCTGTGGCAATTCCCAGGCACTTACGGGATTGATTATCAATGGAACAGGCAGGCGTTTTCTCTGCACATGATTTCGCGGGCACGAGGCTGCATTCCCTGCAGAAAAGAGCACAAGAACGAGCCAGTCAGAGGTTCCTGCCTCAACCGCTCCCCGGTCCCCCCCCGCTTTGTGGAAGGGAAAAAGGTTATCGACGCGCGGTGGTTTGGGACGGGAGAAAGGGCTTGATTTCGCCGATGCGCAGTTGTTGGAAAAGCAGCGGGCTCAGCCAGGTGACCCACAAACCAATCAGCAAATAGCGAACAAAGCGCAAAAGCATGCTAAACAAACCCAGGTCGCGGGGAAAAATTGCACCCAGACCTGCATAAAGCGCAAGTAAACCGCCCATTCCAACCAGGTAGCGGAGGACTTTTTGCCCACCGCCCAGGCTGGAACTTAAAATGCCCTTTTTATGCAGCAAAATCGAAAAGCCGCCCATCATTCCCAGCCATAAGCCGGAAATCGTGATGCTTCCGTCCATGTTCATCGGGTCAATATCACCTCCCAGGGCAATCCATTCCGCCGGGATCTGCCAACCCCTTGAAAGCATTGCTACCAAAAGTGGCAGTGTTAAGACCAGCAGCGAAGTTAACAACGCTAAGATGAGTTTGGTTGAAAGAGAGGTTCTGAACAAATTATCTCTCAAGCTCTCAAGGTTGCGGGCAAAAATCCAGACCAGAAAGGCGCCGATAATCCACCCGAGCAATACATCGCTTATAAAGTGGACCCCCAGGCAGATGCGCGAGAAACCGATCAGAAAAACCAGGATGCCCATGAGCCATTTTGCCCAGGGTCGTTTGATCTCACGGGCAGTCCAGCCCCAGACCGCGGCTGCGTTTTGGGCATGACCAGAAGGCAGACCAAAAGAGCCGTTATAAGCGCCGGGGATAATTTTGTCGCTGACCCAGTAGGGGCGAGGGCTTTTGAAAATGAGTTTAAAGAAACCGTTGGTGCCCGCGCTTAGCAGGAGCATGACTCCGATGCGAAAACCAGCCAACGCGTCGACGCACCAGTACACCAGGGGCATAATAAGCAGGTAAAAGGCTTCTTCACCAAGAAAGGTGATGGCAGACCATAAAGGCTGCAGATTGTTCATGATGTTTTGTATTGCTTCGATGATGATTAACTCAAATTGGTGAATTATAACTATGCTCCCTCAATACATTTTCTGGACCTGATGTCTTCATTATAAGAGGATTCATGAATTTTGCGGTGGATACAGCAAAAATCGTGTGGTGCTCGAAAAGGTCATAGGTGGCAGGAAAAGGGCTGAGAGGAAGAGAATGAAGGCAAATTGCTTGGCTTCGCTCGCAATGACGGAATTCAGACGCGTCACTGCGAGACCCTTTGCCAGCGAGTCATTATGGAGCAAGTTAGCTTTCGTACGCAAAGGGTCGCAGCAGTCTGCCTGTGATCTTTTGGTTAGAGTAGATGCAAAAGGATAAACTGCAGATTGCTTCGCTTCGCTCGCAATGACGGAAGGCGGATTGCTGGGCATTCCTCGCAATGACGGAATACAGACATGTCACTGCGAGACCCTTTGCCGGCGAGTCATAATTGACCAAGTTAGCTTTCGTACGCAAAGGGTCGCGGCAGTCTGCCTTTGATCTTTTGGTTAGAGTAGATGCAAAAATTTAAACTGCGGATTGCTTCGCTTCGCTCGCAATGACAAAACCCAGATTGCTTCGCTTCGCTCGCAATGACGAAAGGCAGATTGCTTCGCTTCGCTCGCAATGACGGAAGGCGGATTGCTTCGCTTCGCTCGCAATGACGGAAGGCGGATTGCTGGGCATTTCTCGAAATGACAATTTCTCAAGGGAGTCCTTTGTTATAATAGCCCCAACACGATAGTTCACTTAACAGGAGGCTCACCCCATGTCCGGACCCAAAGAGATTCATGCCCCAACAGGCACCCAACTAACCTGCAAAAACTGGCTGATCGAAGCGGCGTATCGCATGATCCAAAACAACCTTGACCCTGCCGTTGCAGAAGACCCCGACCACCTGGTGGTCTATGGTGGTCGCGGTCAGGCAGCGCGCTCCTGGCAGGCGTTCGACGCCATCCTGGCTTCTTTGAAGGATCTCAATGAAGACGAGACTCTGCTGGTGCAATCTGGCAAGCCGGTGGGCATTTTTCGCACTCATACCGACGCGCCACGGGTCTTGATAGCCAACTCAAACCTGGTGCCACATTGGGCTACCCAGGAACATTTTGACCAACTGGCAGCAAAGGGGTTGATCATGTACGGTCAGATGACCGCTGGCTCGTGGATCTACATCGGCACGCAAGGCATCCTGCAGGGCACCTATGAAACCTTCGGCTCGCTCGCTCAACAGCAGGGCTGGCAATCTTTGAAAGGCAAGTTTGTGCTCACGGCTGGTTTGGGAGGTATGGGCGGCGCCCAACCCATGGCGGTGACGATGAATGAGGGCGTCGCTCTGATTGTCGAAGTCGACCCTGAGCGTGCCCAAAAACGCCTTGAGATCGGTTATGTTGATGTAGTCACTGATAACCTGGAAGATGCCATGACCCAGGTTGAAGAAGCAGTTGAGCGGCAAATCCCCAAATCGATCGGTCTGATCGGCAACGCGGCAGACATCCACCACGAACTTCTGCTGCGCGGGGTAATCCCCGATGTGGTTACCGACCAAACCTCGGCTCACGACCCGCTTTCATATGTTCCCAGCGGCATGAGCCTGACCGCAGCCTGGCAGCTGCGGGAAAACGACCCGGAAAAATACATCGAGCTATCCCTTAAGACGATGGCAAAGCATGTCGAAGCGATGCTCGGCTTCCAGGAAAAAGGGGCGATTACTTTTGATTATGGCAACAACATCCGCCAGCGTGCTTTTGACCAGGGTGTAACCAACGCTTTTGATTTCCCCGGGTTTGTGCCGGCTTATATTCGCCCGCTGTTTTGCGAGGGCAAAGGTCCCTTCCGCTGGGTAGCACTTTCCGGAGACCCTCAGGATATCTATCGGACGGATGAAAAGTTGATCGAACTCTTCCCCAACGATGCCCATCTGCACCGCTGGCTGAAGATGGCTAAAGAGCAGGTGCCCTTCCAGGGTCTGCCTTCGCGCATTTGCTGGCTCGGTTATGATGAGCGCGACAAGGCGGGGCTGGCGTTCAACCAGATGGTTGCCGATGGCGTTTTGAAAGCTCCGATCGTGATCGGACGAGATCACCTGGATGCCGGTTCGGTGGCTTCACCCAACCGCGAGACTGAAGCGATGCTGGATGGCACCGACGCGGTCAGTGATTGGCCTATTTTGAATGCCCTGCTGAACACAGCCAATGGCGCAACCTGGGTTAGCTTCCATCACGGCGGTGGTGTTGGAATCGGTTATAGCCAGCATGCCGGGCAGGTGATCGTTGCCGATGGCACTCCCGAAGCCGTTAAACGGCTGGAGCGGGTTCTGTTGGGCGATCCTGGCATGGGTGTTATTCGCCATGTCGATGCCGGATACCCGGAAGCGATTGAGTTTGCCAAAGAGCACGGGGTCAAAATCCCGATGATGCCCAGGGACTGATGAATGAAATCCAGGCGGGTTTTCTTTTTTAGCCTGGCGATCTTGCTTGGAATCGGTGCAGGACTGGCTTTTGGCTGGCTGGTGATGCCCCCGGGAGCACCGGTTGATGCGCCGATGGATGAGCTGAGGGTCGATTTTCAAACCGATTTGGTGTTAATGGTTGCGGAATGGTTCAGCCAGGACGGCGACTCTGCTTTGGCATTGGATCAGCTGGCAGAGGTGAGCAGCGCTGACCCGCTGACCTTGATCGGAGCGAGCCTGTCGTATGCCAGGCAGATCGGATACTCAGCGGAAGATTTACTTCTTATGGAAAACTTGCTCACCGGGATTGATCCACAGGTCTACCAGGATTGGAAAAACAAGCCGGGAGGGGACTGATGGATGAAAATCAGGAAAAAAACCATTGGTACCTGTTGACCGGGTTGATTGTGGGTCTGGTGATTGGGCTGTTGATTTCATTGTTGGTCGCACCGGTTGTAAACGCGGATGCCTTGCCGCCGGATTTGAGCGCGGATGCCAAAGCTGATTACCGCGAAAAAATCGCCCTGGCATACTCCGCGAATTACGACCTTGAAAGAGCGATCAGCCGGCTGGAACTGCTTGAGGATTCGAACCCGGTAGGCGGGCTGATCTCCCAGGCGCAGGAGAGCCTGGCGATGGGCGCTCCGGAGCCTGTAACAAAGGCTTTAGGGGATTTGGCAACCAGGCTGAGCGAATTGCTGGGGCAATGAAGGTTAATCCGTCACGAAGAGCCCCCGTTTGAATTTTTCATGTATCCGCAATGACGGAAAGGGGGGTGGGGAGTCTGCCGTTTTGTGCGGTCATTTTGTATTACAAAAGATGGCTTTGCCGGAATGGGAAAAGCCGCGTTCCCTACGGAAAGA
>DHRN01000078.1:31576-41759 GCA_002411175.1 Anaerolineaceae bacterium UBA5311 | reverse complement strand
AAGATGGCTTCGCCGGAACGGGCAAGTAGTGCTCGCCACTATGCCTGCAAGGCGCACCAGCGAGATAAGGTTCCGATTGGAAATCAAGGCAAATTATTATTCGCTGCGAAATCGTCGCCCAGGACGAGTACAATCTGGGGGCTGACGGCAGGGTCATAGGCATAGATAACGTTATAATCCTGGGTGATTCCGGCAAATTCCTTGAGATAGCGCAGCGTGTAGGGCTTGGCTCCATAAAAGGTGATCGTCGATGTTGCCGAATAGGCGGCATTACCGACTTCGGTTACATGAATACCCTGACTCTGGAGGTAGGTTGAAGCTCTTTCAGCCAGACCCTGCTGTGAAGAAGCGTTATGGATGGCGACAGTAGCTGCTTCCTGCTGGAGGACTTCCTGCAGGTCAGCAATGTTCCCGCTATCGAAAACCGTGCCGCCTGAGAAAACTTCGTCCCGTAATTCGCGAATTTTAGAGGGGATTGGGCGAAGAATCGAGGCACCTGTTGAGCTTGTGCCGGAAGATACATGCTGCCAGCCGATGGCTGTGTGGGCGATCTGATCGCGGGGGATATCGGTAAGAACTTTGATTCCCAATTGGATAATCTGTGTGAGCGAAAGGTTGCTGTTGATGCCTCTCGAAAGGCTGGCATAAAGCTGTGGAGCGTTTTGAATAAGCGTTGGCAGCATGTCAAACTCAAGGATGCGATCGCGTACTGCCAGGATAACCTTCTGTTGTCGCTGCGAACGGGCGATATCACCGCCTTCCGATTCGCGATAGCGGACATAGGCAAGCGCTAATTCGCCTGTCAGGGTATAAGTTCCGGGTTCCAGCCATTGTGAAAATGTGGTATCAACGATATTCAGCTGGACGCTTTCGGTGTTTTCGATTTTCACGCCTTTAATCAGGTCAATAAACTCAATGAAGGCATTAAAATCGATTTGAGCATAGAAATCTATTGGAACACCGATGAGGTTCTCAACTGTCCTTGTGGCAAGCGCAGGACCGCCACCAGGCAGTTGAGAGCTTTCGCCAATGCTATAAGCAGTGTTTATTTTGTTGTATTCTCCACCTGGTATTTTAACCCACAGGTCGCGGGGGATCGAGATCATGCCAGCAGTGTTTGCCACCGGATCAAGGGTGAACAAGATCATCGTGTCAGTCAGCGGGTTGGAGGCATCCGGACTGCGGGAGTCCAAACCCATGACGAGCAGGTTAACGCGCGATTTTCCATCCCAGGCAGGGGGCATGGTGAAAGTGTCCAGGGAGACCGCGGTTGTCGGGGTGGGTGCTCCGGGAAGAGCGGTGGTATTCGGATCGGCAGTTGGTGTATCGAGAACTGGCGCACCCCCGGGGTTAAAAATCGTTGCTTTGGCTATAAAATCGCTGGTCAAATTAAAGATGAAGACCGAGGCTATCACCACCAGGACCAACAAAACGGCAAGGACGATCCGAGTTCTGCCCTCGGGTAAGCGGAACTTTATTTTCTTATTTTCTTTTGACATAAGCTATCCTGAAACAAACCGCCTGGTTTGTGCCAGGCGTTTGGTTTGAGCTGGTTTTTCCTTAGTTAGGTTTGGGAGGAGGAATCGGAAGCTCTTCTTTTCGGGTGGCTTGCCATTTGTCACCTTCATCGAGAAGCATGATCGGGATTTCTTCCCAAACAGGGTATTTACGGTCGCAATTAGTGCAGATCAGCCAGCTATCCTGATAGAACTCGAGCTCACCTTTTTTCTCTTTTACGCAAACAGGGCAGCGTAACAAATCCAACAATTCTTGATTAATCACGGGCATCTCCATTTTTCTATCTTTTATGTTAACTGGCATCAGCCATTGAATAAATTTTACCATAGGCTTGAAAAGGCAACCTGAGAAATGGCATCAGGGGATATCCGTCCCCGGACCATAACTGTAACCAGCTGGCCAGGCGGTGTAGACCGTTTTGATGGTGTCGTTGATGAAAACCACACCATCGCGGGTTACCGTGCGGTAAGCAATCGCTGTGGCGCCGTATACCGCCCAATCGACTTGCCTGATCTCACCAGTGGGCAGGGTGGGGTCTTCACGATAGATATCTTCAGGCGGGCTTACCACATCAGTGATGCCAGAGGTCCACCAACTGACTGAGCGACCGTCTTTGGTCGAATAAAACTTCCAGGTCAGCGAGGTGTTGGTTGGATAAGTTTCCATTAAAAGCCAATATGGAGTGTCGTTGCGGAATTTGAAATCGACCAGGGGAACATAGACTGTTGCGTCGAGACCAGCAAGGTTGGAATCTGCCCAGCCGTTGGATTGTTGCTCGTAATAGCTGACCCGATAAGCATGCGCGTGCCGCTCGACGATTGGGAACCCGCCAAAAAACGCGTTGCGGAAAAGGGTTGTACTGACCTGGCAGATGCCCCCGCCAACCCCATCGACGGTCTGATCTCCGACGATGATCGGGGCTTCAGCGTAACCGTTATCGAGGCTGATGTTGGTCAGATACTTGGCCATCGAGAATACTTCGCCGGGCGCAACCATCACGCCGTAGAAGCTCTCGGCAGAAACGCGGATGTTCTGAATGCGGGCAGCATCAGAACCATGGAAATAAGAGGTCGTTTCAGCAACCAGCTCGGTAATGCCGAGGTCGGCAGCCAGGCTGTCATCCCGGACCTGGGGGTCCACTGTTTCCATCACCAGCGTGGTTTGATGATCGCCAGACTTGATCTTTTCGATGATGTCTTCCACACTGGCATCCACATCGACAGATTTACCAATCACAGCGCTTTCGACCAGTTCGAGCTGCCTGGTGTCGTCGTTGAACATCATGCGCGCGTTGACCGGGTCGACCCGCAATGACGGCGCGATGCTGGCTACATAGGCGACCAGTGCCGGGCGGTTGAGCGTGAGCTGATAATCGGTTCTGCCCTGCTCGTGTTTTTGGTCGATTATCAGGAGCTCTGCCAGGCTTTCGGGCTCGATCACCCAGGGTCCCATCCCATTTGCCGGGTCATCAGACAGAATGGTGAAGGGCTGGCTGAGAATCGTTTCTGCCAGGCTGGCGGTATCTTCAACATTGGCTGTAACAGGGATGTGCTCTTCGACAACCAGGTTTACAACTCCGTTTTGCTGGATTAAAAAGTAAGCCTGCAGCCGGGTCAACGTCGCGTTTATATCCACGGTTCTGCCCGCCTTGCCTTCAACAACATTAATTTTAGATGTTTCCAGGTTGATAGCTGGTTCGACCTTTTCGATGTTGGACTGACGGGCGAGTTCCTGCACGACTTGGTAAGCCTTTGCCTGGTCGTAGACGATGCCGGGTGTAATGTTTATACCGCTGCTCATGGCGAGCAGCTGCTCATTCAGGTTCTTAAACGTGCCCTTTCCCCTGCCGACCGCGAAGGCTTCATTTACGGCTTCGATTGGATTGTAAGAGAAGCCCAGGTCTTCGGGGCTGTAGACCCAGCGATTTTGCCCATCGACAAACTGAATCTGCCCGGTCTGACCATAATTCAGACTGGCGTTTGCTTCAACGACAGCCTGACCGAGGGTGAGCCCCGAGAGGTCCACCCCTGCAACGGATACGCCGGGGTAGATCGTCTGGGCATGGTCGCGCTCAAACTTCCACAGAGCAGCTGCCAGCACAAGGAATGCCAGGATTGCCCCGACCCCGAAGGCAAACAAGATTTGCCTGACCATGGAGTAGCTTTTTCGCGGGTCTCGCTCTTTTTCAATAGTTTTTTCTTCGTTTATCATATTTTAACTGTGCCTTTACCGGTCAGGTTTTCGTTATAACACATTCCTTCTTAATAAACACGTTAAAATAAAAGCGGAAAGTGTACAGCCGTCGCTTTATAGAAAGACGAAATATTGGCAAAATGGTTCCGAAGGTTGATGTTTGGCGATTCGACTATAATGGTAACCAGAAAACGGAACCGCTATGAAATTTTCGGTTAAGCAGACGATATCCCTCCTTCTATTTTTTGGGTTTTTATGCCTCCAGCCTGTTTCTCCCGCATTGGCAGCCCAGGTTGGGCAGGAAGGCATCCCGACACTCGCACCGACATTGCCAGTGGAGCTCTATACTTACACAGCAACGCCGGGGCTGGATGGAGGCATCAGGCACTTGGTGCTGGAGGGGCAATTCCTTTATAATATCGCCGAATTGTATGGGGTCGGCTTACAGGAGATCCTGACTCTGAATAATCTGACCGAAGAGTCAATTATCCACCCAGGGGATGAGCTGGTGATAGTCCGGGGCGGTGAGACCCTGCTGGGCATGGGTACACAAACGCCGAATCCAGGTGAGCTTGAGGCGACAATCATGCTGCCGCCAACTTCCAGCCCGACATCTGATGTGATGTCGAGGTTGATTTTGCCGGAGGAGATCACGCCCGAGCCAACCCCGGGAGAACAACCAGGTTTCTTCGAGCGTGTTTTTTCACACGACGCCCGGTTTTTAGCATTTGGAGTAATCGGTTTGGTGGTTTTTGGGGTGGTTTTGCTGGTTATTAGCGCGCGCAGAATCCATTAACCGTTTTTTACGCATACTATTCCGGAGGCGGCAAAGAATCTGCCGTCCCAATCAACCTGACAAGGCAGTTTAGCTGTTCATTCGCAATCAATCGGTGCTTTTGAGGATGTGTCAGCTTTTTCACTCTGAATTCGCGCTTTAACGCGCAGCTCATATCGGCAACTTCTTCCGCATAGACAAGTTCGCAGGGTCCGTACACGCGCGTGTAACGGGAGCCTTTGCCGGCGTTGTGTTGTTTTAACCGGCGCAGCGGGTCGGTGCTCCAGCCAGTGTAAAAGTGATTGTTTGCACACTGGATGATATAAACATAGTAAGCCATGACAGGAGGTCAGCTGCCGATCAGGAAGCCCACGATCGCCATGAGGGGTCTGCGAATGACCACTCCGAAAAAGTCAAATCCAATATAAGGACCCAAAAAGACCAGCCCCAGGAGTATAAAGGGACCGTACTGGCGGATGCCCTGCAAAACGCCCTGCCAGGAGCGCGGAAGCAGGAATTCGAGCACCTTTTCGCCGTCGAGCGGCGCGAGTGGAAGCATGTTAAAGAGGAACAGGGCGACGTTGGTGTAAATGAACTCAATTAAGAAATAGCCTGGTGTGGGCATGATACCGCTCACCTGGTAGGTTGTCGGGAAGAGACCAAGGCGTAAAGGGATGGCGGCGAGCAGTGCCAGCGCGAGGTTGGAGAGTGGACCGGCGATGGAGGTGATCATCACACCGGCTTTATTATTTTGGCGAATAACATACGGGTTGATTGGCACGGGTTTTGCCCAGCCGAAACCAACAAGGATGAGCATCAATGAGCCAATTGGGTCGAGGTGAGCCAAGGGGTTGAGCGTGAGTCGTCCGGCACGCCTGGGGGTGTCATCGCCAAAGCGGGTGGCAAAATACGCGTGCGAAAATTCGTGCACGGTCAGAGCGATAACAAGGGTGATCAGTCGCGCTATCAGGGTGGCTGGGTTAAGGTTTAACATCGGGTTTTCCGGGTTGTGATTGTATGTGACAACCAGGGATTATAACACGGCGTTATAATCGACAACATGTTTGCAGAAGTCATGGTTGGAGATAAAGTGCGCTTGCGCAAGGCGCACCCTTGCGGGGGATATGACTGGGAGGTGGTGCGCATAGGTGCTGATATTGGGCTGGTTTGCCTGACCTGCGGACATAAGGTGTTTTTATCGAGGCGGGATTTGCAGCGCAGGATGAAAAAGCACTTTCCGAAAGAGAGCGTGGGTTAATCACGCAGACATCCTGAACTGGCAAGCCCGGAGCAGCCCCACCGGCATGAGCAACTATTCCTGCGCGCCTTTGTGGGTGAGACGCCATTTCCTGCTTAATGATTTTATATCGGGGGGAGAATTATAAGAGTTAAGAAGAAACAGCCCCGCACAATCCAAATAAAAATGGTAAAAGCACGATTAAGGCATTAGCAACACACGGGCAGACTGCGGACAACAACGGGTACATCTCTCGTTAGTAAGGTACAATCGAGGGCATGAAGATAAAACGGTGGCATGTATGGCTGGGGCTAATTATTAGCGCAGTTTTTTTGTGGCTGGCTTTCCGCAAGGTCGATTTCGCCCTGGTCTGGGAACAGCTGACCAGCGCCAACCTCGCTTTTGTCGCCCTGGGAATTGGCTTTTACTTTATCGCGCTGTTCGTTCGTACCTGGCGGTGGCGGGTCTTGCTCTCTCCTATGAAATCAGTTCCGATCCAAAAGCTCTTCTCGATCCTCTCAGCCGGGTACATGGCAAACAATATTTACCCGGCACGAGCAGGAGACCTCTTGCGCGCGGTACTGCTGCGGAAAAATGAGAATGTGCCAATTTCGGCTTCGTTGGCAACGATTATCGTTGAACATCTGTTTGACGGGATCGCCATCCTCGCATTGGTGCTGCTCAACCTGGGACAGCTGACCAGTTTTGCGCCAAACAGCCAATGGGTTGACATCATCGAAACAAGTGCATTTTGGGTCGGGCTGGTTTTTGGGCTGATCCTGTTGGTGTTCATTGGCATGGTATTTTTGCCTGAAAAGATGAACAAGGTGAGCGAATGGGTGATTAAGCATCTTGTCCCGGGAAAACTCAGGGAACCGCTGAGCGGCATCATCCATAAGTTTGCCGATGGGCTGCAGGTGCTGCATTCGCCGGTGCAGTCGCTTTTGGTCATGTTCCAGTCGGTATTGATTTGGGTGGTGGAAGCAGGTTTGTATTGGGGAGTGATGAGGGCGATGAGGCTGGATCTGACCTATCAGAGCCTGCTGCTCATTGTTGGAATTGTGAACCTTGTGCTCCTGGTGCCAGCCGCACCTGGTGGGTTGGGAACTTTTGACGCGGCGACTAAATCGATGATGGAAGTGTTTGGGGTCAACCCGGAAAACGCGCTAAGTTATGCTTTATTGCTGCGGGCAGCCTTGTGGCTTCCGGTCACTGTAGTCGGGGCTTTCTTCTTTGTGAAGGAAGGCATCAGCCTGACCAGCGATCTCGAGACTCTCCAGGATGAATATAAACAAAAAGACGCCAGGCAGGATGGATAGCCAGAGATGAGGAAATCATGACAGAAAACAAGCGAAAAATTGCCGTGATCGGAGCCGGATTTGCCGGCTTGAGCGCCGCGTTTGATTTGCGGAAACTCGGTCACGATGTGACCATATTTGAAGCCAGTGACGTGCCCGGGGGGCTCGCCTCTGGGTTCAAAGAGCCGGGTTGGGATTGGTCTGTCGAACGGTTTTACCACCATTGGTTCCAAAGCGATGCGCATCTACTGGGACTGATTGAAGAATTGGGCTGGTCAGACCAGGTGATGTTCCCGAAACCAATCAGCGTGATGTATCACAAGGGCAAATTTTATCCGTTCGATTCGATTCCAGCTGCGATTATGTATCCAGGCTTGGGTTGGGGGCTCAACAAGATTCGCTTTGGGCTTGTGGGGCTTTATTTACGTTTCACGATGAATTGGAAACCACTCGAAAAAGTGACCACCGACGCCTGGATGCGCAAGTGGGCTGGCAATACGGTCTTCGAAAGCATGTGGAAGCCAATGTTGGATGGCAAATTTGGCGAAAATTGGGCTGATAAGGTCAACATGGCATGGATGTGGGCGCGGCTGCACGTCCGCACCACCAGGTTGGGCACTTTCGCAGGAGGTTTTCAGAGATTCGCAGACAAATTCGCCCAGAGGCTGCTGGATGACGGCGTTCAGATCCGTTACAAGTCAGCTGTTGAGCGCATCGAAAAAGCTTCGGCGGGTGGGCTAACTGTGAACCTGAAAGATCAGACACCGGAACGTTTCGACCAGGTGCTGGTGACGCTCTCGCCGGGGTTGATGGCAAAATTGGCTCCCGAATTGCCAGCTGACTACCTGGGTGAGCTGTTGAAGCTAAACCATATGGGCGCTGTAGTGATGACGATCTCGCTTAAGCATCCGCTTTCCCCTGATGGGTATTATTGGTATAACATCCCCAAGCAAGCCGGGTATCCTTTCCTCTCGCTGGTGGAGCATACAAATTTCCTCAAGCCCGAATATTTTGGTGGAGATCACATCATCTATATCGGCGATTACCTCGAAAGCAGCCACGCCAACTTCAGCAAGAGCAAGGAAGAGCTGCTGGCTGAGTTTTTACCCCATCTCAAAAAGATTAATCCGGAGTTTGATGAGAGCTGGGTTAAAAATTCCTGGTTGAGCAAGACCGGTTACGCCCAACCGATCCCACTGCTGGACCATAGCAAAAATGTCCCGGCGTTGAAAACCCCCATTGAGGGGCTCTGGTTTGCCAGCATGAGCCAGGTGTACCCCTGGGACCGGGGAACCAATTTTGCCGTTGAAATAGGCAGGCGGGCTGCAAAATTGATGGATCAGTAAAAATAGGCTTTAGCGTGTAGTCTTAAGGATATTGGAAAAGTTAATTCCAATTCTTGAATCACTATCCTGTGAAAAGCCACTTATTGAAGCTCGGTTCAGGCTTGCTCGACACCCCTAATAGTGGGAAAAATAGTTGAACATTACCAAATAAAACCCATATATGCGGGTGTGACCGCTGTGTTTATTCTGCTAATTAGGGTTTAGAACAATCGGTCTATCCTGGGGATTTAAGGTTTGCTTCACAAGAAAAAATCAGTATTAAGCAAACCTTAAAGAATTCAAACATTTTAAGACACTAAACCCTAAATCGGGCGATTGAGATGATAGAATTTGGTCATTCACTTACCATGACGAATCTGAAATTCTTTGAGTGAATCGATTTATCAAACCGATCACGTGATTTACCGTCGGTGTTAGAGAAACTGATTGAGGAACAGGGAGTTGAAAGCATGAATGCCCAACAAGCATGGCAAGCAACAATCGGACAATTACAAATGGAGCTTAGCAAAGCTTCTTTTGATACCTGGGTGAAGAATACTCAATTGATCTCCTATGAAGACGATTCGGGGACTTTTTCACTGGGAACCGGTAATGCCTACGCTTGTGACTGGCTGGACAGCCGGCTTAAGAGCACCGTGGTCAACAAACTAACCGGCATGATGGCGCGACCGGTGAGCGTGGAATTCAAGGTCTGGGCTGCCCCGCAGGTGGAGGTGGCGGAAGAGGCTGTATCCGCGCCCAAGCCCCCCAAACCTGTTGAAACGGAAAATTACGATACACACCTTAACTCCCGCTATCGCTTTGACAATTTCGTAGTCGGTTCGGCAAATCGGTTGGCTCACGCTGCCTGCCAGGCTGTCGCGGAAAACCCCGCCCGTGCGTATAACCCGCTTTTTATTTACAGCGGTGTCGGTTTGGGCAAAACGCATATGCTGCATGCCATCGGCAATGCCGTTTTGGAGCAGGGCAAGCAGGTGTTGTACATTTCATCCGAAGAGTTCACCAACGACCTGGTGCATGCCATCCGCACCAAGACCACAGCCGCGTTTAGAGAAAAATATCGCCAGGTGGATGTTCTGTTGATCGATGATATCCAGTTCATTGCCGGCAAAGACTCGACCCAGGAAGAATTTTTCCATACCTTTAATGCTCTCTATGGGCAGGACAAACAGATCGTGATGACTTCAGACCGTTCGCCCAAAGCGATGAGTACGTTGGAAGAACGCCTGCGCTCTCGCTTTGAATGGGGACTGACCGTGGATATGCAGGCGCCGGATTATGAAACCCGGCTGGCTATTTTGCACAGTAAAGCTGAAAAGCTGAGCATGTATGTCCCCGAAGAGGTGATCGAACGGATTGCCAAACTGATCCAGACCAACGTGCGCGAACTGGAAGGCGCCTGGAACCGCGTTTTGGCTTTTTCGCAGCTGAGCGGACAGGAACTGACCTTGCAGATGACCGAACACGCATTGGCTGATTTTGTGCCCCAACCCAGCAGTATAACCCCGAAAACTGTGCTCGAAGTGGTCTCCGAATTTTTTAATGTAAGCCTGGGCAGTCTTACCGGGCGAAGCCGGGCGAGGGATGTGGCTTTTCCCCGCCAGGTGGCGATGTATTTAATGCGCGATATGGGCGAGCTTTCGCTGCCGAGGATTGGGGAAGAACTGGGCGGAAGAGACCACACTACGGTCATGTATGCCTGCGATAAGATTGCCGGGTTGGTTGAAACCGATGACCGTACGCGCAAGCAGATTATGCAGCTCAAAGGTCAGCTGCAGAGCCAGACGGTGGGTGTGTAAAGCATACAATTTTGATT
>DHRN01000078.1:27034-31408 GCA_002411175.1 Anaerolineaceae bacterium UBA5311 | reverse complement strand
CCGGCGAAGCCATCACTCGTAGGGCGAGATTGAGGGGGTTGTGATATTGGTGTGATGGTGATATTGCTCCCCCTCAATCCGCCGTACACAATGACCACAGACGACGGCGTATTGGAGGTGCATCACTATCGCGCCAATTGAAATAGCCGGCACCTCCAATACCGACTTCGTTGGTACAGACGTCTCGCCCTACGGTATTTGTTCCGTACCGTTATGTTGATGCTATAGATTTTCAAGCCCAGGAAGTAGTGGCTCAACCATAAACCTTATACCAATCCAATCTGTTTTGAAGAAACATTCAGGACACTAAAGTGAGAAACTCAGGTTCTATTCCTCCAGGATTACGGGCATATCAGGGTCGACGACGGTGAGCTCGCCCCAGTTATTCCCGACGCGGGCTTCGGTGACCAGGGGGACCGAAAGCGTGTAAGCGCTTTCCATCACTTCTTTTACCAATTTTGTAGCAGGCTCTATTTCGGATTCGGGCACTTCGAAAACCAATTCATCGTGCACCTGCAGGAGCATTCGTGTTTTCAAACCGGCTTGTTTCAACGCGTCAGGAAGTCGGATCATGGCAAGCTTGATGATATCGGCGGCACTACCCTGAACAGGGGCATTGATGGCTTCACGTTCTTCCCGTTGGCGAATCAGGTAATTTGTGCCGGCAGCCAGGGCAGGGAAGTAACGCCGACGACCGAGCAAAGTTTCTACGTAGCCTTGTTGAGCTGCTCTCAGGCGTGTGTCGTCAAGCCATTTTTTGACGGCCGGGAATTCCTTGAAATATTCTTTAACGAAATTCTCAGCTTCTGCAAGGGTCAGGTCGGTAGTGCGGGTGAGACCAAAGGGGCTCATGCCATAAATCAAACCAAAATTAATTGCCTTGGCATGCCGGCGCTGCTGTCTGGTGACCTCGCTTAATGGAACGTCATGGATTGCTGCGGCAGTTGCGGCATGGATATCCTGATTTTTGTGGAAGGCGTCCATCATGGCTTCGTCCTGTGCCAGGTGGGCGACGATGCGCAGTTCGATTTGAGAATAATCGAGCGCTAATAGTGCATGCCCCGCTGCGGCGATGAATCCCTGGCGCACCCGGCGACCGAGATCGGTGCGGATGGGGATGTTTTGCAAATTTGGGTTTTGCGAAGCGATGCGACCAGTGACCGTGCCGGTCTGGTTGAAAGTGGTGTGCACGCGACCGGTGTTGGGATTCACCTGAGCTGGCAGGGCATCCACATAAGTGGACTGAAGCTTGGAAAGCTCGCGGTATTCGAGGATGGCATCCACGAGAGGATGCATCCCGCGCATCGATTCGAGCACGGCAGCGGAAGTGGAATATTTACCGCTGCTGGTTTTTTTTGAGCGATCCGGTGGTTCGAGCGCCAACTTCACAAACAAAACATCTGAAAGCTGCTGGGTGGAGTTGAGGTTGAATTTCTCACCTGCCAGAAAGTAGGCTTGCTGGGTAAGCTGGTCGATCTGCCCTTTCAGTTCCAGTGAAAATTTTGCAAAAAAAGGTTTGTCAAGAAGGATGCCGGCTTCTTCCATGCCGACAAGAATGGGAATCAGGGGGTTCTCCAGGTCGCGGTATAGCTTTTCGGAGGCATGGGCGCGCAAATCTTCGGTCATGGGTTCGACCAGCCGCAGTGTCATTACGGCATCAGCAGCCGCATAGGGAGCGCATTTATCAATGGATACCTTGTCCATGCTAATTTGGTTTTTGCCTTTTCCGATCAGCTCATCGATGTTGGTCATTTGTATGCCAAGGCGCGCGTCTGCCTGGGCTTTGAGTCCCAGGTTGCGCGAGGTTGGGTCGATCACCCATTCGGCGACCATTGTATCGAAACCAAGCGGGGTCACTTCAAAGCCGCTTCTGTGCAATGCGATCAGGTCAAATTTGGCGTTGTGAGCGACCTTTTGGATGTTCGGGTCAACAAGAATCGATAGAAGGGCAGTTTTGACCGCTTTGAGATCGAGCTGCTGACCTTTTTGGTGCCTCAGGGGTATGTAATAGCCTTTATGTGGGCTGGCAGCCAGCGAAATGCCAACCAAATCATCCTGCATTGGGTCGAGACCGGTGGTTTCAGTATCGAAGGCGATTTGTTCAGCCCTTTCAAGATCTTCCACCAGCAACTTCAGCTTTTCGAGGTCATCAACAATCACGGTTTCGAAGCCAGGAGCCTTGGGTTCATCCTTGATGATCTCGATTTTTGGTTTTTCTGCCTCGGGGAACAAACTGCCCTGGAAACCATTTTGTTCCTGATAATCAGCATCCATTTTCGTGGTGATCTTTTTAAGATCCTGAGTGAGTGTGCGAAATTCCAGCTCTTTAAAGAGATTTTCTACATTAGCAGGGTCGAAATGCACCGGGTTAGCCTGCTCGAGGTCGAGGATGATCGGGAGATCTGTGCGGATGCGGGCTAAATCCTGGCTCAGGTAGGCGGCTTGCTTGCCTTCGCTGAGTGGTTTGTTGGCTCTGCCCTTGATTTCATCCAGATTAGCGTAAATGTTATCAAGGGTGTCATATTTTTTCAGCAGCTCAACAGCGGTCTTCTCGCCGATGCCGCGCACGCCGGGGATGTTATCAGAAGGATCGCCAACCAGGGCTTTGTAATCGACAATCTGGTCGGGTCTGACGCCCATACGGCGGACGACATCTTCAGGAAAGTAGTCTTCGTCTCCACCGTTCTTGCGATCGGGAAGGGAGACAACCACCCTGTCTGTCACCAACTGGAGCAAATCCCGGTCGCCGGTGATGATTTTGACGCCCAGACCTTTCTCTTCGCTTGCCCAACGAGCCAGGCTGCCGATAACGTCGTCGGCTTCGTAATTGTCAATTTCTACACGCGGGATATTGAAGCAATCGACCATTTCACGGATGCGTTCGATTTGACTCCGCAGATCGTCGGGCATTTTGGCACGGGTGCCTTTGTAGTCTTCATACATCTCGTGGCGGAAGGTGCGACCAGTGTCGAAGCTGACTGCTACATAATCCGGCTCTTCCTGCTTGAACAGGCGCAACAACCGGCTGGCAAAGCCATAAACACCGGCGGTAGGTTCGCCTTTGCTGTTGGTCCAGTAGGTGGAGCTGCCGGCGGTGAGGGCGAAATAGGCGCGGTAGGCGATGGCATGACCGTCGAGAAGATAGAGAATTTTTGGCATGATAACTCCTTAGAAAAGGCTTTAGTTTAGTATACCTTGCCGATCAGACTGGCTGAGCAATTGTTTACTTGTTAATCTTTATTGGCTGGGTGTCTGAAGGGGCGGATTTGTGCAGGTCTGTGAAGATTGAAAGAAACGGGTCGGATTTTGGAGCTGGTTCAGGGGCAGGGCGTTTGAGGTCGTCAATGCCTAACCTCAAAACAGCCTGGGTGAGCGAGTCTGGCTCGGGCTTTGAAAGGTGGTCTCGCAGCGCGAGGTGGGTCGCTTCCAGTGTTTTTATGCGCGTAGATATTGGGTAAGTCAAAAGGAGCACGGCAGTTGTTGTGAGGCGCTGTACCAACACCAGTCTTGTTTCGGCTGAAGACGAAAAGGCATGCAGACGGGACGCGTGGTTGAAAGAAAGCAGCAGTTTGGAATAGACCTGCCAGCTTGCTTTCTCGCTTTCGGGCGGTTGTGGGTATGCGCTCAGAGCCCCGGCTTCATAGAGAATCACCTGCCGGGCATCAAACAGCCTGCAGAGCGTTTCTAAAGAAATTTTGCCAATTTGGATGGTCATTGCCTGCCGCCGTCGTTTAAGTTTAACATCCTTACCATCAGTCTGCAAGTAGCGCAGTACAGCGAACAGCAATTTTCCAATGTGAATGTGGATAAAACGAAAACGTAAATTATTTGTAGGGAGCGTGCACCGCGCGTTCCGGCGAAGCAATCTTTTCGTAGGACAAGCCGGCATGGCAGCCGCGAACAGGGAAGAGGAAACAGGGAACAGGGAGCAGGGAACAGGAACTGGGTTCTGTCATCCTGAGCCTCTTTTGCGAAGGATCTTGTCAATCGGAACGGTAAGACCCTTATGAATTATTCTTTACGAAGTGAATGTCCCGTTCCGGCGAAGACAACTTTTCGTCGGGCGATATTGATAACACCTCGTACTTTCCTTTACTCGCACATTGTGTGTTTTTTATACGCCGTACACATTTTCCACACACAACGGCGGATTGGAGGTGCACCACGACCGCGCCAATGGAAATATCCGGCACCTCCAATACCGACTTCGTTGGTACAGGTGTCTCGCCCTACGGCTGTTCGCGGGGCGGCGTGGCAGCCGTGAACAGGGAACAGGGATTAGGAACTGGGTTCTGCCATCCTGAGCCTCTTTTATGAAGGATCTTGTCGATTGGAAGGGTAATATCTTTATGGAGTACACTTTGTGTCACTTCG
>DHRN01000078.1:21277-26886 GCA_002411175.1 Anaerolineaceae bacterium UBA5311 | reverse complement strand
GCGAAGGATCTTGTCAATCGGAAGGGTAAGACCCTTATGAATTATTCTTTACGAAGTGATTGTCCCGTTCCGGCGAAGCCATCATTCATAGGGAACGCGGCTTGTCCCGTTCCGGCGAAGCCAACTTTTCGTCGGGCGATATTGAAAACACCTCGTACTTTTCTCTACTCGCACATTGTGTGTTTTCAATCCACCGATATCAACGATCACACTGACAACGGCGGATTGGAGGTGCACCACGACCGCGCCAATGTAAATATCAGGCACCTCCAATACCAACTTCGCCGGTACAGACGTCTCGCCCTACGGCTGTTCGCGGGACGGCGTGGCAACCGTTCCCTACACCACGAAATAGACAGAAATTTCCATATTGAGTGTTGCTGGCACAACGAATATGCGGTCATGTCGGCAATTTTGCTTGTTGCTGGAGCGGGCGTGTTATTATTAATCCACTCAAAAATGGAGGTTTTTATGCTTCAGGATCACTTGCACGATTTTGTAAAAAAATATGGTTTCACTGGGTATACCGAACTGCGCGCGCAGCAAAACCGCAATCGCGCTGTGTCAATGCTCAATGGAAGCCTGGTTTCCAATTCCAGCGGGGTGAGCAAGGGCATTTCCGCACGGGTTGTCAGGGGTGGAGCCTATGGTTTTGCTTCTGCGACCGGCTACGGCGAAGATCTGGACGCGATTTCCCAGGTTGTGAATGCCGCCAGCCAAAACGCGGCTTTTCTTGACGACCACGTCAGACGTGGGGAGCCCGATTTTTCTCCTGTTCAGCCTTTTACCCGCAAGGATGGGCTCGAGCACGACATCGAGGTTGAACAAAGCTATCTGCTGGGTATCGTGGACGAACTGGACAGCTACATCGCCGAGCGCTTCCCCCGGCTGCTCAGCCGACGGGTGTTCGCGCGCGTGCTTGATATGGAAAAACTGCTTTACACCAGCGACGGCGTGGTTTCGCACTCGTTTGTCCCCCGCTCTAATGTCTACATTTTCATGACCGCCCAGGATAAAGACGGGCAGCCAGTTGAGCTCTATAAAGTTTTGGGCGGTTATGGCAGCTTTATGGATAATTTCAAGACTGCTGAAGAATACTTTGACAAACTTGAAAAACAACACGAATTGCTGATGCAAAAGGCAGAAGGTATTTACGCTAAACCCGGCATCCAGACCGTGATTCTCGATTCGGACCTGGCTGGCATCCTGGCACACGAAGCGGTCGGGCACACCGTCGAAGCCGACTTTGTGCAGACCGGCTCGGTTGGCGGACCAATGTTTGGCAAGCGCGTCGCCAGCGAGAAGGTTAGCCTGGTCGATATTGCCCACACCGCTTTCGGCGAGCTGGCTCCGGTGCCTGTTTTTGTCGATGACGAAGGCACGCCGGCGCAGGACCAGATGTTAATCGAAAACGGCATCCTGACCGGCTACATGCACAACAAAGAATCGGCGCGCAAGTTTGGGCACGAAGCCCATGGCAACGCGCGGGCTTATGATTTCTCGGACGAACCGCTGATCCGTATGCGCAACACCTGCATTTTGCCCGGAACTGACAAACTGGAAGATATGATCGCGTCGGTCGAAGACGGCTACCTGATGACCGATATGAACAACGGGCAGGCAGATTCGACCGGTGAATTTATGTTTGGTGTGCCGCTTGGTTTTGAAATAAAGAATGGCAAGCTTGGTCGGGCGATCAAAGACACCACCGTCTCAGGCGTGGCTTTTGAGATTTTGAAATCAGCAGATATGGTTAGCGATACAGTCACCTGGACCAACTCGGGCATGTGCGGAAAGAAGCAAATGATTCCGGTAGGGATGGGCGGACCTGCAATCAAGGTAAAGATCAACGTGGGAGGTCGGGCATGAAAAAGGATTTTGCAATTAAAAACCAGGCAATTTTGGAGGCAGCCGAACTCGTTTTGGAAGAAATCAAAGCGGTTGGCGCTGATGAAGGAGAAACCTGGGTGAGCCACAATGTATTGACCGAGCTTTATTATGAACTTGGCAAGATCAGCATGGTGCGCACGGTGTTTTCAGATAAGGTCAGCATCAAGCTGCTTAAAGATAAGCGTAAAGGAACAGTTAGCCTGAATAGTTTTAACCCGGCAGACATCAAGCAGGCAGTCGCGGAGGCATGGCAGGCTGCCCAGTCGGCGGCAGCTGATGAGGCAGAGGGAATCGCTGAACTGCAGGAAAATCTGAGCTTCAGCAGCGGTGAAGAGAAACCGGACCTGGAGCAGATGTACAAGCAATTGACTGGCTTGCTGGAAGACACGAAAAAGGATTTTCCGAAGATCAGTTTTGACACGATTGGCGTTGAGCATGATTACAGCGAGCGGCTTTATGCCAACAGTAACGGTGTGCGCCTCTCGGAAGAGGTTGGGCTGTATCAGCTGACCAATATGTTCATGGCGAAAGACGGCGATTTGACTTCTTCCTTCAACTACTTTGCCACGGTCTATGAAGATCCGTCCGAACGGGTGACTGAATCTGAACGAGTCAGGCGAATTTTGGATGACACAGAGCGGCAAATCGTGACCGATCAATTTGAGGGCAGTTTTGTGGGTGATTTGGTGATCATGCCCGGCTGCCTGGAGAATTTTTTGTGGTACATCGGCGACATCTACTTGCAGGACAGCGCGCTGATCTCCGGCACGAGCCCCTGGAAAGACAAGCTCGGCGAGCAGATTGCCAGCCCGCTGGTCAACTTCTCACTGGCGGCTGAACACCCAAACCTGCCAGGAGCAAGCCAGCTGAGCGGTGATGGGTATGTCGCTGAAAATATGCCCCTGATCGAGGGCGGCGTGCTTAAAAACTTTAGCCTGAGCCGGTATGGCGCTGCCAGGACCGGTTTGCAACGTTCGGCGAATAGCGGCGGCACTTTTGTGTTTGACAGTGGTGAAACGCCTTTGGAGGAACTGATTGGAGGCGTTGAGAAGGGCATCCTGCTGGGGCGATTCTCGGGTGGTGAGCCCAGCCCTGCGGGCGATCTGAGCGGCGTTGCCAAAAACAGCTTCCTGATCGAAAACGGCAAAGTCACCAAGCCCCTGAGCGAAGTGATGATCGCTGGCAATCTGGCAGACATGCTGCGCGATATCGCAGCGGTCAGCCAGGAGCGCGAAAACTCGGGCTATTGGCTTTTGCCCTGGGTCAGGGTTAAGAACGTGACCATCTCGGGAAAATAGTCATTTTTGGTGGAGTCCGATGTACAGATAATCATCTGCAATCCAGGCTAATGGGCACCAATTGAGATTGATTACTGGCAGATAGAGAAAAGCGTTGGGTTACCAACGCTTTTTCTTATTTTGATTTACTGCTTTCGTCTATTTTCCAGGTGACCAGGAACCAACAAAAGTGATCAGATCACCCAGGACTGCCGGTTGTGACGCGCGAACGGTCAGCATCCCTGTAGGTATTTCTGAGTACATCTTTGCCTGATAAAAATGGAAAGGGTCATCCTTCAAGCTAAAGCTACCACCACCACTCATGTTCGTTGGATATCCGACCAAATCTACAAGGCACTGGACAATGTTTCCTTCAGTGCCATCGAAATGAAAGCTGTAACCCCCAAACTGATTCTTTTCGATGGTTGCCAACTTGAAGATAACCGAACCGAGCTGAATTTCCTGGTTAATTTCAATGGGTTCGTCGGAGGCTTGCACCTTGTTGCCATCAAATTCAATTTCCACGAAAGACTCTTTTTCCGGAAATGAACGTTCGTACACGTTTCGCTTGGCGTAAACAAGATTCGGACGCGGCTGTAGAGATAGTAGTAAATATTTGTCACATTTTTGCGATAAAGCTCAAAAAAGTTGGTCACATCCGCCAGACCTGCCTTTCCGTTTTTAGACGGACTGTTGTAAAAAAATCTATTGAGGGTGTCTGTATCATCCATTGGCTTTCCTTTTCAGGTTCAAATTGCGATTTGTAGCTACATAGATGTTAACGCCGTCAGGAGGTCAAATGTGACAAAGTCGTTATGCCTTCTCATCGAGGCTATAGCCCTCCTTGGACGAATTGTCTGCCTTGATTAATAATTAGGTCTGCTTCCATAACTCATAGTTGTTTGAGCGACCTCTGAGATGCTGCTTTCTCAATTTATTATGAATCCGACTGCCATTGGGTCTATAATAAACCAAACCAGCAAATTTTAGGAGTCGCCATGCTTGACCCGGAAATACAGAAGAAATTGATCGAAGAAGGACGAGATTTTCTGAAAAGTTTCGCCAGCACGCCGTATGACGATTTTGAATCCGACCAGCGGCTTAATCTGCCACAGCCACCCCTGGTAAAGGCGCCGATGACGGAGCGGGCTTTTGCGCTGCCGGGAAATTTTGAGAATCTCTGGATGAAAGACGATTTTATCGAAATTGTCACCGAACGAAAGAGTTCACGAGTTTATACCCAATTGCCAATAAGCCTTTTGCAGCTATCGTTTATGCTCTGGGCAACGCAAGGAATCAAAGACATCCGCGGAAAGTCATACGCCACGCTGCGAACGGTGCCTTCGGGAGGCGCCCGGCACGCGTTTGAAACCTATTTGTTGGTACAGGATGTTGAAGGTTTGCCGCCAGGAGCCTATCACTACCTGCCGCTGGGGCATGAGCTTGAATTTCTGCAGCCGGTGGAAGACCTGCCGGCAGCTATCTCGGACTCGCTGTTTGGGCAGAGCTGGGCAGCAAAAGCAGGCGTTATCTTCTACTGGAGTTTTGTTCCCTACCGGGCTGAATGGCGCTATGGTATCTGGGCGCACCGCGTGGTTTTGATCGATGCCGGTCACATGGCTCAAAATCTTTACCTGGCTTGTTCCGCGCTGGGCTTGGGTGCCTGTGCCGTGGCTGCTTTTGACATGGAATTCTGTGATCATATTTTCGGTTTGGACGGTGAAGAGGAATTTACGCTCTATACCTGCCCGGTCGGGACGATTTCTGCTGATGATAAAAAGCAAGAAAAATCCTTCTACCAGTTTGTCGAAGATGAAGGACTTTGAGCGTGAATAACATGATTGCTGTTTTTTTATCAGATCTGTGGGTTACAATTTTGGTACAAGATTGCCCGAAGAGGTGCCTGTGATCAGACGAGACAAAATCAATTATTATCTTGACCTTGCTGAGGTTGTCAGCCAACGGGCTACCTGCTTGCGCAAGCAGTATGGGGCTGTGATCGTCAAGAACGACGAAGTCGTTTCAACCGGCTATAACGGCGCGCCGAGAGGCAGGGCTAACTGTATCGACCTGGGTTTTTGCATCCGCGAGCAGTTGAATGTGCCGCGGGGAGAACGTTATGAGCTTTGCCGAAGCGTTCATGCTGAAGCAAACGCGATTATCAGCGCTGCCCGCGAGCGAATGATTGGTTCTGCGATTTATTTGTCTGGTATTGACTTGAAAGAAAACAATAATTACGTACAGAGTTCCGGTCCATGTTCAATGTGTAAAAGGCTGATCATTAATGCCGGCATCGAGATGGTGTATATTCGGGATGATAAAGATAATTACCGTGTCATCAAAGTGCAGGAATACATTGAGAATGATGAATCGCTGCATGGAAAGATGGGATATTGAGTGAATGGATTAATGATATGGGTAGTGCCAATTCTCTCACCCCCC
>DHRN01000078.1:0-21185 GCA_002411175.1 Anaerolineaceae bacterium UBA5311 | reverse complement strand
CCCTCTAAAGAGGGGGTGGAAAGGACTGCGCCAGGCTTTTAGCGACCTGCGGGCTGGCACTTATATAAAAAAAAGCTTCTACGAAGGAGAACATAATGAAACAATTTGATGTGATCGTAATTGGTGCCGGACCAGGTGGATATGTGGCTGCGATTCGGGCTTCACAACTGGGCTTGAAAACCGCCATAATCGACAAAAAGTGGTTGGGCGGCGTTTGTTTGAATGAAGGCTGTATTCCTTCAAAAGCGCTGCTGCATAATGCCGAAATCGCCTTTACCTTGCGCACTGAGGCGAAAACGTATGGAATCAGTTTTGACAACCTGGAACTGGATTATTCGGCAGCCTTCAAACGTAGCCGGCAAGTCAGCCAACGCCTGACCAAAGGCATCGCGTTCTTAATGAAGAAAAATAAGATTGAGGTTTTCGAAGGAACAGGCAAACTAGCTGGAAAAGGGAAGGTCATCGTCGAATTGAATGCAGGTGGGCAGGAAGAGATCGAAGCTAAGGATGTTATCTTATCGACTGGCGCGCACGCGACAGTGATTCCCGGAATGGAACCAGATGGTGAGAAGGTGCTCAATTATTCCCACGCGATCATGCTCGAACAACTGCCCAAATCGGCGGTTATTATCGGTGGGGGCGCGATCGGGGTCGAATTCGCTACCATTTGGAGCGGATATGGTGTTGAAGTCACGATTATAGAGATGCTGCCCCATATTCTGCCCAATGAAGACGAGGAAGCCGCAAAAGAATTGGTCAAAGCCTTCAAAAAACGAGGCGTGAAGGCGTTTACCGGGACCAGGGTCAAAACCGTCAGCAAAACCGAGACCGGTACAAGCGTGGTGGTTGAAGGTGAGAATGGAGAAGAAACCCTGGAAGCGGAGATTACGCTGGTTGCGATTGGGTTCAAACCGAATTCCCAGGGGATAGGGCTGGAGGAGGCTGGCGTCGCGCTGGACAAACGAGGGTTTGTGCAGATCGATGAGCGCATGGCAACGAACGTTGCCGGTGTCTGGGCGATTGGTGATGTAACTGGTCAGCTTTTGCTTGCTCACACTGCTTCGGCGCAGGGGCAAATCTGTGCCGAGGTGATTGCCGGCGAGGAAGCCCGCAAGCTGGATTACCGCATGATCCCGAGAGCGGTCTTCTCAGACCCGCAGGTGGCTTCGTTTGGCTACACCGAAGCCCAGGCGAAAGAGGCTGGATTCGATGTAAAGGTCGGTCGATTCAGTTTTATCGCCAATGGAAAAGCGCTCGGGCTGGGGCAGGGAACGGGATTCGCCAAAATCATTACAGACGCAAAATTTGGCGAGCTGCTTGGGGCTACATTGGTCGGTCCGGAAGTCTCAGAATTGTTGCCGGAGCTGGTTTTGGCGCAGGCAAACGAACTGACCGTGGAAGAAATTGCCCGCTCTGTACATATTCACCCCACCTTATCAGAAGCGATCATGGAAGCTGCCGAGGCGGCACATGGTGAGTCGATCCATGGTGGGTAATCAGCTATGGTAGAAAGAGCGCCCTGGAGACAGGGCGTTTTTTGTAAAGGCGGAATGATTTTCTGAGGTGTGAAATTAAGCGGTTATGCTATACTTTATCCATGAAAAGAGGGTTTTCATCGGTTTCTATCGTTATTAAAAATTTTCAAACTGGTTTCCCGACCGGATTGACGCGCGCCTGTTTTTCTGTTGAGCCGGATAGCAACCGTATAGGGTCAGATCGAGGCATATTATCATGAACACCCTCAGCCAGACGGATTTTTTAGCGGGAGTGGTAATCGTTTTAATCATCCTTCTGACTTTTCTTGCCTCAATTCTCTCGAAACGAAAAAACCATAAATCTCTTCAAACACCGCAGGCTTTTACAGGTATCGACACACTGATGCACCGTTCTGCAGAAGAAGGAAAGACGCTGATAATTGGGCTGGGTGAAGGGTTTTCGAGTTTGAGCACAGGGTTGGGGGATACGACTGGTTTATTGGTGGAGCGGACGCTGATGAACCGTGTGGTTTTTAATGACAAGCCAACCCATGCTTTCAGTTCAGATGGTGCCCTTGCCAGTATCAGCCGGATGGTTGTTTTTGGCGCGTACGAAAACGCCATGGCTACAGAACTGTTTCGACCAGAATACAACCAGCTCAGCGGACCCAGCCCCTTTGCCGGGATGGCGGGTTTGCTGCCAGAGTTGGCACGCCCTGGAAACGCCGGGTTGGTCATGGCAGGCGCTTTCCGACCTGAGAGCATATTGATTGCAGATTTGGCTGAACGAAAAAGGGTTCCGCTGATTTTCACAAGCGGCTCTGTGGCGTCACAAGCCGCCTTTTTTGCTACTGAAGCCGAGATAACCCTCGGAGAAGATTATTATCTGCCTGCTGTGGGCAAATCGAACCGGGGGTATGTGCAGGGCACAGCAATGACGCTCAACTGGCTGCGTGTAATCATCGCGATCGCGCTTTTGGTTGCGGCGGTTCTGAAACTGAGCGGGGTGCTGCCGTGAAAGAGCGCCAGATGATCGTGGTCGCGGCAGTATCCGGGCTCTTATTCCTGATTGCCTTGTTCTTCCAACCGGTCACTTCTGCTTTCCTGAACGTGGTCTTAAATTGGGCAATCATCCTCACGGCTGTGACCCTGCTGATCGCGATCGGCAGCCTTGTCGCCACGCATATCCGCTATATCGCGATAGGAAGGCGGGGTTTTCTGTTCAGCCTGGTCTTTATCGCTGCGTTTACCGCTACCTTCGCCTTTGGCATCATTCGCGGTGCCGACGACGCGCGATATTTACAGGTAATCAGGGCGATCCAGGTGCCGCTTGAAATGGCGTTGTTGGGGTTGGTCGCGTTGGTAATGATGAGCGCTGCGATTAAGGTTTTCAGGGTGAGAGGCTGGTCTATTCTGACGGTGTCATTTGGAATAAGCGCCCTGGGCTTCCTGTTTTTGAACCTGGGCTTCCTGCCGGTAACGCAAAACTCGTTCCTTTCTGAAGCGGTCGCCTCGCTGCAAAGGCTTCCGGTTATCGGAGCGCGAGGCTTGTTGATCGGGGTGGCACTGGGCGCGGTAATCACGTCAATACGAATATTGTTTGGTCAGGTGGTGGAAAATGAGTGAGCAGGCTGACCAATTACGCGTCTGTCCACATTGTGGGCAGGAAAACGCTTTGTTTTCACTCAAGTGCATTCGCTGTGGGGAGGTTTTGGAGGATTTGTTCCTCTTTGACGATTTGGATGCCGATGAGCAGGACCCTGCCGCTGAATCATTTTCAGAGGTCCTGGCTGCGCTGAATGAAAGCAGCCTCCTGGACGATGAGACAGAAGCTGCGACGTTGTTGAGTGGAGGGGAGCTCGAAAATTTGGAAAATGGGGTGGATGACAGCGGCGGATTGACAGACAGACCCGAGGTTCCGGACTGGTTGGAGTGGGTACGGGAGCGCAGCCGGGAAGAGGACGCCAGCGGTGAAATGGCAAAGGGTGGGCAGGCTATGGACGAACGTCGTTCCGCCGAAGGGAGCTCCCAGGTGGACCGGGCGTTCGACGAAATCATCCAGCGCATACGCGAGCAATCTGAAAAAGAACGGAAAAAAGCCCGACGAGTTAATACAGACCTGGTGGATGAAAATGGCGACCCTGAGTGGCTGCGGCGGATACGCGAGCTGCACCCTCAAGGCGATCAGGACACAAAGCAGGTATTAACCGGCTCTCAGGACAGCAGTTTTGAAGATGAGTGGACCGAAGAAGAACTGCAGGAACTGCTGCGTCGGGAAATTGGGGATGAATTTAACCAGCCTGCCTCCCCGAATGTGGAGGAAGAATATTTTCCGGCGGAAGATGACGAGCAAAGTAAAAAGCGGTCAGATCTCGAAACGGATCACGAAGTGCCGTTTGATTTTCACAACATTCCCGATGACGACCTTGATGAATTTCCCCTTAATAATCCGAACAGGTTGAACAATCCTGGTCCGCCTGAAGACGCGGACTCTACACCTGTCGAAAACCAGGAGTACCTTGAGGGAGCTTTAATCGGTGAGCCAGACGAAGAGGAGCCGGCTTTTGAAATAGAGCGTCCCGCAAGTGAGCCTGCGGCGCCAGAGCAGGTTAAGGGGGAAGAAAACGAGGAAGAAAGCTCACAAGCAGAAGGCAAGCAGCCCGGGGACGAACTCACAGAACAAGAAGATCAGAAATCTTCCGAAACGGACGAAACAAAGGAAGCAGTCGCACAACAAGCTGACGAAGAAAAGCATGCAGATGAGCCGGCAGAAGATGGTTTGAAAAACCCTGCGATTGATGAAACGATCCCTGACCTGCTGCTTTTACGCAACCAGCGTGACCGCGCGCAGGTGTTGACCAACATCATCGGGCAGGAAGGTCGACGCAGCATCCCGGTTTTGCACGAAAATACCCGCCAGGGCAAGCTGGGGCGTTTGATCCTGGCGCTTCTGCTTTTGGCAGGAGTGATATTCTCCCTGGTGATTGGTCCAGGGCAAGACCTGGATTTGCCAGTCAGTCTGCCGGCTATCGCCATGCAGGAAAAAAGTGAACAAATGCAGCCCGGAGAGGTAGTTTTGGTGGTTTTGGATTACCAGGCTGCCACCAGCAGCGAGATTGAGCCCCTGGTCATCCCAGTACTGGAAGACCTGCGCCAGCGCGGAGTTTCGCTGCGGTATGTGACCAGCCAACCAGTGGACTTATGGTTGGGCGAAGGGCTTTTTGACTCTGAGCGTTCTGAACCAACGATAGAGATCGAATTCATTCCTGGCGGAAACCTGGGCTACCTGGCACTTGCTGCTGGTTCAAGCCCAAACTGGGGGGCGACACCGATTGAACAGGCAGTAAAAGACGGCACGACGTTAATGGATGAAACTAACCAGGTTCTGCTGGTAAGCGATTCGCCTGAGTTTGTACGCAACTGGCTCGAACAAGTTAGCCCCTGGCATCCTGATGTGCCTACGTTCGCGGTAAGTATTGCCCTCAGTGAAGCTTTGCTGCTTCCTTATTTTGAATCCGGACAGCTTTCGGGTTTCGTTGCCGGGCACCCGGGCGGGGTTGGACAAAGCGAGCATGCAAGCCAACGCGCCTGGCAAGCCGGCACTTTGATCATGATCGTTGTGTTAATTTTAGGCATGATCACCAAAATCGAAACGGATGCCGCGGAGAAGGGTGAGGGTATCAGACATGCCTGACCTTAACATCCTGCTGACCCTGGCTGGCATCGTGCTTTCGTTAATGGTGTTCAGCTATTTGCTTGGTGACAACCTGTTCTTTGGCATCGCCATGTACATCCTGGTTGGGGTCAGCGCAGGCTATGCCGCCCTGATACTGATAAACAGGGTGATTATCCCCATGCTAATCATGCCATTGACCAGTCTGCCCCAACTACCGGCAGTGTTGGCATTTGTCCCGGCGATCCTCTCGATTTTGTTATTGTGGAACTTGTTTAGAAAGACATCCAAATTGGCAGGGATCCCGCTTGGTTTCCTGGTGGGAATCCTGGCAGCTGTTTCCGTCGCGGGCATCAGCAGAGGAACTCTGGCACCACAGCTATTGGGCGTTGTCAATGCTTTCGACCCGCAAGCTGTCGTTCGTGATGGGCAGCCAAATTGGAACGCGATATTCGAAGCATTCATGATGCTTTTAGGTGTGATCGCGGTGTTACTTTTCTTTCACCATCGCAAAAAAGGCAAAAACGTTGTGCAGTCCCCTGAACCGTGGGTGGATGGGTTTTCCGGGGTGGGTCAGGTGTTCATTGGGATCACCTTCGGAGCGATATTTGCAGGTTTGTTCGGGACGGCACTGACCGCCCTGATTGGCAGCATTAACCGGATCATTGATTTTGTGAGATTGTGGCTATAGAGGAATAATGACGGCACCTTATCTGAGCATCCACATATCATCACTTCGCAGCCAGGCGTGGCTGTTCGATGACCGGTCTGGCAGTTATCAGCTGAGCGGCTATGTAAACCAACCAGGCAGCGCCCGCGACCCCCAGACACTAACCAATGCGCTGCGGGCATTGGAAAAAATCAGCGGACGGCGGATAATAAGTAAACAAGGAAAAATATTGTTTAGCGAAGGTGAGGGAACGGAAGGGCTGGAGAGAGCAGGGATCACTTTCAGCGCTGGGAAACCGATTAGAACTGCTCTAATCGGATTGTCCGAAAAGTTTAGCCTCGAACCGCTGCGTCGACTGGTAAGCTTCTTCAATTCGGACATCGTTTTGGAATTAAACCTGCAGAACGAACCAAATCTTTCTTCACAAATTGAAAAATTGACCAACACCGGCTTCGACCTGCTGATTTTGGCTGGCGGTGTGAATGGGGGACCCGAAAAAGCGCTCAGAGCCGCGATCAGTAACCTGCGCTTGTTGTGCCAGCTGCGCCAGGGAGAGCGTCCGCAAATTGTCTACGCAGGCAACCAGGCGTTGGCTGACCATATTAAACTTGAGCTTGAAATCGGGGAAGATCTGTACATCGCCGGCAATATTCAGCCAGAAAGCGGGAGGGAAGACCTTTCATTCGCCTACAAAGCGGTTTGCAAGGTGATCCGCCGAATCAGAATCAAAGAATTCCCCGCGATGCTGCCTATGTTGGATAACCCCAAAGTCAACATTCTGCCATCGGAATATGCCCGCGCGAGGATTGGAAGCTGGTTGGAGCAAACGCAACCGACTGATAAGGGCATCCTGCAAATCCACCTGGAACCTGAATTTGGACAAGTAATTGCTACACACAACGGCAAACGAATGGGTTTGTGGGAAAACATGGCTGTCGATGAGGAGACCATCGAAACCGTCAGCAGCATGCTGGGAAAATCGGTTGACCCTGTTGCCGTGGCAACCTACATGTTGAACAAGCAAATTCATCCCTTCTTCCTGCCAGCGACGCTTGAAGAGTTGAGCATCGAAATAACCTGGATCAGCGTACGAATCAAAAGTATGCTGCGGCGGTTGAGCGGGATAGATCCGGATTTTCATTATGATGAAGAGCTGGGAATGCAGGATAATTATGAACCAGTGCTGCTTAGCGGCACCAGCCTCGATCGACTGCCATCTTTCAGGCATGCCTTCATCCCTGTTCTGGACAGCGTATTGCCAAATGGCATAACCACATTTGCGTGGGACGATTTTGAAGTAACCGGCGCGTTGGGGGTCTTGGCTGATTTTAACAGCCTGCTTTCAACCCAGATTGTAGATAACGATATGTTTACCAACATGGCGACCATCGTAGTTGTGGATAGCCTGGCGACAATCGATCAATTAGTGTTAAGACTGGAAGTGGATGAGGGCATGGGCGAGATGCGCCAGCGCTATAAGGTCTATATGAACGAGCTAAAACGCATTGAGACATCACCGGTGGACAATATCAGGGTCTATCTTTCACCTGAAGAAAACAGTGATGTGGGTATGGGCATGCGGGGATTAGGTGGTTGGGTGAGCACACCAACTTCAAAACTGGGAATCATCATTGATGCCAGGGGAAGACCGCCTTTTTTGCATTCCGACCCCCAGATAATGAACAAAATCCGCCAAAATTGGCTTTGGGAGCTGGGGGTTTGAGCATGCCTGGAGCAATTGTAGAGCGCGACTATTTACTCAAGCATGCGGTCAGGCTGCCTGTTCCGGGGAAGGTCGTGGCGCACCTGGGGCAAGTGCTCGGCTATGGCGATTTGATTGCTGAAGTTGTTTTGCCGGCGGGATTCCAGGTGTTTGACGTT
The DNA here is from genome assembly GCA_002411175.1 of Anaerolineaceae bacterium UBA5311. Taxonomy (GTDB): domain Bacteria; phylum Chloroflexota; class Anaerolineae; order Anaerolineales; family Anaerolineaceae; genus Mesolinea. The sequence continues at coordinate 13,486 of DHRN01000078.1, read as the reverse complement.
AAGAACCATTTTCAAATCAAAGATAGTGACCTCGAAGGGTCGATTAAACGCCTGGCAGGTGAATCTTTCCAAAAAGGCGATGTGATTGCCAAAAAACAGGGACTGATCTCCCGAATTTTCAGAGCTCCTGAGGCTGGGAAGGTCGTTGCGGTCCGTGATGGCAGGGTAACCCTGGCGATGGGAGAGAAAAAGATCCAGGCTAACAGCCCAATCCCTGGAACGGTTGCGGAAATAGCTCCCGGGTTTGGAGCTGATATCATTGCACGGGGAACCTGTCTGCAGGCAGCCTGGGGAAACGGGAAATGTGCCGCGGGCATGCTTATCCTGGTGGAAGAGCTGGGTCGATTGCCAATAAATGACCTGAAAGACAAAATTGTCCTGTTTCCGGGCAAACTTAATCTTCCCCAGCTGGATTTGTTGCGTGATGCTCAGGCTGCGGGTGTAATCGCTCCGGTATTGGAGCCCGGATTGTATAGAGCTTATAAAAACTGGAATGTGCCATTAATCAGTCTGGTGGGTTTTGGAGAAGCGCAAACCGATTCGGTTTCCAGCAGCGCCTTGCAAGAGATGAACGAAAAACCAGTCTACCTGCTCGCGCAGGAACCCAACAACAGGGACGGGATCAAACCCAGGTTGTTTTATCCTGACCAGGGAAGCCAGGCGACAGAATTGTTCGATAAAGCGAAAACAGCTTTGGTGGGCTGCCAGGTGCGCCTGCTGGGCAGCCCCTATTTTGGCAGCCAGGGCATAATTATTGAGGTTCCTGAAAAAGAAGAACACCTGGGCAGTGGATTGCTTAGCTATGTTGTCGTGGTGGAACGCGATGACGAGAGCGTGATCCGCGTACCGCTTGAGAATCTTGAGATATTATCCCGTTAGTCTGAAATAATCAACAGATACCGGCTTGTAGCCCAACCAACAGTTCCGTCTTCGAGCAAAACCTTTTCCCACACGATATTTTGTTCAGTAACCTGTTCTCCAAATAAGGTCACAATCTGACCTTTGTTGAAGTATGCAAGGATCAAGGATGAAACATCAGGAGCTTCGCGTACGACAATCCCACTTTCTGCTGTTACCTCTGCCTGAAGAAACTCTGGAGCAGCTGGTTCTTCAGGCTCTGACTGTGCCGGCGCGAGTGAAGGAGATGCTGTCGGACTGAGGGTAGCGGTTGGGCGTGGAGTCGCGGTTGGTAACGAGGTTGCGGTGAACCCAGGAGCAATGGTTGGTTCTTCGGTGGGCACCCCAGGGGTAAGAAGGGCAACAATACTTGCCCCGGGCATGGAATCAGGTTGTTCTGGCGCCGGGAAAAAACCAAAGGCTTCGTTTAGGAGCAGGAGGGCGGCAATAAAAACCAAGCCTATTGTTATCCAACCTACCACACGCCGGGGTTGGAAGCCGGCAACCCAGGCTGTCAGCAGCATGATGGATAAGCTGGTGAATAAGCGTGAACTTGAAATAATCAGCAAACTGGCACTTAAGGCAGTATCCCCCCGAGCCATTTGATATCCTGCTGCTGAGATTGGAATAAAGATCAGGAAAAATAAAACGGTAGAGACAAGCACAGAAGGAATGTTGTCCTGAAAAATAAACAATACCAACCCGATGATCGAGAAAACCACCAGGATAACCCAGGAGAACCAGCCATCTCCCCCCGAAAAGAGCCGCAAAATCTCGAGCGCGCCACCCAATTCCGGGCTGAGGAGATTGACCAGCCATCCCACCGCAAAGAAGAGCAGGATTGTGAGCGCCAGGTAAAAAATGGACTTTAGCAAGTGCCGGGTTGAAGGGCGGATTGCCGCGGAAACGAGCCCGACAATCGGATTCAACACCGGAGAACTGACCCCGGCAATGATCACCAGTAAAGGATTATTGACCAGGATGCCAACCAGCAACAATGCAAGTCCGGGAGCAAGCTGTGCAAAGTAAGCGGAATTGACCCGGCTGCGCTGCATCATCTTTTCAGCGTAGGATCGCAGCTCTCGGGCTCCTCCGTCTTTGATCATTTGGCGAATACGCCACCCTTGTGGCTTGCGTGCAAGGTGGACTTCGTCCGGGCTTGTTTCGGTTGATGGTATGCTCATGTTGATATCCTTGAATAAATCCTCTTTCTCTATAGTTGCATGGTTTGTGCCCGGGGAGCGGGGGCACGACAACGACCCCCTCTTTAGAGGGGGAATTAAAGGTGGTGCGGGGAGCTGCTCGACAAACAGACTGTCATTCTGAACGAAGTGACACACAGTGTAATTCGTAAGAATCTACCCGTTTCAGTAGAATAGCCAATGTGGTTGAAACGTCAGGATCCTTCGCAAAAGAGGCTAAGGATGACAGATTAAAGGCAGAATGCTTCGCTACGCTCGCAATGACAGATTACATACCCGTCACTGCGAGCCCCCGTTAGCCAAATAGCAGGGGCTATTGAATCACAACGAGGGGGCGCGGCAGTCTGCTTTTAATCTCTTACTCTTTTATTCTTCATTCTGACAAGAAGACTGTCATTCTGAACGAAGTGACACACAGTGTAATTCGCAAAAATCTACCCGTTTCAGTAGAATAGCCATTGTGGTCGAAACGTCAGGGTCCTTCGCAAAAGAGGCTTAGGATGACAGATTAAAGGCAGATTGCTTCGCTACGCCTGCAAGCATACAAATTTCATTCTATCCACGAGTTAAGATAAAATATTGCCATGACGAAAACGAAATTCTCCCTGATGTTAATTCTGATAGCAATATCAATGCTGGTTGCTGCTTGCAATCCACAACAGCCTGATGTGACTTTGACTCCTGCGGAAACCCAACCGATCGCAACCGAAGAAACCGTAATCACGGCACCGCCGGAAGTCGCAACCGAATTACCGATTTCGCTGATCAGCAGCGAATTGGTGTTTTGGTCAGGGGCGGGTTCGACGCACAATCAGGCTGTATCGGGGCGGCTCTCAGCCCTTGCGGCAGAAAGTGACCGGACATTTGAACAACACGACATTATTTCTGTAGAGCAGGTGACCCCAACAGTGAGGGTAATCGTCAGCACCGCGAACGCAGCGGAGATTGAGGCAATCGCAGCGCAACTGCCCGCGGTTCAATTTTTAGCCGTAGACGTCGCGGGTTTGAATCCGACTGGCAACATCCACCTGGTCAGCAGTGCGGGCGGAACGTTGGAACAACGTGCGTTTTTGGCTGGCTATGCCCTGGCTCTGACGACTGATGATTACCGCGTGGGGGTGATCAGCCTGGCAAACGATGATGCCGGTAACCGTACACGCGATTCATTTTTAACCGGTGCACGGTTTTTCTGCGGAATCTGCCGGGCGCGCTATATGCCCGTTGGTTATTATCCGTTTACGGCTGAAATGACAGACCCGACAATCAGCGGTGATTGGCAAGCTGCCGCTGACGCGCTTTTGGCGAGCGCGGTCAGAAGCATCTATGTGCAGCCAGAAATATCTTCTGCTGAGCTAATCAGCTACCTCTCAGCCAACAATGTCATCATTGTAGGTGTAGAAGGGCAGCCCGGTTTGGAGGCAGCCACACGTCTGTTGGGGGTGTTTGGAAGTGACCTTTACGTCAGCGTCGAAGTGGCGGCTGGCAGATTGCTGGATGGAGAAATCCTGACTGGCAGCACAGGCAGCCTGGAGCTGACCCGGATCGACCAGGAAATCATGCCTGAAGGCAGGCAAATCCTGTTTGAAAGAATTCGGGAGGAGCTGCTCAGTGGGATGATAAAAGACAGACCATAATTGCGGCAGGTTTTTGATCAAATTCCCTTGACTTAGCAGGTTTAAGCTGATAAACTCTCGATTTGAAATTGAAGGACTGGAAAGATTCAGCCTTGCGCAAGCGTGCAAATTTTGATATACTTTTTAGTCTGTGAGTATCCTTAACAACAAAATATTTTCCCGGGCGCCGGCGTAGCTCAATGGTAGAGCAACCGCCTTGTAAGTGGTAGGTTATCGGTTCGATTCCGATCGTCGGCTCTGTTTTACTCTTTAGCGATTGCGATCGACTTCGGTGGATTGCAATCTCCAGTGGGTAAGCAAGCGCCCCAAGGAAAACCCAGGACGGTTACCCAAGTGGACAACGGGGGCTGACTGTAAATCAGCTGGCAGGCGCCTTCGGAGGTTCGAATCCTTCACCGTCCATTTTACGCTGCAAAGGCAGTGTGAAGGTACGGCTGCCCTCATAGCTCAGATGGTAGAGCGCATTCTTGGTAAGAATGAGGTCATCGGTTCGAATCCGATTGAGGGCTCTTGCCGAAAAAGAGAAAAATAAAGTCATTATTAAGGAGAAAAGATGGCGAAACAAAAATTTGACCGCTCTAAGCCTCATATGAACATCGGTACGATGGGTCATATTGACCATGGCAAGACCACCCTGACCGCTGCTATTACCAAAGTCCAGGCAATGCGTGGTTATGGCAAATTCCGTGATTATTCAACGATTGACAATGCTCCGGAAGAAAAAGCTCGTGGTATTACCATCAACATTACTCATGTTGAATATGAGACTGCCAAGCGCCACTATGCCCACGTTGATATGCCCGGTCACCGTGACTACATTAAAAACATGATTACCGGTGCAGCCCAGGTCGATGGCGCAATCCTTGTTGTCAGCGCGCCTGATGGTCCCATGCCCCAAACCGAAGAACACGTTCTGCTGGCTCGCCAGGTTGAGGTTCCCTCCATTTTAGTCTTTTTGAACAAGACCGATCAAATGGACGACCCCGAACTGCTTGAACTGGTCGAAATGGAAATTCGCGAACTGCTGACCAAAAACGGCTTCCCCGGCGACGACGTGCCGATCATTCGCGGTTCTGCCAAGGTTGCTCTCGAGAGCACTTCGACGGACCCCGAAGCCCCGGAATACAAACCGATCGCAGACCTGATGGACGCGGTTGACGAATTCTTTGAGGAGCCCCTGCGTGATTTCGAAAAAGATTTCCTCATGCCCATCGAAGACGTTTTCTCGATTAAAGGTCGCGGGACTGTTGTGACCGGTCGTATCGAACGCGGTACTTTGAAACTGAACGATCCTGTTCACATCGTCGGTTTGATGGAAAAACCCCTGCCCACCGTTGCGACTGGTATCGAAATGTTCCACAAAATGCTTGACCGTGGTCAGGCTGGTGACAATGCTGGTATTCTGCTGCGCGGCATCGATCGCGATCAGGTGGAACGCGGTATGGTTTTGGCGAAACCCAACTCCATTACCCCCCATACCGAGTTTGAATGCTCCGTTTACATCCTTCGCAAAGAAGAAGGTGGACGTCACAGCGCATTCTTCACTGGCTATCGCCCGCAGTTCTATATCCACACCACCGATGTTACCGGCGATGTGACCCTGCCCGAAGGCGTTGAAATGGTTCTGCCCGGTGATAACGTCAACGGTCTGAGAGTTAAACTGATCCAAAAAGTCGCTATTGAAGACGGTTCCGAATTCGCTATCCGCGAAGGCGGTCTGACAGTAGGCGCTGGCAGGATCACAAAGATTATTTCTTAGTTGATAAGAATTTCAGGAAGGAATCATGGCTGTCTGAACAAGGCAGCCATGTTAGACTAAAATGGCATCGAAGAAAAAAGATATCAGACCAGTCATACACCTGGCGTGCACCGAGTGTAAAGAACGTAATTACACAACGGTTAAAAACCGCCGAAATGACCCTGGTCGCATTGAAATGAATAAGTATTGCCCGCGCTGTCGTTGTCACCAACTGCATCGGGAGGTAAAATAAGCTTCCTGAAAAGGGAGCGCGTAGGTCAGTAGCTCAATTGGCAGAGCACCGCTCTCCAAAAGCGGGGGTTGTGGGTTCAATTCCTACCTGACCTGTTGAAGAAAATCAGCGCCGTAGATCCTACGGCGTTGAACTGTCAACCAGGAGTTAACTATGGCAAAGAATGATAAAAGACCTAATTTTTTCCAGAAGATCAAGATCTGGTGGCGTCAGACAATTGGTGAACTGCGCAAAGTTAGCTGGCCAACCCGTGAGGAAGCGCTGGCGCTTACACGCATCGTCCTGATCGTAACCGTGATCATGTCTGCCCTCCTGGGCGTACTTGATTTCATATTTGCTCGCCTGGTTGGATTGTTGGTCGGATAGGCAAAGAAAAGAGACGAAATCATGTCTGACCTTTCGAATGACGACCTCCAGGGTTTTGAAGAGCTGAATCCGGCTGATCAATCCCCGGAGACACAAGCTGCCCCGGGCGCCGAAGCAAAGCCTGACGATAACCGTCAGTGGTTTGTAATTCATTGCTACTCTGGTTATGAAAACAAGGTGCGGAAGAACCTGGAACAACGCATCGAAACCATGGCGATGAAAGACAAGATCTTTGATGTTGTCATACCGACCCAGGAAGAGATCGAAGTTCGGGATGGCAAACGCCGTACCGTGGAGCGCCATGTTTTTCCTGGCTATGTGCTGGTGAATATGATCCTGGAGGAAGATTCCTGGTTCGTAGTACGCAACACGCCTGGTGTGACCGGGTTTGTGGGCATGGGTGATGATCCCACCCCGCTGCGCCCGGAAGAAGTCGCCAGCATCTTGCGCCGAATGGAAAACGAAGCGCCAACTTATAAAGTCACTTATAAGCCAGGCGATCGTGTGCGCATTGTGGATGGTCCCTTCAACGACTTCAGAGGCGTCGTTGATGAAATTTATATGGAACGTTCAAAGATTCGCGTGATGGTGAATTTCTTTGGGCGGGATACTCCTGTGGAACTCGATTTTCTGCAGGTTGAAAAAGCGTAAACCGGAGCGATCCGGAAATTTGTGGGAGGGTCAACAGACCCGTTAGAACCACCAAGGAGATTTATTAGTGGCAAAGAAAGTAAAAGCAATAGTAAGACTGCAAATCCAGGCTGGTAAAGCCAATCCGGCTCCCCCGATTGGTCCGGCGCTGGCACCTCATGGTGTCAACATCATGGCGTTCTGCAAGGATTACAATGCCCGTACCTCAAACCGGATGGGCGAAATTATCCCCGCAGACATTACCATCTTTATGGATGGCTCATTCAAGTTTGAGTTGAAATCCCCGCCCGCAGCGGTTTTGATCAAGAAAGCAGCCGGTGTTGACAAGGGGTCAGCCCATCCAAAAGCCGAAAAGGTCGGTCAGGTTACCAAGGCTCAGTTGAAAGAGATCGCTGAAACCAAGTACAAAGACATGAACGCCAACGATATTGAAGCTGCCATTCGCCAGTTGGAAGGCACTGCCCGGAACATGGGCATTAAAGTCGTCGAAAAGTAAACAGGAAATTAGCATAGTGGGAGGGTTGAGACGCCCGGTGGAACCACAAAGGAGTCTTAATGTCTAAAAAAGGAAAGAATTTCATCAACGCCAGCCAAAAAGTTGAGGCTGACAGAAGTTATAGCCCCAGGGAAGCAATAGATTTAGTCAAAGAGCTGGCGTTTGCCAAGTTTGACGAAACCGTCGAAATCCATATCCGCACCGGTCTTGACCCCCGCCAGGCGGACCAGCAGATTCGTGATGTGACCCTGCTGCCAAAAGGTCTGGGAAAAACCGTTCGTGTTTTGGTTTTCGCCCAGGGTGAAGCTGCGTCCGCGGCTCGGGCTGCCGGTGCCGATTTTGTGGCTGAGACCGATGAAGATTTGGCTCGCATTCAGGGCGGTTACACCGATTTTGATGTAGCTGTTGGCACGATGGATATGATGGGCAAGGTTGGTCGCCTGGGTCGTGTTTTGGGTCCCCGCAACCTGATGCCCAACCCAAAAGCCGGTACAGTTGTCCAGCCGGACGACATCGCCCAGGCAATCGAAACAGCCAAGGCTGGTCGGGTTGAGTTTAGGCTTGATAAGAGCGCCAACATTCACGTGCCGCTCGGCAAGGTTTCGTTCAGTGCCGCAGATCTTTATGAAAACATGGCTGCCCTGACCAGTGCAGTGCGCAAAGCGCGCCCTGCCGGAGCGAAAGGGCAATTTATCAAGCGAGTCACCCTGGCTTCCACCATGGGTCCTGGTGTGAAAGTTGATGTCAACTCTGCCATGAACATGGAGACCGAAGCGGTTTAAGAGAAACACTTCTTAAAAAAAGCCCTGCTGAGCATCCCTCGCAGGGCTATTTTTTTAATTCTGCAATTGATCCAGGTCAAGATTGAATTTACTTTCAGATATTTTTGGCACAATAAGCATCACCTTGTTGGAAAGCCTATAAATGCTGCTAGTTAGGATGCTTTTTCTCGCTCCATTCAGACTGGTACACTTGTCTACGCCTTGCTCACACCAGCATCAGCGCCGGGTGACTATAGGGGAGCGCGCCGATGCTTTTCGAGTGTCTGAAAACCAAGAAGGTAAAAATACTCTGATCTACTCTTTTTAAGCCTATAGAATAAATCCGTTTCACTGACAAAAACTTTCCAAATTGGCACAAAACAACTTTTATAGCGTCTACTTAATATGCAAAGAAAAAGCTCTGTTTCTATAACGAATCTACGAAGGCAGGTAAAACAGTTTCGGGTGTACACCGAACTCTCGGATGGCGAACTTGCTGGGTTGGCAATTGATGATCCTCAAGCATTTACTGTCTTATATGATCGTTATTTTAAAAGGGTTTATTACTACTTACTCGATATAGTTAAGAATTTAGCAGATACTGAGGATCTGACATCTCAAACTTTTTTATCAGCATTTGCATCGATTGGAGATTTGAGGAACAAAGAATGTTTTGGTTCGTGGCTATTCCAAATAGCCCGAAGCAAAGCTAATGACCTCTTTCGTAAAACAAACAGAAGAGAAGAAATAACGGTTGAATTTATTGAGGAGCTGGATGCTAATCTGTTCAATCCTTCTGGTTTCAGCAAAGAGGACGTGCTAACCGTTCGTCAACTTGTGAGCCGTCTTTCTCCCGAAGATGCGGAATTATTACGACTCAAATTTGTGGCTGAACTCACTTTTAATGAGATGTCCAAATTAACCGGTTATTCAGTCGACAAGACAAAAAAGAAGTATTACAAAATAATCCGATATCTCGCTATAGAAATGAAGGTTTAATATGGACCAAGAAACGTTAAAGAAAACAGAACAACTTATCGATATTTCATACGATAGACCAGCTATTTCTGATTCTTTTAGAAGTAACCTTGAATCTCAGTTTTTTCGATATAAGCCTGCTTCTGAGGTTAGGCAATCAGCATCCAAAACAGGTTTATGGTTCTTACGGTTAGCCGGCGCATTATTGTTACTTTTTTGTATCAGCTATTTTATTATGAATCCAACGAAAGTCGTGGCACAGATCGCAAAATGGTTAGGCTATTCATCATCAACCGGGTTGGTAAGTGAGCCAGCTTCCGTTATGAGCCTAACTGAACCTGTACAAATTGAATTTGATAACATTACTGTCTTAGTGCCGTCTGCAATGTATTCAAAAGATCGAACCATAATTGATTATTTCGTTTTTCCGAATGCAGAGGTTGGTTTTACGAGTATGGATTCGTGTCAAATCAAACGGTTTCTGACACTTCCCGGTAGTGATGAACGTTATGAAGAGAATGCGAAAGGGCAATTTCCATCCTTACCTGATGGGTCTCAAGAGGTTATTTTGAATTTGCCATGCATGGATGACTCAAGTAACTCAGAAAATAGCATCCTTAAAATACCTTTGCGCTTCCAGTCCTCAGATGAAAAGTTGTCCGAACAGGAATTTGATATTTCTCAACAGGTAATCGAGAATGGTTCAAGCGGGAAGATACAAATCACACAAAGCTTTAAGGAAGACAGTTACTGGATACTTGTAACTGATCTTGTACTTGACCCAAAATCTGAAAACATTTTCCATATTGCCGGAGTGCCTGTCATCGTGGACGCTAACGGAACCCTACTCGCTTACGATTCACCTGCAGGGAGTCAGAAAACGGAAGGAACCAAAAACACACCTTTGCATGCCAACTTCAAGTTTTCTGAGCTTGGCGTTACCTTCCCTCTCACAATCACGGTTCCTGTAAGGATAACGGAAGGTCCTATGAAAGATTTGTTTGAAGGAGAGCCAGAGCAATGGTCAGTGTTGTGGAATCCCTCAAATCAAGGTGTGACTACTATCGAAACGGCTTGCATATCATCGGATAGTATTTCAACTTTATTTACCACATCAAGGCTTGAATCAGCAATCTGGCTTGTTGAAAATTCTGATGGCAGCTGGTCACTTAATTCAAGTAAAAATCAAGCTATTCTGATAGCCGAAGAAGCTCATTATGTCTCTGTCAGTACAAATCAGGAATATGCAGGCATCATAGACGAACAAGGATTGACAATCCGGAACATTGAGAATGGTAAAGAATCAAAATACAGTGGAATATTCTCCAGCAGAGCCATTTGGAACAGAGAATCCAATCGAATTGCGGTTCAATCCGGAAATAGTTTGCTTGTGTTTACAGCGGGTGCGAAATTAATAAATACAATCCAAATACCTCTGGGAAGTTCGCTGGCTGGATGGGGAAGCAATTCAGAAAGTCTCCTTTTTGGCACCCAGGATATTTATGGGCAGGGATACATCTTGCGATCTGTCGACCTGGATAACGGCGAAATTCTTAATATTTTCTATCTTGATAAATCTGCAATAAAAAACATTAATCTGCAAATCTCTTCAGACGGTAATTGGATTGCTTACCGGGGAGCTCAACAAGCAACCCTAATGATTAAAAACCTGAGAACAGGGGAAACAAAAACCCTGATTGATGCGGAACGTACACTCATAAATCCTACGGCTATCAACAACTTCTTTTGGTCATCTGATTCTTTAGGTCTGGTTGTGGAAATTCAGCAAGCAAGACAAGAAGAATTTAGCAATTATCTGATAAACACTGAAACCTGCCTGATTAATCGGCTGGTTGAAGATTTAGGAAGTATCCAGGAGGTGTTTATAGAAGAATAATTATTAAAATGAAAAACAATAGCTATGAATTTAAAATCTCAGGAGAAAAAAATGAAAAAAGTAAATTGGTTAACAACAGGTGGTATTGTCTTGTTGCTTTTAGTTGTTTCTATTTGGCAATCGCCTGCCGTATTTGGAGAAACGACCCTACCACAGGGATTAAGCTCTGAAGAAGTCATTGAAGCGCTGACCGGTGAGGATGTTACCAGGCTTGAAGGTGGAATGTTGCCCTATTACAGCACAGAGAACAAGCTCAATTATTTTCAGTCAGGAGAATTTACTTTTCGAGTGGATTCGGTGTCAGGGCAATTCATAGAAGTTTATCCTTTTGATAGCTCGAGAGAGTTTACCTTGATGCATAAAGAACTTGAGCTTGAGGAATTGGAAGAATTAGCCAAAGAATATATAGAGAAGCTGAATATCCAGGTTAATTATGATCTGCTAAGATTAAATATTGGCGACAAAGGAGAATTAAATTACTTTTTCCGATGGAACGCAGGCAGTCCGGAAGCAACAGGATTTGGTAATTTCTTTATCCAAGTGGGTTTGACCAAAGACGGGCAGTTGTTGAATTTGGTAAATACCCTTCCGTTCATGAAACAAGAGAGTTACTCTAGGGAAGAACTATCAGCAAAGGTTCCTAATTCATTCACGGAGGTTTATGCTAATGATGGAAGCTATTGGGGAATAGATAATGGTAACCCTCTAAGTGCTTCGGGTTATGGTTATTGTGGGTCGGCAAATGGTTCATGGTGTTCGCCTTATTCCATAAGATACGCTACTACAATGACTGGAATTGAAACAGTAAAAGCACATTGGTCTCCTAGGGGTAATTTAAATACGAGAGTTTCCGCATACATACCATCAAATTACGCAACCACTACCTCTGCCTGCTACAAAGTAAACGGCGTTTCGTATCCGTGTTTAAATCAAAGTATTTATTATGATACATGGCTCCTGATAACACCGAATAAAATAAGTAGTGGAATTAATTCAGTTGCATTAGGAAATAAAGATCCAAACAGGTCGTCTTATGTTGCGTGGGATGAAATTTGGGTATACGATTACTAAAATTTTTGAACGCAACAATGTTGCGTAGCCTTAGTTCACAGGCTGCGCAACAATTTGTATAGAGGAGGTTCCCCGAAATGAATATTTTTAAGTGTACTAGAAAAAGACAATACTTAATATTTCTTTTAGTCGCAATTTTGCTGATTGCTTGTGAAACGGAAAAAAATATACCAACTACAGTTAGCTCAGAGCCTGAGAAATTAATCAGCCAGATTGCAGAAACGACAGCAGCTCCTTCTTTATCTATAGGCGAAGCCTCGCTACTTTCCCGATATCAATTCGAGAATTTGCCACACCTATATTTAACCGTTGACCCAGTCATTCCTCCGTTTAATTCAAAAATTCTTTCCATCAGTCCTGAAATCATAGTGAATAATCTTTATACCCGGAAAACTAATCTTGTTTCTGATGACTACGAATTTTTGGAGAGAGAACCTAACTTGACCTGGTCGTCAAATTTTGAAAAAGCAGTTTTTGTAAATATGGATGGACTGCATCTATATAGTTACGAGTCCAATGAATTTACTAATATCTATTCGAAAAGTTCTGTACATCTCCCAATTTTTTGGAATAGCGACAACTCGCGACTCATTTATACTATCGAAAATGGGAGAGGTTTTTCAGGGGACGTCTTTCTTCTAAACAGCGATACGAGGGATGGAAAACGATATGAGTTCCCTGAAAACATGATGCCAGGTATATTAGGTTGGATTGACCGAGAAAATATCTTGCTCACTGTGAATGAGTCAGGATTAAAACCCGGTTTACAAAAAATGGAATTACTGGATCGGAATCTAATTATGTTGAACACAATGAACGGCGATTCCACCGAAATAGATTTCTCTGGTGATTGGTTTTTTTCAGAAGGATGGCGCTTATCCCCGGACGGAAAAAAATTATTTTTCCGCACTTATCCAAATGCACCTGATTCGTACGAGAAAAAGAGTGCAAACATCCTAAATTTACAAACTAATTCTGTCGAAATATTAGATTTGCCGAAGGGAGAATTCAAATGGCTTCCCTCTAGTGAGGATTTTTTGCTCATTGATTACGGTTTTGATAATCCTGCTCAGATTACCTGGTACATTAATCGGTTACCACGCCAATCGTTCGGTTTTGAAGAAGGCGCGGCAATTTCTTCATTGCTAATTACACCGGACGGAAATGGCGCTGTAGTTTTTCTTACGAACAAAATTTACCAATCTGACCGGGCATTTGGCTATAAAGCTATTTTTGTAACGATTGAAGGCAGGCTGAATCAATTTTTGATACCAGGCTTGAACGCTGAAGACTGGAAAGTCGTTTTTGCAAGCTGGGGAAATTGACGAATCCAGTCTGAACCCCTGTCAGGCGGACCAGCAGATTCGTGATGTGACCCTGCTGCCTAAAGGTCTGGGAAAAACCGTTCGTGTTTTGGTTTTCGCCCAGGGTGAAGCCACGTTCGCAGCTCAGGCTGCCGGAGCCGATTTTGTTGCGGAAACCGATGAAGATTTGGAGCTATTGCGTCAGACCTCAGTTGCCGCAAGACAGCAGAAATCATCA
>DHRN01000061.1:24373-31492 GCA_002411175.1 Anaerolineaceae bacterium UBA5311 | reverse complement strand
TGGCAACTGTCCCCTACACCATAAAATAAATATATTATTCCATATTGAGAATTGCTGAAGAACTTAGCGAAAACAGCCCAAAATCTCCCAACTGGTGTACAATAACCTGCAAATTGAGTTAATTGGATGGGGTATGCAAGACGAACAAGAAATACAACGGGGTTTTCCACAAATTTCAGGATTTTCAATCAGCAAATTAATTGAAGACGATGATTTTCATCAACGTTTCCTGGCGACCGATCAAAACTCTTCAAAAAGCGTGTTGATTACCCTGGCAACCGCCAAAGTATATCAATCCACATTAAAAGAGATCGTCGATTCCTCTTTCCAAAAGACTATCGACAGCTTTAATAACATTTCTCACCCCAACCTGCTGGCGATAGTGGATTCTGGATTCATTACTGAAATCCCTTACAGCGTGGTGTCTTACTCTGGCATGAAACCGCTAAGCACAATTCTTGGAAAGGATATTGACTGGCGTGAGTCATTTCGTTTGATGCTTCCGGTTGTTGAAGTGTTGGAAGTTATCCACAAAAACAGGCTCTTGCATCGGGATATTAACCCGCGTAATCTCTTCGTCGAAGAGGATGAGATTCAGGTAGCCAATTACAGCCTGATTGACATGCTGCCAGCTAACAAGGATTCGATCACCTTAACTGGTGTGGGGAAAATTAATCCTTCTTACACGGCTCCTGAAGTCTGGCAGGGGCTCGGCTCTGCGTTGAGTGATCAATATAGCTTTGGGGTCATTCTGTACGAATTGCTGTCCGGGGCACGACCTTTTCAAGCCGAGAATATGGTCTCTTTATTGATTCAACAATCGACAAAACCCGAAAAGTTTCCGAGCGAGTATCTTCCCGGTTTGCCAAAAATTGTCGATGCGTTCATACTAAAACTGTTGGCTGCTGATCCCAGCGAGCGATTTGAAGATATGACCAAGGTGCGAGAAGTAATGCAGGAACTGCTTACCAGCTCGAAGGTGAAGGATCAGCCCCTGAAAAAGACGGTTGGACAACCTGGCGCAAAACTTAAAGTGGCTGAATCTGCGCCTCAACCAGTGCTAAGAGAAAAACCGGATAACAAGAATCAACCCAATAAAGCACAAAAAAGTAACGCTGTTGATGAAGCGCAACGGAAGGCAAAAGACAATCCTCCAGAAAAGACGATGGGATGCGGAGGGGTTTTACTGGTGTTTCTGTTGTTGGTTTTTGTATTGTCAGTTGTTTTCCTTCTGGGAATTTTGTTCGAAATCGATCTATTTGTTGACCTATTAGATCAAATTGAGTATTTTATTTTGAACAATAGCTTTTTAAGACAATTGCTGTCATTATGAGGTGAAAAACAAAAAAACTAACGCTAATTTCTAATACCTGCGATATAATCCTTCAAAACAATTCATCATTATTGATTTGATGAAAACCGCAAGGTGTGGAGGGCGTCAGGCAAAAACATCATTATTTTTCGGACGAGTTTTTGATTAGGGTATGGACATACCCCGGGTTATCGGGGAAACATTCATTAACAGGAAGGGTAGAAAAATGAAAAAAATCGCCAAAGCAAGCTTAGTAGTTATTATTCTTTTTAACATGTTGTTTGCCGGTATGGCTGCAGGCACCGTCAGTGCGCAGGCGGGGAATAACACCATCTGCATCCAGGGCGCGGTTGAAAGCTCAAATTTCCCGGATGTCTCTCTTGATTTCAGGGCTAGCGATGCCAATTATCTCGCGCTGCGCGACCTGACGCAGGATAATATCACCATCCAGGAGCAGGGACAGATTTTATCGCCGACACGTCTGAATTTTGACCCCCAGGGCAATGGAATCAACCTTTATTTCATCCTTGATCGAGGGGCTTCTACGGACATCGAATCAACAAAGGCGATGGTATTGAGATTTCTGGATGTCGCTGGTGTGGATGGATTGGATCGAGTTACGATAATCCTTTCAGGTGCCTCAACGACCGATGTCAGACTTAAAACCACGACGGACTTTTCGAAGGTAAGAGCCTATGTTAATTCCATCTCCAGCGATGGAAAATTACGGACTCCCACGAAAAACCTTGACGCGATCATTTCGGCACTGAATTTGATCAGGGGAGAAAATCTCGGCTGCAGTATGCCAAGCGCGATTTTCATGCTGGGCGGACCTACCGTTTGGAACAATTCGAATAATGACAAGACGAATTCAATCATGAGCACTGCGGTTACCAACGGCGTTCCTATCTTTTTCCTGCACAGTAATAAGAATGATCCGACAGACTACTACAGTAAAATTGCTAACGCGAGTCGGGGGGCTTATATATCCTTTACAGAAAGTTTGAACAGCAATTCAAGTGCGCTCGATGATCCGTTGTTCAACCGGATAGCTCAATTGCGCGGGGATTACTCGGTTACCTACCACTCTACAAGTGGTGTATCAGGGCAGCGTGATGTTTCCATCCTCTTGAATAACGCCTCCCCTTCATCTGATACTCAAAAGAGTACTTATTCGGTCGAATTAGCCGCGCCAAAAGTCACGCTGGTAAGCCCGGTGGAAGGCAGCGACCTGTTAAGAACGGCGACGACTTACGGCGATCCTAAATTCATTTATGACACAGATATTGTCCCGATAGAGTTTAAGATCGAATGGCCAGACGGTTTCGATCGTGTTCCCTCAACCATACGGGTGATTGGGACGACTTCGACCGGGGATCAAACCATCCAGGAGATCAATGAAACTGAGTTTTCGCGAAGCAGTTACCAGCTTTCATGGAATGTAAATAGTTTAACCAGCGAAGGGGCGAATCCGTTCGGAGTAAGAGTTGAAGTTACCGATGAGCTGGGATTGCAAAGCGTTACTACTCCGAGTCATTTCACGGTTACCAACCTGATTCCGCCTTCAGTTGCAGAGCAAACTACTGAAGTAATCAAGGAAAATCTACAGATCACCCAATACATGGTTTATGTACTGGCTGGGATAATCGTGCTTGCTATCGCCTTGATCGCCATTTTCTGGAAGAAGATTAAGCAGGCATTCTCTTCCGGCGGGTCGATTGGCAGAGCGATTGAAACTGTACGTAAGACAATCGTCGGAGGAACCGGCAGGCGCAAGAACCCGATTGCACGTTTGGAAGTTATCAGACCTACTGTTGAGGTCAAATCCATTTTCACTGAGAGTGTCAAGCTTGGTCGTGACCCTAATGTTTCGGATTATACGTTCTACTCACTAAATTCAGATTGTTCTGTCAGTGGAGAACACGCCATGCTTGTAAAGAAACGGGATGGCTGGAAGATCATCGCCACCTCACAAAGTGGCAGCCCGGTTTTTGTCGATGAAGTCCGTATTGATATGCACCAGGAAGTGCCCCTGTACAATGGACAATTGATAGAGCTGGGATACCAGGATCTTGGGTCAGCCTTATTCCGCTTTGTCGAGGTTGAATCAACCGAAACATTTGAATTTGCAGCTGAAAGTGAATTTACCCCGGAGACGCAGGTCCAGTTTGACGACGGATATCGCCGCACCCAGGTGAATTACCCGGTTATTGAAGAGATGGGCGAATCGCAAACACAAGCAGATTTCGACCAGCAATACTCTTCGCAAGATTTTTTCACAAGTACTTCAAAGACGGATGATGATTTTGACTCCCTCTTTGACACTTTACGGGACAACTAATGAAGGTTAGTAAAGGGCAAATCCTCAATAACGCCTTTGTTATTGATGCTCCATTATCTTCACGAGGCGGCACCGCGACAATTTACACGGCGAGTCCAATTAACCAGCCAAACCTGACAGCGGCTGTGAAATTTGCGAACAGCGATAGCAGCGCTGTTGTTGATGAGGATGTATTGCTGCGCCATGAAGCTAACATTCTTAGCCGGTCAGAATGGCGTCACCCAGGGATACTCAGGTTATATCCAATTTGGCACTATAACAAAGCCCAATATGTGCTCAGGGCAACTGGCATTGACAGCGAGCCAAGTTTTTTCGTTATGGAGTACATCGGCGGCGGAGCACTGGGCGAGCGAATGAGCCAGATAGTGAAATTTCCATTTGAATGGAAAGTGGAACTGCTTTATCAAATTGCGATCATCGTGGAATTTATCCATCGAAAGGGTTATGCACATCGGGATCTTAAACCTGACAATATCCTTTTCCGTCAACCTCCCGCAGCGGACAAAATTCCTCAGCCTGTCCTGATTGATTTTGCACTGGCGAGCAATGGATCAGATACACTCGAGCTGATAGAGTCCAGCTACACACTTGAGTATGCTGGTCCTGAACGGGTAATGCAAGCTGCAAACTTAATCCCCAGGGAGTTTCACCTAAAGCCCGAACCGCAGGATTTGTGGAGTTTCGGTATTATGACCTACGAACTTTTTACTGGCGGTCTCCCGTTCAGGGGAACAGCTAAAGACATCCGCACCACATTAATTGGTCAAAGTTTCGATGACAAATTCTTGCGCAATAACCCCAAACTGCCCAATGATATTGCGGAACTAATTCGTGGCATTTTGCAACCGGACCCGGACCGACGACCACGCATCGGTCGGGTTATTGATCTGCTTGAACAAAAGTATCGCCCCCCGCGACTCTAATCGATGAATGGAAATGGAACATGGCACAACTAACTAATTTGGTTCAGGGAAAATTTTTAACTGGTGTCAGCAGTGTTGTTGGTGATACCCGGCGAAAGTATGAAGACAGAGCTAAGTTTATAGAAATACGCACAGCCAAAGGTCTTGACCTGGTTGTCGCGATTATTGCCGATGGCGTCGGAAGTGCTGATAACGGTGGGCTGGCAGCCCAGCTCTCCATCGATTCCGTAGTCAATTATATTACCGGCACCGAAGAAACCGATATTGCGCTTTTGATCACCAACGCGATTAAATATGCAAATTTTGTGGTCTACCGGGATGTGCTTACCCGGGATGTGGACGCATCGACCACATTGACCGTGGGAGTTATTTATAAAGAGCGATTCTATGTCGGCAATGTTGGCGATAGCCGCGCGTATTGGATCCAGGAAGGGGGTAAGGTCATCCAGCTTACCCGCGATCACAGCTATTACAACCTCAAAGGCGGGGACCCGAAATCTCCACAGGCAGAAACCCTGGTTAATGCGATTGGCATCCAGAAAGAGGTTTTCGCGGATGTCGGACTCTACGTTAAAGAAACAGATATGAAGCAAGCAGCCAAAATCGGCGCGCAGGGTCTGCCTCTCAAAGTGGGAGACACCATCTTGCTATGTTCGGATGGTTTGATCAAAGACGATCTCAAAGGCGAACGGTTCGTCCGCGAGGAGGAGATTGTCCATTCCATCCAGACCGAAGTCCAGCCCAATGCGGCTGCATTGAAAATGACCGGACTGGCAGAAGGGCGTTATGTCGATGATAACGTCTCAGTGATCACGATTCAATACACCACACCGGATCGGGTGGAAAATGTGCTGGCAAAACAAAACCGAAAGCTCCGGGTGCAAAAACTGGTCTATGTCGGGCTTGGAGTGTTGGTGCTTGCGGGTATTGTCGTTGGCGCGATTATGGCGAATAATAACCGAAAGAGTGAGCAGCAACTCGCTGATTTGCGAAATCAACCGACACAAACCGGAGTGTTTTTTACCCCCCAGGCAACGCCGACCCCGACCGCCCAGGTTATCGTAGCGGCAGAATTTGTCCAGGCGCTTTCCATGGGTGGGTATGATACCGGCGTTTATAGCGAGTATTCTTATGGTGGCGTCGATAACCCGACTTGGGGGGATTTGGATCCAGGGTCAACCAGTGAGCTGATCGTGCCGGGAACTGAAAAGAAAGCCAATTTGCGAGTCAACACCAACCGGAATGTCGGAGCGATGTTCTCCCTGGGTTCGAAACATCTTGGTGGGGAAAGCCTTGGAAATAACCAGCTTTATGTCTACGGAGATTCAAGCCTGACGCTTAAAAATGACCAGGGAATCACCGATATAACCCTCACGCAGGGGGCTGTTTACATAAACCTTGTTGGTCCATCTGAGATTACTCATATCAAAATGCCGTCCCATGGGGATGTTTCAGCTGAGCTGATTGGTGGTGAGTTGTTACTCGAATTGAAACCTGACACGGTGACAATGTGGTGCCTGAGGGAGCAATGCAGTCTTAATTATGGCAATGAGTACAAACGGCTCTCTGCGCCTGAGGTCAGGGTCTACAAGATAGGAGAGGGTGTTTTGCTCGATGGAGAGCAGATTATTCCGCCCGGAGAACGTTATGACGAATATTATCTCTGGAATTTGAAATGTAACCACTGTTTGCCATTTGAGAAGATTTATACCCCAACCCCAACATCCATAATCGGCACACCCACTCCAACTTTAGCGCCTGGTGAGACCAGGAATACTCCAACCCGGACAGCGACTGCCATTCCGCCTACCAGAACACCAACAACGCCCCCTCCCACCTGGACGCCAACCACAATACCTTCGAACACACCGACGGCGACAACACTTGTTACAACAATACCAACGGAAACTCAAACGACGCCTCCAACGACACCTCCAACGACGCCCCCCCCACTGGACACTCCAACACCTGTAACTCCTGTATCGCCAATTGAGGATCCGCGTCCTATTCCCACTACCGAAACACCTAAACCTCCTGGTGATGACTGATATCTTTAAATGACTGTTTGGTTTTCGAGGTTTCAAGAAGAGAAATGCGGAAACTTATCTGCCGTTGACAAGACACCAGGTTAAGTTAATTTGGCAAGCTGACCTGGAACCTGAGTTTCTCATTTTAGTGTCCTGGAAGTTTCTTCAAAACAAATTGTGTTGTTATAGGAGTTTCCAGTTCAGCAGATAGTTAGTAGGGAAGGGGCTTGACCCCTTCCGTCTCAGTTTTCTCATTTTCCACCATAAGCCTGATTTCAACGAGGAAGAGCGTGTTTTTCAGGACACTAAAGTGAGAAACGCAGGTTCTAGTTCAGCTAAAAGTTAGTAGGGAAGGGGCTTGACCCCTTCCACAAAACTCACAATCAATACACCGGAAAACGGAAAGGGACAAGCCGCGTTCCCTACAACAAGATGGCTTCGCCCAAACGGGGCTTGACCTCTTCCACAAAACCCACAATTAATACACCGGAAAACGGAACGGGACAAGCCGCGTTC
>DHRN01000061.1:9566-24194 GCA_002411175.1 Anaerolineaceae bacterium UBA5311 | reverse complement strand
CGTTCCCTACGAAAGGATGGCTTTGCCGGAACGGGACAAGCCGCGTTCCCTACGGAAGGATGGCAGAGCCACATTCCCTACGATAAGGTTGAATTATTAGCCATCAACCAATCCCCCGAATTCCACAATTTAGCATCCTGAAAAACTTACTATTCCTTGTTGGAATCAGGTTATTTTGGAAATGAGGAACATGGGTCCAATTAACAGCCCTCAAAAATCACTCCTGTTGTAGCCTGATGAATTTGAAGCGTCAATTAATCGACCCTGAAGCATCTACAAGCGCTATCGGTTCCGCAAACGTCTGCCGAGGTTGTCGGTAAAGCTGCCGTTGAGGATGTTGATCACATCAATGATCACGCCAAATCCAAGCAGCCCGCCAGTAAAGAGGTACAAAACACCTTTGCCAGTGTTGCCAACATAAAAATGATGCCCTCCAATGACTCCCAACGCTATGCAAATGATCAAGACGATGGTTTTGTCTTTGTCGCTGATCATCCCAGCCATTGCCATGGGAACCCCACAATTAAAACACACCTGGGTGCCAGCTGGTAAAAGTGAGGCGCAGCTTGGGCAATTGATAAACCCGGCAGCTTGACCGGCACCGTAATATGGGGCATTTGGTTGATTATACGATGCAGGGCTTTGATAGGTCGGTTGTGACCATGTATTCTGCGCAGGATTGGACTGCCCATAAGTGCTCCCCTGCCCTGCATAATTTGCCGGGTTGGCAGGTGTGCGGTAGTCCTGGGGTTGGTAACCTTGATTGCTGCCATAGGCGCTTTGACCTGGTTTGTACGAACTTTGAGCATCCTGGCGCGGATGGTAAGCGGAACCGGATCGGGAAGGCGGTGTTTGTGAAGCTGTTGAGCCAATTGGTCTGAAACTCATCACTGGAGACGACCTCGAATTCTTTGATTGCAGGTCGGCGCCACAGCGCACACAGGTTGAAGCTTGTGGCGAATTATTGAGGTTGCATTGTGGACAATCCATCTTTCCTCCCGTGGATAATCGTTTTGTAAACTTGTCCGGCAAATAAAAATAAAGGTGGACGTACCCTTGATGGCTGTAATTATATATGAAAAGTGAGTTTCTGCCTGAAATTGGTCAATCGAGAATTTGACTTTCGTTTGCTTCCATGGAGATAATCGTTCGATACGTAGGCGCCTGGACGGAAAACTCTTTTATTAAGCAGGGAATTGACCTTTTGTAAACACCAACACAACCCAGTCCTCCTCCTGAAGAGTGTCGATGTGGGTCAGGGCGGCGCTTGTCGCGGCATCGATGACTGAAGGTGCCTGATGTTCGAGGATCCCGCCCAATATTAATATTCCCTGGTTCGCGATTGTGTCTGCCAAACCTGTTTCAAGCATCTCCACCAAAACATGAGCAAGGATATTGGCGAGCACAACCGGTGCCTGGCGCAACTGACCTGAGCGGGACGGAATATCGAGATGTGTGCCGACTTCAAAAGCGATACGTCCATCCATCCCGTTTAGTCCAGCATTCCTGAAGCATGAAGGAATCGCCTCCGGGTCGTTATCGACACCAAGAACCGTGTCCGCGCCCAGTCTCACCGCCGCGATCGAAAGAATGCCGCTGCCACAGCCTATATCGAACACGTTTTTACCTGCACAACCATGCTTTTCCAACGCGATCAGGCAAAGCTGGGTTGATGGATGCGTTCCGGTGCCAAAGGCCATGTCGGGCGAGATGATGATCGGAAGCCGCCCCTCCGCGAGGGACTGGTCGACCCATTCCGGCAGCACGATCAGATTTTTACCAAACCTCAGAGGCTCATAGCAAGTTTTCCAGGCTTCCATCCAGTTTTGATCATCGATCACCTGGTAAGAAACGGAACCAAGGGGCACGATCTGACCCAGGTACCCAACTGCCCGGTCCAGTTTTTGACGGATGTCTTCGCTTTGCTCATCGAACGGGAAATAAGCGACAACCTGCATCTCACCCGTGGGTTTTTCTTCCTGGTCTGCCTGGTCAAATACAGTTACACTGTTCAAGAGGACACCGTTAGGGACGTAACGGGAAAAAACCTCGGCGACAGCTTCAGCCAGTTCTCCAGAGCAAAACAAAGCAGCTTCCAGCCACTTGTCCGGTTTAGCCACTGAAGGCGTCCTTGACCTTGTCAAAGAAACTGCGTTCCTGGATCTTGATATCTGTGCCCATGGTTTTGCCCAGCGAGGTTAAAAGCTCTTCCTGTTCTTTGGTGAGGCTGGTCGGGATTTGAATGTTCACGGTGACCATCTGGTTACCCCGGTCGTTTTTATTTAGAACAGGCACACCCTTGTCCTTTAATCTGAAGACCCGACCCGGCTGAGTGCCAGGCGGAATCCGCAATTTTACGTTTCCGTCAATTGTCGGGATGGTTATTTCATCGCCCAGAGCTGCTTGTGCCATGTTGATATCCAGGTCAAGCAGGATGTCGTTGCCGTTTCGTCTGAAGAATTTATGCGGTGTGACGTCCAGTTCGATGTAGAAATTGCCGTTTGGACCGCCGTTTGCGCCAGGCTGACCTTCGCCAACCATACGAATCTGGTTGCCATCATCCACTCCAGCCGGGATTGTCACCGTTTTAGTGCTGGTCTTCCGCTCCAGACCGCTCCCACGACAATTCCGACAGGGAGTTTCGATCATTTTTCCACGTCCACCGCAGGTCGGGCAGGTAGCCACCTGGACCATCGAACCCAAAAAAGTTTGATGCACCTGTCGAACTTCGCCCTGCCCATTACAGGTCGGACAGTCGCTTAGTTGTGTGCCGGGTTCGGTGCCGCTGCCATCACAAACAGAGCAGCGTTCGTTGCGGGTGATTTCAACCTCTTTTTCTGCGCCAAATACCGCTTCTTCAAACGATAATTTGAGCATGGTGCTGAGGTCGGCTCCCCGCCGTGGGGCATTTTGCCGCCGTCTTGAACTGCTGGCGCCACCAAAACCACCCATACCCCCCATGCCACCCATCCCGAATAAAGCTTCAAACAAATCGGAGAGATCCATGTTGCCGTAATCGGGCATGCCCTGGGTATTTACACCCGAAAACCCAAAGCGGTCATAGGCGGCACGTTTTTCTGTGTCGCTTAAGACGCCGTAGGCTTCATTGATTTCCTTGAACCTTTCTTCGGCATCAGGGGCTTTATTGACATCCGGGTGATATTGACGCGCGAGGTTACGAAAGGCGTTTTTAACATCCTCCGCCGTCGCATTTCTGGATATCCCCAGAACTTCATAATAATCTCGTTTATCTGTCATCGTATTCTTTTCAAAACAGCGTGCAAACACCTGGCGAAATTTTCGCCAGGTGCCTTATTCTACTTGATATTGCCCAGCTTATTCCGCATGTGTGAATTCGCCTTCAACGACATCCGGGTCGTCAGAAGGAGGGGTATCGGAGCCAGCCTCTGTTTCTGGCTGGGGAGTCTCTTCTGCCTGGCTGTAGGCAGCCTGCCCGATTTCCTGCAGAATCTTCATCAATTCTTCAACGGATTCATTAATAACAGCGATATCATTCTGATCTCTAACGGCGCGTACCCTGGCAACCGCGTCTTCGACACGACCTTTGGCATCTGCCGGAACCTTATCGCCAAGATCCTTGAGTGTCTTTTCGGCAGTGTAGGCTGCGTTGTCGGCAGTATTGCGGGCTTCAATCAATTCACGATGTTTTTGGTCTTCGCCGGCGTGCGCTTCGGCATCCCGGCGCATGCGTTCAATTTCCTCATCGCTCAAACCAGAAGCGCCTGTGATGGTGATGTCTTGTTGGCGGCTTGTGGCTTTGTCTTTGGCGGTGACCTTCAGGGTGCTGTTTGCATCCATATCGAAAATCACTTCGATCTGGGGCATCCCACGGGGAGCAGGCGGAATGCCATCCAGTGTAAACTTGCCGAGCGATTTGTTATCGGCTGCCATGGTGCGTTCACCCTGCAAAATGTGAATTTCGACCGAGGTCTGGCTGTCAGAAGCGGTGCTAAAAACCTGGCTTGCCCGGGTTGGGATGGTGGTATTGCGCTTGATCAGCGGCGTAGAGATACCGCCCAACGTCTCGATGGAGAGCGTCAGGGGGGTCACGTCGAGCAGAAGAATGTCGGTCACATCGCCGCCCAACACACCAGCCTGGATAGCGGCACCAATGGCGACGACTTCGTCCGGGTTGACGCCCTTATGGGGTTCTTTGTTGAACAACTGGCGGACAGCCTCCTGCACAGCAGGCATACGGGTCATGCCGCCAACCATAACCACCTCGTCGATATCAGAGGGTTTCAGGTTGGCATCTGCCAGTGCTTGCTGCACGGGTTTGAGCGATTTCTGCACCAGGTCACCGGTAAGCTGTTCCAGTTTGGAACGGGTCAGGGTGGTTACCAGGTGTTTCGGACCGGAAGCATCAGCGGTGATATAGGGCAGGTTGATCTCGGACTGCATCGTGCTGGAGAGCTCAATTTTCGCCTTTTCCGCGGCTTCTTTGAGGCGCTGCAGTGCCTGGCGGTCTCCACGCAGATTGATGCCGTTTTCCTTCTTGAATTCGTCTGCCAGCCAATCGATAATGCGCTGGTCAAAGTCATCTCCGCCTAAAAAGGTGTCGCCCGAGGTGGACTTGACCTGAAATACACCGTCGCCCACTTCCAGGATGGAAATATCAAACGTACCGCCTCCGAGGTCAAAAACGGCGATAACCTCGTTTCGATCTTTTTTGTCCAGCCCGTAAGCCAGTGAAGAAGCGGTGGGTTCGTTGATGATGCGCAGCACTTCCAATCCGGCGATCTTGCCGGCATCGATGGTGGCATTGCGCTGAGCGTCGTTGAAATAAGCCGGCACGGTGATAACAGCCTGGTCGACCTGTTCGCCAAGGTAGGCTTCGGCGTCGCGTTTAAGTTTGCCCAGGATCATGGCGGAGATTTCGGGAGCTGTGTAATCTTTATTATCCAGCACGACCCTGACATCGCCGTTGGGAGCGCTGTTAATCTTATACGGCACCACGCTGATTGCCCGCTGGACTTCGGGATCGTTGGTTTTTCGACCCATAAAACGCTTGATTGAAAAAATCGTATTTTCGGGGTTAATAATTGCCTGGTTGCGGGCTACCTGCCCAACCAGGCGTTCGCCATTTTTGTTGACTGCAACAACTGAAGGCACAAGTCGGTTGCCTTCAGCGGAAGTAATCACCACGGGCTCTCCACCCATCATCACTGCAGCTGCTGAGTTGGTTGTTCCTAAATCAATACCGATAATTTTGCCCATAAAACCTCTCCTATTTCGCTACCCGTACCTTGGCTGGTCGGATAACCCGTTCTTTTAATTGATATCCGGTTTGCACGACTTCGATGATTTGTCCATCGCTAAACCGATCATTTTCTTCATGTGTGACAGCTTCCTGGTTGATTGGGTCGAACATGTCGCCAGGATTGAGATCGATAACGCTCACGTCCTGAGTTTCGAGCGTTTTGAGCAATTTCTTGCGGATTAGTTCAATGCCGGCTATCCAACTGGCGCAATCGGGATCAGCTGGAGAGTGGTCGAGAGCTCTTTCCAGGTCATCCATGACCGGCAGAAACAGTTTGATATGTTCTCCTAACAATCGATCAGCCATGACAGCATTATCTTGTTCGACACGGCGCTTATAATTGGCGAAACTCGCCCTTTCACGCTGCCAGCAGTCCAGATATTCATCCACTTTGTCCTGCAAACTAACAACGTCATTAACCGATTCCTCTTTGTTTCCAAATTCTTCAAATTCCTGGTTGGTTTTTTCGTCTTCTGTCATCATTTCCTCATCATAGTGTCGCTATGTTTTTAGTCTATTAAATTATCTGCCACGAAGCCAGACATGAGTTCGCCCACGTATCGCACGGTGCTGATTGTTTGCCCATAGGGCATGCGCATCGGACCCAGAATGCCGAGGGTCCCACTGAGCTGATCGGGGATGCCATAGCGGGTCAGAATAACGGAGGTATTCTGCAATTCCTGCCATGTGCCCTCTCCACCAATTAAAACCTGCACGCCGCCAATATCCTCGGTTAGCACGGTACGTGAGATCAGGTCGTCCAGCATGGAACGTTCTTCCAGCAGGCGCAGGGGAGAATTTGCCGGATCGTAATCGGCAAATACCGGCTCACTCAGTACGTAACTGAGTCCATCCAGGTAAAGCTCACCCGTGACCAGTTTGTTTGTCAGGTTGAGCTGCTCTTCGATTGCGTCCAAAACAAGGTCGACAGCAGGGTTGCCTGTAGGTGGGAGGCTTTGAATCTGCTCAAGAGCCCGGTTTTCGCAAAGCTGGTTGACCTGGGTCGCCAGCTGAGATAGTTGTTCCTGGGTTTGTACGGTATCAAAAGCGAGGATCTGCTGCTGGATTTCCCCACCAACCAGTACTAATACCATCAAAACCTGGCTGCCGCGAGTGGCGATCAGTTCCAGGTGCTTGAAGGTTACCTTCTGTGAATGTGGGGCAGTCACGATCGAAACGGCTTGCGATTGATTCGCCAAAACAGAGGCAGCCAACGGCAGCCAGTGCTCCAGCCCCCGGCGTGCCTGGTAAAACTGGTGGGCGATTGTGTTTCGCGTAGCCGAAGGCAGGCTGGTGTGCTGCACCAGGTTGCTGACGAAAAATCGATAGCCTTCCTCGGTTGGCACTCTGCCGGCGGAGGTGTGGGGCTGCCTGAGAAAGCCCATTTCCTCGAGCGCGTTCATCTCATTTCGTACGGTTGCAGAACTAATCTTCAGGTTGTATTCATTGATCAAGGATTTCGAGGCAACCGGCTGAGCTGTGCGCGTGTGTTCGTGCACAACCAGGGATAGGATTATTTTTTGTCGGTCGCTTAGTTGATTCATTGCTTACTCAATATTAGCACTCTCGAACAGAGAGTGCTAATTCAGTGGTTTTAATGTTACCATGAGCAAAATTGCCCGTCAAGAAAAGGATAATCTCACAAGGTTAACTTTATGTTAGAGATTTGGCTGCTGCCTTATCCTTCACAGGCGAAAAAGAACAGGGAGCAGGAAACAGGAACCGGGTTTTGTCATTCTGAACGAAGTGATGCGAAGTATACAAAGTAAGAATCTGAACCTTTCCCAACACAAACCTTACCGACTTTGCTGGAACAGACATAACGCCATACGGGTGCTTACGGGCGGGCATGGCAACCATCCGCTACAACTCATTCGGGACGGCATGACAAATGCCCCTTACACCACAAGATTAACAGACATTTTCATATTGAGAATTGCTGGCATGCATGTTGAAGAAGCCCGCACGATCTCATTCATCATTTCCACGAGCGATCAGCTAAAAAATATCCCCTATGAACATTGAACTGCCACCACATGCCGGTCGATGCCCCCGAAGCGGTACTTGTAATCCTCTGCTCCGCGCATCAGATCCACCTCTTGCAACCCTTGATCAATTGACCACTGGATCAGCTTTGACAACAGTAACCAGCCCGGAGAATATTTGCTGAAATCCGGGTTCCAACCAGTGTTATAGACCCACAGACGGTTTTGCGCGATGAAATTAAGGTATCCGGCGACCTTTTGCCCGTCCAACAGCAGGAATGCAAGGTTGAATCGGTTCTTTTCGAAGGCTGCCTTCCCCAGTGACAAAAGGTATTGCTCAGTTTCTCCGCTTAGAAAATGCTTTTTTTCTTCCTCATTTCGCATCAATTCAACAAAGATGCGAATCTCATCAATAACTTCGGCAGCATTTTCCACGAGGTACAATTCAATTTGAAAATCCCGTTCCGCGTTGCGCAGTTTTCGCCGTACTTCATGGCGCTGTTTTTTGTTCAACGACTGTAAGTACTCGTCCCAACTGTCGGTCAGAGTTATGGCAGGCGCTGGCTGCAGGACAGTTTGCTTGAAACGGTGCTGTCGCTGTTCAGCAGCTTGTTCCAAGATCCGCAAACTTGGAGAATCGTCCAGCAGGTTTGCCAGTTCCAGGTTTTTGACCGGTATGGCTTCATTCTCGTCAAGAAAATCGAGCAGTGCAGTTAGGAAAGCGGGCAGGTCCTCTTCCGCGGCGATAAAATCGAGGTAATCGGTGACTTCTATCTGCCCGATAAATCGCAGGGCTGGAGGGCTGCCTTCTTTGCTCGAGACAAACAACGGCGCAATCCCCTTCAGCTTGCCTCTTTCAAATCCTGTAACGATACAAAGCTGGCTTTCAGAGCTAAGCCACTCGCCGCCGCCCAGGGTTTGCCACCAGTTATATAAATACCAAAACTCTAAAAAGGGATATGGTCTGACCGACCTGCTGACCAGCTCGTCCCAGGCTTCTTCAAGCCCTTTCCATCCCTCGATGCTGTTGACGAGAGTTAATTCCATAGGCGAGATTATAACCTCTGGCACGAATAGTGTACTGAATTGTACTGAGCAATCGCGCTCAGGAAAAATAAGGTAGATATTATGAATTACGATTTAACCATTTATGCACCCGAAGACAGCCCAAACGCGGTTTTTTATGCCTCTGGAGGACAAAAGCAAAGCGCCCGCGGTCGGGAAAAGGACCTCTTGCTTGCTTTGGTCAGCCCAACCAGTCAACATCCTTTTGACCCCTCGGCGCTGCGGTCGGTGCTTGAAAATCAGGGAAGATTATTTTATAAAACCAGCGGATCTGTCACCAAGGCTATCCGGGTTTTCGTGGACGGGTTGAACAAGTATTTTCAACAGCAAAATAGTCATTATGACCAACCAGAAACCTGGACTACAGCCTCACTCAGCCTGGGTGTGATTCACTACGACACACTTTTCATCGCCCAGGTGGGGCAGAGCTCTGCCCACATTCTGCGATCCGATGGTGATGAACTTTTCTTTGATTCTGAACTTAATCGACCTGGACTTGGGGCAGTCACGGTTGTGAATCCGCGTTATTTCCAGACCAGCCTGAAAGGTGATGAGTCGTTCCTGCTGCTGCCCGACCCTCAGGCATTTACTCCAACTGAATCCCCGCTTGAAGAGCAACTACAGCAGGGTTCGCCAGCAGCGTTCATTCAAGTCAAGCCCGGCAGCGGCAAACTGACTATTTTGGGGCTGGATCAGTATCAACCTAAACCAAGTGAGCCCTTGCAGGATGATGCAAGTGAATCTGAAAAGGACGAGCCAGAGGTTACTGTTGAACTCCAGGCAGAAAAAACTGCTGAAGCTGAAACGACTGCATATACTCCTTCTTTGGCTGAAGACTTGTTTACACAGGCAGTGCTTTTGCCTGATGAGACCCCGGTTGCTGCTGAAGACGAGCAAATTATCCCGATTGACCCTCCCGAAATTACAGCGGACATCTCGGATGAACCCAGGCTTCTTGATGAGCCAATGACAACCCGCGAAGAAGCATTTGAAACTGCTCCAGAAAGGGGGGGGGGTCCAATCGAACCCCCGGACCTTTCGAAGCTAAAAGAAAAAACACTCCATGGGATAGCTGCTGGCGCTGGCTGGCTGCGCCGCGCGGAAGAGAAGGTTGAATCGGTTGCTGCTTCGAAGAAGGCATCGACCACCCAGCCGACTTACCCGGTTGGTGAGCTTTCACTCTTAGCCAAAGCCCTGATCGCAATCCTGGTTCCGCTTGTGCTGATCGCGATCACTTCCATGGTCTACTTTTCCCGGGGCGAGGAACATGAATACAACTACTACCTTGCCCAGGCTCAGGCATCGATTAATAACGCTGCCTTGATGCAAACCGTCGAACTTCAACGGGAAGGCTGGGAGCAGGCGTCAAACTGGCTGAACCAGGCAGCAGCTTACCAGAATTCAGCTGAAGTCAAATCGCTGCGTGTGCAGATTCAAACGGCGCTCGATGCCCTTGACGGTGTGCGCAGGTTGCAATTTGCTCCTGGATTTGCCGCATCACTTTATCCAGGCTGGGACATTACAGCGATCGTTTCGCTGAACAACGACCTTTACCTTCTCGACCAGGCAAGCGGAGCGGTGATGTATATGCGCCTGCGTAATACAGGCTATGAATTGGACGACCAGTTCAAGTGCGGTGCGGGTAAATACGGCGGCGTAGAAGTGGGGAAACTGGTCGATATGATCAGCGTGCCCCTGAACAATCCCGCCAAAGCGCCAATTCTGGCAATTGATGCAAGTGGAAAGCTGCTTTATTGCAGCCCAGGTGGCACTGCCAGCGCGGTGGCTTTGCCCGTTCCGGATGGAGGTTGGGCTGAACTGAAGAGGATGGTCTTCGATAGCAACAAGCTTTACATCCTTGATACCGGGAACAACGCCCTGTGGAGCTATCGTGGACTGACCGCAAATTTTTCCAACCCTCCCACAGCTTTTTTTGACGATCCAAAGATTGAGTTGGCTACCGCGGTCGACCTGGCAGTTGAAGGTGAAGAGCTTTTTTTGCTGCATGCCGACGGGCACAGCTCCCACTGCCTCTCCTCGTCTATAACCGGTATGATTAGCTGCGATGAACCGTATCCCTATCACAATACAGAGGGAGGCAATCCGGATTTTGAGAGTACTGACCTGCACTTTGAACGACTTGCATATTCACCACCACCGGACCCTTCGGTTTATTACCTGGAGGCAAAGCAGGCCGCGCTTTATCAGTTCAGTTTGCGTTTGAACCTGAACAAAGTTTTACGCTTTTGCACTACAGACGGGTCCATGCCAGGACAAAAGGTAACCGCGTTCTATGTAAGCCCTGACCGGCGTGTTTTCCTGGCTTTTGGTAACCAGCTGTACCACGCTGTTTTGCCTTGAAGCAATCCAGCCTTAAGTGCAGTGCAATCCCAGACCTTTTTGCCTGGCTTTCTGCCTATTCTGCTTACCGCACATTTGAGTGAAAGGTTGCTCAAACGGGCAACAGATCCCTTGAGATAATTAAGCGGAGAGCGGTTTGGAGGCGGTTTTCTTTTCGGAACTGCCTCATCTACGGTACAATTCTGGCTATGAAACTCAGCCGAATGCTTGACCCCCGCGGGTTGAAATATCCTTACCTTGGACTTTCCATGATCCTGAATGTCGCCTGGGCGCTGCTCTTTTTCAGCCTGATGGATACCTTGATGCTGCGTTATGGAGAGGCAATGCAGGGGGAGGATACAACACTGATGCTGGGGATCTTCCTTGGCTCGCTGACCATAAGCTTCCTGATTTCCATGATCGCCAAAGACGGGCGCGGACCAACTTATGGCATTTATGGCGGCATCGCCGGGATGGTGGTGATTGTCCTGATGATCTGGAAGTCCGGCTTGCTGGCTCCCCTGGTTGGTTTTATGGCGGTTTTTGGCGGCATTAATGGGGGTACGCTTGGAGAGATGTATCTGCAGGTTAGGCGAAAAAATAAATAACGCGGCTTAACTCTTACTCGTTGGCAGCCAGGGCATTTTCGGACCCTCAATGCCAAGGTGTTCTGCAAGGGCGGCGCGCATAGCCGTGCGGTCATCCCAGGCATATTCCGTGGTGATAAAGCACATCGATTGCTCATGCCCCTTACCGCAAGCCATCACCAGGTCTCCTGGTTTGGCTAGTTCAATTGCCTTGCGGATCGCATCGCCCCGATCACCAACGCGGTAAAAGCTCTTTCCTTCCACACCGCCCACCGAAACAGCTGCCTCTGCCATGTCCTGCAAAATGTCATCGAGTGATTTGGTACGCGGATCTTCAGCGGTCAGGATGGTGATATCCGCGCCTTTGATCGACGTGATCGGCATCATCCGCCGCTTCTCCCTGTCGCGCAGCCCGGCTGAGCCAAACACCGCGATTACTTTTCCTTCGGTTAGCCCGCGAGCGGTCTCAAGGGCAGCTTCGAGCGCAAAGGGCGTGTGCGCAAAATCGACAATCGCGATGAAATCCTGTCCCAGGTCGATTCGTTCCATTCTGCCTGGCACGGTATCCTGACTGGCGAGCGCTTTCACGGCAAGCTCCTCTTCAACACCCAGCCCCAAAATCGTGGTCCCCAGGGCGGCAAGCGCGTTTGAGACGTTATAGATCCCAACCATCGGGGTGATTACTGGATAGACCGCCTCGCCGATATGACAGTCGAAGCGCAGTTCTGAAGGGCTGTTTTGGATATTGTCTGCCCAGAGATCCGCCTGGTTGATGCGGCTGTAGCTCACCTGGTTGGGGGTGGCTGTTCGTTTCAGGTAGCCGTAGGATTTGTCGTCGTTGTTTAAGACCGCCAGCCTGGGATTGCCGATCTTTTTTTGGGAGGTCACCCACAGGCTCTCGAACAACAAGCCTTTGGCTTTCAAATAGTGCTGGTAGTCACCGTGATAGTCAAAATGTTCATGAGTCACGTTTGTGACCACGGCAATGTCGAACTCGCTGGCGATTGCCCTGCCCTGTGCCAGCCCGTGCGAAGTGCTTTCGAGGACGCAGTGGGTCATGCCGGCGCGGACCATCTCTGCCAATAGCGCCTGGATGGCGGGTGAATCGGGCGTAGTCACGTGGAAGCCCGTGTCGATCTCCTGTGCGCCCACAAGGGCGTTTACCGTTGAGATCATGCCGGCTTTCAACCCCGCCTGGGTGAGGATGTGATGGATCATGCTGGCAGTGCTGGTTTTACCGTCGGTTCCGGTTACACCGATCATGCGCAGTTTGCGAGCCGGGAAGTTGTGTGTCGCCGCAGCCAGCCAGGCAAGCGCTTTGCGCGGGTCATCGTCGATTCCGAGGCAGGCAACCGATAACCCCCGGGGAGCAGGGCGGTTGGTGACGATTAAAGCTGCGCCGCGCTCGATGGCAGCCGGGATGTAATCGAAGCCGTCGTAACTCTCGCCTTTGATGGCAACGAAAGCGTCTCCAGGCTGCACCTGGCGTGAATCACTGGTGGCTGCCCGAATTTTGACCTCCGGGATTTCCCCTCTGGTAATCACAGGGATTTTGGAGAGCAGGTTGGATAGTTTTTTCAGTTGTGGTCTGCGCATGGATTTAGCCTTTTGTACGGTGTGTATTTTTTTTGAGGACGGTATATGCCAGCAGCAGGAACAGCCCCAGCCCGATGGTGATCAGCCCCACTATTAACACAGTTTGAGGAATACCCGTTTGCTTTACCTGGAAAGCCAGGTCGAGACTCACCTGGGGTGAGATCGCGTAGGCACCGCTTTGATTGCTATCGGCAAGCGACATCTTGATGATTCCGGTTACCTCAAAAGTGGTGAAAGGCACGATTTCCCAGGAGATGCTCTGACGACCTTTTTCGAGTGGGGTCATGATCCGTTTTCGTGGGGTGATCACGCTGCCGGCTGCATCGAATTCGGCATCGAAAACATAACCGTTTGCCAGGTATTGTTCAAGGGTTGTGTCGGGTTCAAAAGTCAATGAGACCGTGTTCTTTTGGTTGACGAAAAGTTCTGTCGGGTGGCTGACCATTACCTTTAACATGCCAGCGGTGCCGTAAGCCCAGTCGCTCAAGGTTTGAGTTTGAGTGGTTGTTTCCAGGGTTTGATTTGCACGCATTGCCAACAATCCAACCCCGGCAAGGAGGAGGATGATGGCGATGATCAGTAAGGTTGTTAGTCGGTTCTTTTTCATGACTTCTCAAGTTGGTCGCGAGCTTGCAATTCAATTTTACCCTTGTGGAAGGAAATGGGGGTGCACACTCATTACGACAGGACAATTCTCAACAGGACCAGATGAAATTATGGCTTGACATCACTCAGCAGATTGCTTCGCTCGCAATGACAGATTGCTGACTCGTCACTGCGAGCCCCCGTTATTGGAACGGCGGGAGCTTTTGAATCACAATCAGGGGGCGTGGCAGCCTGCTTTTGATTTCTTGTTGTGCTTAGATGCAAAAAGATTAACTGCGGATTGCTTCGCTTCGCTCGCAATGACAGATCAAAGGCGGATTGCTTCGCTTCGCTCGCAATGACAGATTACAGACTCGTCACTGCGAGCCCCCATTATTGGAATGGCGGGAGCTTTTGAATCACAATCAGGGGGCGTGGCAGCCTGATTGTGATTTCTTGTCTTGAATAGATGCAAATAGATTAACTGCGGATTGCCTCGCTTCGCTCGCAATGACAGATCAAAGGCGGATTGCTTCGCTTCGCTCGCAATGACAGATTGCTGACTCGTCACTGCG
This sequence comes from Anaerolineaceae bacterium UBA5311, assembly GCA_002411175.1. Classification (GTDB taxonomy): domain Bacteria; phylum Chloroflexota; class Anaerolineae; order Anaerolineales; family Anaerolineaceae; genus Mesolinea. The sequence continues at coordinate 10,180 of DHRN01000061.1, read as the reverse complement.
AGCCCCCGTTATTGGAATGGCGGGAGCTTTTGAATCACAATCAGGGGGCGTGGCAGCCTGCTTTTGATTTCTTGTCTTGAATAGATGCAAAAAGATTAACTGCAGATTCCTTCGCTTCGCTCGCAATGACAGATCAAAGGCAGATTGCTTCGCTTCGCTCGCAATGACAGATCAAAGGCGAATTGCTTTGCTTCGCTCGCAATGACTACCGTTCGTGGAGCAGTTCGCGAGAATCTGAGCATGCAGACATCAGGTAATCACAACCAGGAAAACCTAATTGACCCATGGTCATCCCGGAACGGAAGGGAAAGTGTTTGATGGACAAAAAGTGTAAACAATCACCTCAATCAAAGTCTACACGATCATGGTCCTGATACAAGCCCCAGCTGTAGTTGATTATTCTCTTTAACTTACTTTCCCCTCGCAAAATTGACAGGCAATGGTAAAATATGCCTTACATATTCCGGGGCGGTGGCGGAATAGGCAGACGCAACGGACTTAAAATCCGTCGGTGGTGACACTATGTGGGTTCGACCCCCACCCGCCCTACAAGAAAGACACTTCGTCAAGGAGTGTCTTTTTGCTTTATCAGAAATACTGCCAACAATTTCTCC
>DHRN01000061.1:0-9463 GCA_002411175.1 Anaerolineaceae bacterium UBA5311 | reverse complement strand
TCTCCGACATGCGGCGAAGCGTTTATAATATAATGGATTTTATTATGAAACGAACATCCCGATCGATCATCTCCCTGGTTTTGATGGCGCTTACGCTGCTTTTGTCAGCTTGCCTGGTTGACGATGGCGGGCTGGCTGACCCAACCGCGACGCCGGCGCCGTTTTTCCCGCCGACCGCGATGATCACACAGGACCCGCTCGTCCCGTTGAACCCTACCCCAACGCCAAACCTGACCAACCCCAACCCGATTCGCATCACCGAGCTGGAATACCTGCAGGAGGATACGGAAGTGTTGATTATGGCGAAGTTGTTCAACACGCTCAGCGATGCCATTCTGCGCGACGTGCATCTCGATATCCAGGCGCTCGACGCCCAGGGCAACCGAATTGCCCAGCAGCGAACTTCTTTCCGCTACCTGTTCCCCCTGGAAACAACCGGACTGGTGCAGGAATTCGAGCTGAACAGCGGGCTTGAAATCGCTTCAGTTGAAGTGCGCGTAGTCGACGGTCTCATCGATCGGGGGCTCAAGTATACCCAACCGCTGACCATTCAAAACACTTCCGCGTTTCGCATTGGGAACGATTATTCCGTAACCGGTTGGCTGAGTAACGCTGATGGTTACACCTACACGCAGGTGAAGCTAAACGCGATTGCCTACAACGACAAGGGGCAAATAGTTGGCGGTGGGCAGGCGAATTTTGATTTTGTTCCCGAGAAAGACCAGGTTGGGTTCAACATCCGCGTTAACTCCCGGCGCGGCGAAGTTGTCGACCATGTGGATGTGCATCCATGGATTACCAGCTATTCCGCCTCACTTGAAGGGGGGACCTGGTGGGATTCGATCAAAAAGGTCGAATGGAATTTCGTTATCGATCAATACAACCAGCTGGCTGGAGGAGCTTTGCTCGAAAATCAGACCGACCAGATGCTGATCGAGACTTTTTACATCCTCACCGTTTCTGACGCGGACAATCGTGTCTGCCAGGCGACAAATGGTTATTATGATGTAATCTGGGCTGATGAAAATGTCGTCTATGCTCCCGCACCGCTGCAATTGCCGGAAGAATGCGTGGGGCAGACGGTTGATTTGGTGATCGTGCCTGGCGAATTTGGCGAGTTCCCGATCAATTACAACCCGCTCGAGACATCCCAGGCGGCTTTCGCAGATGATAACCATGTAAGTGTCAGCGTGATCAACAATCTGAATGCCGAGGTTAGCCAAAGCCGGGTTTACGTAGTTTTGCGCAACCCGAACGGCAGGATCGTGGGCGGTGGTTATCAAACAACACAAGCTATCCATTCGGGCAGCTCGCTGAATATCACAGTCCCGGTGGCATACCTGGGCAGCATTGATGATCTGACCATCACAGCGTTTGCCAGCCTGCCCTTTGGTGTTGAATTTGGACAATAACAGGAGAATATTATTTTATGAAACTCACTCCGGGTTTACGCAAGTTTATACCCACACCGATTGAACTAAAATCCCCCGTCCCTGCAGATATTGAGATCGCGCAGGAGGCAACGCTTAAACCTATCCGGCAGATAGCTGAAGAAATGGGGCTGCTGCCTGAAGAGCTGGAATTGTATGGCGATTATAAGGCTAAAGTCAAGCTCGAAGTGCTGGAGCGCCTGGCTGACGCCCCCGATGGTAAATATATCGACGTGACCGCGATCACGCCTACTCCACTCGGAGAAGGAAAAACCACCACGACCGTTGGTTTGAGCCAGGCGATGGGCGCGCATTTGGGGCGCACTGTAATCACCTGCATCCGACAACCATCACAAGGACCTACCTTTGGCATCAAGGGCGGCGCTGCTGGCGGCGGCTATTCGCAGGTCATCCCGATGGAAGATTTTAACCTGCATCTGACCGGGGATATCCACGCCATCACCGCGGCGAACAACCTGTTGGCTGCCGCGGTCGACACGCGCATGTTTCACGAATCAACCCAGAGCGATACGGCTTTGTTCAACCGACTTTGCCCCCGGGATAAAATAGGCAAACGCCACTTTGCCCGCGGCATGATGGGCAGACTGGCAAAACTGGGCATTATGGAGACCGACCCAGACTTGTTAACTGATGAACAAAAAGCAAAATTTGCCCGCCTGGATATCGACCCCGATACCGTTACCTGGAAACGTTGCGTGGACGTGAACGATCGGATGCTGCGCGGCATCACAGTTGGGCAGGGTCCGCAGGAGAAGGGCTTTGAACTACATACAAACTATTACATCAGCGTAGCGTCAGAGCTGATGGCAATTTTGGCGTTGGCAACCAGCCTCGAGGATATGCGCGAACGCATCGCAAAAATCGTGATCGGGCAGAGCCGGGCAGGCGACCCGGTCACCGCAGATGATCTTGGGATCGCTGGCGCGCTGACTGTATTGATGAAAGACACGATTAAACCCAACCTGATGCAGACGCTGGAGGGCACGCCTGTTTTTGTGCATGCCGGTCCGTTTGCGAATATCGCTCATGGCAACAGCTCGATCATGGCTGACAAAATCGCCCTGAAACTGGCAGACTTTGTTATTACCGAGAGCGGTTTCGGTGCTGATATGGGCATGGAGAAATTTTTCGATATCAAGTGCCGTTATTCAGGCAATCTGCCTGACGTGGTCGTACTGGTTGTGACTGTCAGAGCGCTAAAGATGCATGGCGGTGGTCCGAAAGTGACTGCTGGAGCTCCGCTGGCACCTGAATATGTCAATGAAAACCTCGATTTGGTCGAAAAAGGTGCTGATAACATGCTCGCGCATGCCAGTATCGCTCAAAAATTTGGAATCCCCGTGGTGGTAGCGGTCAACCGCTTCCCGACCGATTCGGACGCGGAGCTGGAGCTGGTGCGGCAAATTGCTCTTAATCACCCTGGGATCGAGGACGCCGTAGTGGCTGACCACTTCAGCCAGGGCGGCGCAGGAGCGGTCGCGTTGGCTGAAGCAGTGGTGAAGGCTTCTGAATTGCCTTCGGATTTTCGTTTCCTCTACCCGCTGGAGATGTCGCTCAAGGATAAGATCGAGACGATCGCTTGTGAAATTTATGGTGCCGATGGTGTTGATTACAGCCCGATCGCGGAAAAACGGCTGGAAAGATATGAACAGCTGGGTTATGGCAACCTGCCAATTTGTATGGCGAAAACGCATCTTTCGATCAGTCACGACCCTGAATTGAAGGGCGTGCCCAAAGGCTTCAGGGTTCCAATCCGAGACGTAAGCGCCTCGGTTGGGGCAGGGTTTGTTTATCCGCTGCTGGGGGAGATGAGCACCATGCCTGGTCTGCCCACCCGTCCGGGGTATTACGATATTGATATCGATTTCGAGACGGGAAAGATATTGGGACTGAATTAGTCTGTTTTGTTGATCCGAACCGACCGCCAAAACAGGAGGTCGGTTTTTTTATTGTGAGACGGACCGACGGAAGGGGCGGTGCCACGTTGCTTACGATGGCTTCGCCGGTACAAGCATCTCGCCCTGCAAAACCAATATGCGGCTTTGACAAGATATTTCCAACCGCGCGGAAAAAATATGCGTGTAGGGGACAGCTGCCATGCCGTCCCGCGGGTAGCCGTAGGGCGAGGCGTCTGTACCGGAGAAATTGGTATTGGATGCCTCGCCCTGTAAGATGCGGCGCTAATTAATCGAAACTAATAAGCGAGAATAAGCAAATGGCGCTCAGTGACGGAATTCCGGTCAGGAGCCTGTTACAGTTGCTTATACCGCTCAATTTGCGGTTTGATTTGCGCAAGAGAGGCAGTCCAAAACTCCTTGCTGCGGATGTCGATGCCAAAACGGGCAGCCAGATCAGCAGCGGAAGCTTCGCCGGTGCTGGCAAGCAGCGCCTTGTAATCCTCAACAAACGCGGCACCTTTCTGCTGATAAATGGCATACAAGCCCTTGGCAAACAAATTCCCAAAAGCATAGGGATAGTTATAAAACGATAGCCCGGTGCTGTAATAATGCGGTTTCCAGGTCCAGGCGAATTTATTCATTATTTCAGGATCGATCCCATCGCCATACGAATCACGCTGGGCTTGCAGCATAATCTCGCTAATCTCGTCGGCAGAAAGCGCGGATTTCTTGCGGCGTTCAAAAACCTCGCGTTCAAACAGGAAGCGGGAATAGATATCGACGATCGTTTGGGCATCGCTTGAAATTGAAGTTTCGAGGATAGCCAGCTCCTCCTGCGGGTCGTCAATTTGCTCCAGCAGGGCATTAAAAACGATCGTTTCGCACATGATCGAGGCAGTCTCTGCCAGGGTCATCGGAGTTTGGGTCTGAAGGGGGGTCTTTTCTTTCTGAAAGGCACAGTAATTATGAAAAGCATGCCCGAGTTCATGTGCCAGGGTCATCACCTGGTCGAATGAACCATCGAAATTGGACATGATGCGGCTCTCTTTGACACCGTCGATGCCCATACAATAGGCTCCACCGCGTTTGCCAGGACGCTGGAGGGCATCAATCCACTGATTTTCAAAGGCGTGGCGGGCAAAATCGGACAGTTCCTGGGAGAAGTGCGCAAAGTTTGTCAAAATCGTTTCTTTGGCTTCTGCGAAAGTGTAGGTTTTGTCGACGCTGCCAACCGGGGCGAAAAGGCTCCACCAGGGCAGTTTTTCTGTACCCAGGCGCTGCGCTTTTGCCTGGTGGTAAGCGCGGAACATTGGCAGCGAGTCCTCAATGGCGCCGAGCATCGCCTCCAGCGTCTGGCGATCGATGCGAGCCATGTCCAGGGAAGAATGCAGGCTGTCGTCACGCCCACGTTTGCGGTCCAGTGTGTTTACAGTGCCTTTTACGCCATTCAGGCAGGCTGCCAGGGCTTCCTTCATGTCCTCAAAAGTGGCTTGTTCAAGGTGATAAGCACGTTCGCGCACATCAGCCGAAGGGTGGCTGCGCAGGTTGATCAAAGCTGGAAGAGGCAGGGATTCGGTCTTCCCGTCCATTTCAAAGTCGACCTGCTTTTGAGAGGTGAGCGTACCCTGCAGATCGCCCCAGGCAGAGCCTCCGGAGAGTGATAACTCGTTGGCAAGCTCTTCTTCCGGTTCGCTCATCAGGAACTGGCTCTGCTGTGCCTCTTCCATCAGGAAGAAGGCATGCGTTTGGGCAGAACCAGGCAGCTCAAGGGCAGCCGGCAGCTGGGCAGAAATTTTGCCGAGCCAGGCAGCGATGCGAGTGCTGACGTTGCGCAGGGGCAGCAAACCGATCTGGAATTGAGACTGAAGCCGCTCGGCTTCTTTGTCGAAAGAGTCCATGCTGGTTAATGCGTATAGGTATGAGCCGATTGTGCTGGCACGGACGTTTATCTTGTTTACCAGGTCGACCATGTGGCTCAAAAGCTTGCTGAGGTTTTCGGGGGTGATCTGTTTATCCGTTTTTGGCAGAAGATCATTCTCAAAAAAGCGGGTTAGGGCGATGGTCTCGTCTTTCAAAACGGACATGTCGACAGCGAGCTGTGGGTCATCAATGCCGGCATAGATGTTGCTGAGGTTCCAACGGGGAATGGTTTCGGTCATAGTAGTCTCCTTTTTTGGGCTTAATTATACCGGGAAGATGACAGCCAATGGCTGATTATTGACGATAACCAGCAATTTACCGTTTAAGCTAAAACGCGTGACTGTTTTCGCAGTTCTATAGGGCGGGACGTTTGTACCGGCGGAGTAATGTTGTTGTAGGGAACGCGGCTTGTCCCGTTCCGGCGAAGCCATCATTCGCGGGACGGCGTGGCAACCGCGAACAGGTAACAGGAAACAGGGAACAGGAACTGGGTTTTGTCATCCTGAGCCTCTTTTCCGAAGGATCTTAACCTGCCAGAGGAAAGATCCTTCGCTACTGACGCTCAGAGTAACAAATAAAGAAGACCTGGTTCGCCCGCAATCCCAGAACCTTTCAGGTGTTATAACCTCTTATTGATTAAAAAATTCAATCGCTGCTTCCAGCTGAGGGTCGCGGTCAGCGTCGGCATCCTCCTGGGTATAGGGCACTTCGATATCCGGGGTGAGACCCAGTTCATTGATCTGGTTGCCATCGGGGGTCAGCCAACGGGCGATCGTGATGCGAACGCCGCCTTCTTCTGTCCTCAGAGAGATCCAGTTCTGCACCGAGCCTTTGCCATAGCTGGTCATTCCGATCAGTGTGGCGCGGTCATAATCCTGGATTGCGCCGGCAACAATTTCTGATGCCGATGCCGTGCCTTCATTAATTAGCACAACCAGGGGAATCGATGTCGCCCGACCACCCGCCTGCACATTGTAGGTGTCACGGCTGCCATCTCCGTATTCTTCATACATTATCACGCCATCGCTGAGGAATTCGGAGGCAACTTCAATCGCCGTGACCAGGAACCCACCGCCATTGTTTCGCAGATCAAAAATCAGACCCTTCGGGTTTTGACCAAGCAGATCATCCAGGGCTGCGCGTAACTGGGGGGTCGATTTCTCGTTGAAGGTTGATAACGAGATATAAGCAATGTTATCATCAAGCATTTCATATTCAACCACTGGGATCTGGATCACCTCACGAACAATATCCACGTCAAAGGTATCACTATTGCGCCTGATTGTCAGGGTAACCTGCTCTCCGGCAGGTCCGAGGATTCTCTGCAGCACCAAATCGCCGGGGATGCCGGTCATGTCAACACCATTTACTGCGACGACGAGATCTTTCGGTTGTAAACCGGCTGCTTCGGCTGGGGAGCCTTTCATCGGTGAGACGATCTCAACAAAATCACCGGTGACGTCCACCCAGGCTCCGATGCCGGTGTATTCACCTTCCATCTCCTGATTTGCCTGTCGGAATTGTTCCGGGTCCATGTACGAAGTGTGCCTGTCGCCGGTTGCCGCGAGCATACCCTGAATCGCGCCGCGCATCAAAGCCAGGTCGTCCAACGGCTGGTCTACATAATTTCTGTGGAGTAGATCCCAGCTTTCCCAGAAGGGCTCGAAGAGTTCTTCCAGTTCTTCGGGAGTTGTTGCCTGGATTACTGGCGTCGGGACAATTTCGTCGGTGGTTACGGCGCCTGGCTGGGTTGGCGCAGGGGTGATTTGTTCACGATTCCAAAATTGCGTAATAACGTTCCCGGGCAGCAGGCTGCCAACAGTGAGCCCACCCAAAAAAGTGACCAAAAGCAGGGCAAAAGCGCCGAGAATAATCAGACAAGAAGTTAAACCTTTATTTTTCATACTACTCCATTCACACCAGGTTCGAGAGAGCTGGTCGAGATCGTTTAAATTTTATCCATGTTTGCCATAAAAGCAGGCAAACAGGCAAGTTTTTCAATTCCCGGGTGGCTGCCTGGTCTTTCGACACCAAAAATTTGCAGCGTATGCATACCCAGTGTCTTTCCCGTATCCAGGTTGGTAACGCGGTCGTCGATGAACAAGATTTCAGCGGGGTTGGGATGATTGGTGATTTCAAATGCTTTTTCAAACGCTGGCACGAAGGGCTTGCACCAGGGGTCTGTGTCGACAACATCAATGATGCCAGTAAACAAATCGCGGATACCCAATAAACGCAGCACTTGCTCCGCGTGAGCCTGGCTTGCGTTGGTGAAGATCCACTTTTCCTGGGGCAGGCTGAGCAAGGCACTGCGCAGCTCGGGGTCTTCCTGCAGATAATCAGAGAGATCGACATCGTGAACATAGCGCAGATAGTCTTGCATATCGGCATCGTATTCGACGATCAATCCCCGCATCGTGGTGCCATAATCCAGCAGGAGACGTTCGCGGATTTCGTAAACATTCTCTGCCTGGATTTTAATAACATCCTGCATATAACGAATAATCCGGTCGCCCAGATAAGGCCAAATGCCGTTTTCGGTCGAATAAACCGTATCGTCAAGGTCGATGAAGAATGTTTTAATTCGTTTCATTCGCGGGTTAACCACCTGTTCATATTCTGGGGTGGAGAAAAATTATCGATTGCTTCCAGCAACGCTTCGGGGTCGTCAGACATAAGGTAAAGATCGCGGTGTTCAGGAAAAATGAACCCTTTCTCGATTGCCTGGTCAAACATTGCCATGAGAGGGTCGTAGTACCCAGCAGTGTTTAAGAAACCCACAGGTTTCTTGTGGTAACCAATTTGTGCCCATGTGAGCGCTTCGAGCGCTTCATAAAGCGTCCCGAATCCGCCGGGCAGGGCGATAAAGGCATCGCCCAGTTGGTTCATACGATGCTGCCTGACCTGGATGTCACTGACTTTTTCGATGATGATTCCTTGGTCAAAGACCAGGTGGGAAAGATTGAGGTCGTCGTTGATTACGCCACAAATTTCTCCCTGGTGTTCCAATGCACCACGGGCGACCGCACCCATCAAACCAGTTTTCCCATTTCCGAAAACCAGGCGGCGTTTCTGGATGGCGAGGGTTTTACCAAGCTGATATGCCTGCTCGATAAAAACCGAATCAACGTTATCCGCCGAACCGGCATATACTGTGATGGTTTTATGTTTCTTATTCATAGTAATCCCATCGAATTATACCTTTGCCGGGCAGGTTTCCAGGCAAAAGCATAATCCTGATTAATATCAATAATTGGTAAAGGCTACCTGGGTTTGCGAATAAAGCCGAAAATCACCACTAGGACGATCCCAATCAGGCTCGTGCTGATCAGGAAGAGCCCAACGCGCTGGCTGTCACCAAATAAAACCTGGCTTGTGGTCGGAGGCGCAGTGGGTGTGCTGGTAGGATAGGCGGTTTTGGTGGGGATGACGGTTCGGCTGGGTTGAGAGATTGTCGGCTGCGGGGTATGGGCTACTGCCGTGGAGGTCGCTTCGACCGTCGGGGAAGGGGTAAAAGCCTTGCGAATGAGCAAAATGGTGTTGGCGTAAACCTCAGCGGAATCCGGGGCGTTGCCATTGAGGATGTTAATTTCGCTGGGTGTCAATCCGTAGGCTTCGGCGATCGCCCAGAGGCTGTCTCCGTAAACCACGGGGTGGTAAATCGCGCCATCTGCCTGTGGAGTTGAGACAATCACACCCGGGTAAACCGGCGTGGAAATCTGTGCGGATGCATTGGCGAAAGGCGCCAGGAAAATTATGAACGTTATCGCTAACGCAAAAAGGCGTTTCATGGGCACTATTATAATCGTTTTGGATTTGCAGGTATTCAGCCACAAAAAAGGGAACAGGATCATTAAAGCGGTTACTGAGGCGCCCCCAATGCCAGTGCATTTTAGGGAGCGAATATTTCGGGAAACAAGCAGTAATTCTCAATATGGGAAAATAGGTTTTTTTGTGGTGCAGGGGACGGCTGCCATGCCGTCCCGCGAATAGCCGTAGGGCGAGATTGAGGGGGTTGTGACATTGGTGTGACGAGGATGCTGCCCCCCCTCAATCCGCCGTTGTGTGTGATCATTGTGTACAGCGGATTGAAAAAATGCAAAGTGCGAGTAGAAGAAAGTACGAGGTGGTTTTAATAGACGGATTCGCCGGAACGGGACGAGCCACGTTCCCTACGAAAAGATGGCTTCGCCG
>DHRN01000009.1:2376-14516 GCA_002411175.1 Anaerolineaceae bacterium UBA5311 | reverse complement strand
CGGCTCATCGCATCCTGGGGCTGGATAAGGTCCCAAGGGTCGGGCTGTTCGCCCGTTAAAGCGGTACGCGAGCTGGGTTCAGACCGTCGTGAGACAGGTCGGTCTCTATCCACTGTGGGCGTAAGTGATTTGAAAGGATCTGTTCCTAGTACGAGAGGACCGGAATGGACAGACCTCTGGTTTGCCAGCTGTCGTGCCAACGGCATAGCTGGGTAGCTACGTCTGGCAAAGATAACCGCTGAAAGCATCTAAGTGGGAAACTTGCCTTAAGATTAGATCACTTTTATCGTCAAGATAGTAAGATCGCAGGTAGACCACCTGCTTGATAGGCAGTATGTGTAAGTGCAGCAATGCATTGAGCTAAACTGTACTAATGATCGAGGGCTTCAAACGTGGTGCGGAGAACTCGACGCTTTTTCATCATAGTTTCGCTATAATCTTGCAAATGATATTCTTTTTATTGACATAGAATTATGTCTCTTGGTGATAGTAGCGACGAGGATACACCCGGTAACATCCCGAACCCGGAAGTTAAGCTTGCCAGCGCCGATGGTACTTGGGGGGCAGCCCCCTGGGAGAGTAGGTCATTGCCAGGAGACTTTTTCATTTAACACGAAAATTTTCCCGTCTTATGATGAGTCACAATAATTTTACATCCCCCCAATTTACCATACACTTGTCCTCTTCCATCCCGGTGCATTTTTTTGAATATTACGAAGGAGCAAGTTCTGCTCGCTTAGCTCCCAGCATCATCACCGCCTTTCGTACATGACGATAACGCATATTATTTGTGGGGAACGTGCACTGCGCGTTCCGGCGAAGCCATCTTTTCGTAGGGAATGTGCACCGCGCGTTCCGGCGAAGTCTTGTTGTTGTAGGCAACGCGGCTTGTACCGTTCCGGCGAAGCTATCTTTTCGTAGGGAACGCGGCTTGACCCGTTCCGGCGAAGCTATCTTTTCGTAGGGAACGCGGCTTGACCCGTTCCGGCGAAGTCTTGTTGTAGGGAACGCGGCTTGTCCCGTTCCGGTGAAGCCATCTTTTCGTAGGGAACGCGGCTTGTTCCGTTCCGGCGACATCTTGTTGTTGTAGGGAACGCGGCTTGTCCCGTTCCGGCGAAGCTATCTTTTCGTTGGGAATGTGAACTGCGCGTTCCGGCGAAGCTATCTTTTCGTAGGGCGAGATTGAGGGGTTTATGACATCGGTGTGACGGCTATGTTACCCCCCCCTCAATCCGCCATACACAATGACCACACACAACGGCGGATTGGAGGCGCTAAACACTCTTGCCAATGGAAATAACCGGAACCTCCAATACCTACTTCGCCGGTACAGACATCACGCCCTACAGCTGCTTTCGGGACGGCGTGGCAACCGTCACCTACGCTGCAATTTATTATTCACAAAAAATCATATTCTTTTACATTGAGATTTGCTGACTAGCCACACATAAGTGTACAGAAGCTTGGTATAATCCTAAAAGGCTACGTTCGGCTTTAATTTATATGAGTCCATTGGAGTATGAAGAAATGAGGGGCGCCCGAATCTGCTAACCTGATGCCACCCCTAACTTAATCCTATTACCCCAATCGTATTTATAAGCAACTAAGGGAAAGTTATGGAAACCAGAATTGATTTTGATAGCAAGGTCGCTTATTATTTGCAGCTCAAAGCGATCATCCAGCGGCAAATTGATTCCAAGCAATTAACAACAGGCGATATGCTTCCAAGCGAATCTGATTATTGCGCCACTTATAAAGTAAGCCGCACGGTGGTTCGGCAGGCATTGATGGAACTGGAACACGAAGGCGCGATTATCAAACGCAGGGGTAAGGGTACTTTTGTCACCCATCCGAAGATAAACATTGCTCTAACCCAGTTAAAAACCGGATTTAGCAAGGAAATGGACCGGCATGGTCAGAAAACCGATTCCAGGGTGCTGCGCCAGCAACTGATTGAGCCTCCGACCAAAGTGCGGGAAAGTATGAACCTCCAAAAGGAAGAAGACAGGGTGATTCATGTCGAACGGCTGCGTTTTGTTAATAACGTGCCTATCATCCTGCAGAATTTATACCTGAATTCACCTCTTTGTGACCTCTTGTTGACAGCCGATCTTTCGAAATCGCTTTACGAGAGCCTTTATACGGTATGCCATCTTGAACTTACCAAGGGCGACCGGATTATTGAAGCCGTGGCTGCCAATGAAAAAGAATCGAGGTTGTTGAACGTCGACAAAGGTACACCAATGTTAAAAGTGACTACCTTCAGTTACTTGGAAGATCAAATCTTGGTGGAGTATGCGGTTGATATCTACCGGGACGACCGGGCGACAATTGAAGCCAAGGTGGTCAATTATCGGACCTACGGAAAAAATGCCATCACGAGTTCAGACCCATCGAATTATGTCTTGATCGCGACGGATTAATAAAGGTGCATTGATTTATGAGTTACAGACAATTCATCACCGTCAAAATTCCTGATACCAACGAGATTTTCGACCTGGAAGTGCCCGCAGATCAAAGCATTGATGCGATTATGCCCTCGATTCTCAAAGTGCTCAAGCACTCGGCGGTAAACCCAAAATATCAGATTCCATATTTCCTATGGAAAGAGAATGGAGAAAGGCTGAACATGGCTCAGACCTTCCAGCAGGGTGGCGTTGGCAACTTTAGCATCCTGATTCTGGACAGCAAACCCCCGGTGCAGAAAAAAACAGCGGTGCGAGCTGCCCCTCCAACCCCTGCGCCACCCGCCCCGACACCATCCAGCGCCACAAAAGCTTCAGAGCCGGGTAAAGCAAGCCATGCTGACGTGCCGGCGGACACGGCAGTAACAAGTGAGATTCAAAAACCAATCCCCGCACCTTCCCAAGCCGAGAAACCAAAAACCAAGGGAAAAACAATCCAGGAACTGGTTGCGAAAAAGAAAAAGCCGGGTGTAATCAAACCTGGACAATCAAAGTAGATCACGAAAAAGCGGAATCAATCAGAGTCGGACGTTGTTTCCGATTCTAATTGCTCAATGGCGGTGGGTGTCGACGTGGCTGGTTTCAGGGCTTTCAGCCAGCGCCCGAGCGCATCTTCCGGATTTTCGTTCTCGTTCCAATAAGCGAGAGCCTGGATCATGTTAGCCTGACCGCGGGAGATGATGTAACCTCTTCCCGCAGGCAGCCCCATCGGCACTGAACCGGTTGGTCTGCGTGTGTTATTATATTCGTCGATCCCTTCCGTGCCGCCCAGCAGAACTCCGCAGCCGGATTTTTTAACCCTGTCGATGAATTTTTGAAAACCGGGATGGAAGAAACGCCATCCCTTTTTTCGAATTTCCCAAGCATTTTTAGGAAATGAAGTTACGTTCAATATGTCCGAATGAATGTTCGCTTGATGTAAAATTGCTCTCAGAAAGCTGTCCTGTCATAAGAAGAGAAGAAGACGATGGAAGAAAAAAAGTACACCCTGGAGCTGCTCAGAAAAATGCTTGGACCGGATGCAAATTTCAGGCAAGGGCAATGGGATGCGATCGAGACGGTTGCGATCAAAAAACAGCGTGCGTTGGTAGTGCAGCGTACGGGTTGGGGCAAAAGTATGGTCTATTTTCTTGCCACCAAATTACTACGCGAGAAAGGTAATGGACCAACACTTTTGATCAGCCCGCTTTTATCTCTTATGCGCAACCAATTGGAGGCAGCGGAGAGGATTGGTCTCAAAGCTCTGACTATCAATAGCGATAACGATAAGGATTGGCCCGAGATCAACGAATCGCTCCAAAAAAACAATTGCGACTTGCTGATAATCTCCCCTGAGCGGTTGAATAACAGGGAATTTCTCCAGAAGGTACTGCCGAGCATATCAGGACGGATTGGCATGCTCGTTATTGATGAAGCGCATTGTATCTCTGATTGGGGGCACGATTTTCGTCCGGATTACAGGCGCATCGTCCGCATCATCAACATCTTGCCTAGAGGCGTTCCCGTTCTCGGCACCACTGCAACAGCCAACAATCGCGTAGTTGGAGATATTCATTCCCAACTTGGGCAGCAATTACTGGTACTTCGCGGTCCGTTGGACAGGGAATCTTTGCGCCTGCAGAGTATCCGACTGCCATCCCGCGCGGGAAGATTGGCATGGTTGGCTCACAATATTCATAAATTTAAAGGCAGTGGAATCATCTATTGCCTTACTCAATCTGACACGGAATGCGTCGCCAATTGGTTGAATCAGCAAGGGTTTTCAGCCAAGGCGTATCACGCCGGTCTGGAGGGACAGGACGAACGCCTCTTGCTCGAAAAAGCCTTCTTAAACAACGAGATTTCCATCCTTGTTGCTACTGTTGCCCTTGGAATGGGCTTTGATAAACCCGATATTGGTTTCGTAATCCACTTTCAAAGCCCGTCGTCTGTAATCACTTATTATCAACAGGTTGGTCGGGCTGGCAGATCCCTTGACAAAGCATACGGAATTTTACTTGCGGGTGAGGAAGACCAAAGCATCCACGAATACTTTATCCGCACAGCCTTTCCGTCACCACAAGCTTATCTTGATGTGCTGAATGCACTCCAAGATAATGAAGGACTGAGTTTCGGAGGAATATTGGATAGAGTAAATATCTCCTGGGGTATGGCGGAAAAGGTATTGAAGCTTCTCGAAATCGACGGCGCAATCGGAAGGGAGAATGCTGTCTATTTTAAAACACCAAACCCATGGCACTACGATCAAAACAGAATCGAACAAGTTCTGGCTCTGAGAAAAACCGAATTGAATGAAATTGGCAGTTATGTGGATTATCAAGGTTGTTCGATGGCATTCCTCCTCCGGTCTTTAAATGACTCACAAGTATCAAATTGTGGACGTTGTGCCAATTGCCAGGGTCGTAAGTTGTCTGCGGCGGTACCAGATTGCCTGGTGAGTGATGCAGAGCGCTACCTGGACACCATTCCTATTGAAATCGTTCCCAAACGCACTGCGCCTGCCGGGCTATTACCAGAGAAGAATAACAGAATCCCTGCAGACTTTCAAAATATGACCGGTAGAGCGCTGTCAAAGTATGGCGAAACTGGCATGGGAAGAATCGTGGCAAATGATAAATACAATAATGGGAAGTTTTCACAAGAATTGATACGAGCGTCGGTCAATATGATACTTTATCACTGGAGACCAGATCCGATGCCAGAGTGGGTTTGTTGTATCCCTTCGACCCGACATCCTTTACTTGTGCCTGAACTTGCCAAAGCGATTGCAGATAGTCTGGGGATTCCCTTTGTGCCTCTTTTTCGCAAAACGACTCCTTCACCAGAGCAAAAAGGAATGCTCAACCATTCGAAGCAAGCTAAAAATGTTTTTCAGAGCCTGGGTATAGCCGGTAATGTCTATCAGCAGCCTGTCTTATTAATTGATGATATTATTGACTCCGGCTGGACTCTGACCATAGCAGGATACCTGTTGCGAAAAGCCGGCAGCGGGTTTGTTTACCCTTTTGTGCTGGCGAAAGCGACTGGAAGGACGATTGGATGATGCTTACCGCTGACTCACAGGTAATTGTATCTTTGTGTTCGCATATTGGCTTGACTTCCCAACCCGATATCTCTCCGTTTTCAACCAGGGAATGGAACGTTTTGTCGAAAAAATTGGGACAGCATGGGCTGCGACCGGAGGATCTGCTACAGTTGGAAACGGAGCAGCTTGATAGTCTTATAGATCATAACCAGAAGATGAATAAGCGTATCAGCACGCTATTAAGTCGTGCTGGCTCGCTGGCGATCGAACTTGAACAGCTGGAATCGCTGGGGGTCGGGGTTGTGACCCGGGTCGACGAAGATTATCCTGCTCGTTACAAGCAGCGCCTGAAGGAAAACGCGCCTGTCCTGTTGTTTTACTCTGGTGAAAGAGCCTTGCTGGGGCAGCCGGGTGTGGCGATTGTCGGTTCGCGGAACCTGGACGAGGTAGGTGAGCAGAGTGCCAACTTTATCGGCAACGCCTGCGGTCTGGCAGGGTTGGTGCTCTATTCAGGTGGTGCACGGGGAGTGGACAGTCTAAGCATGAAGGCAGCCCTTGATGCTCGTGGTTTTGCTGTCGGCATCCTGGCAGACAGCCTTGAAAAAGCGATTCGAAACCCCGGGTATCGAAGTGCAATCGTTGAGAGAAATGTGTGCCTGGTGACGCCTTACTCTCCCTCCGCGCCTTTCAATGCCGGCAATGCGATGGGACGCAATCGCTTGATTTACACTTTGGCAGATTTCGCGATTGTGGTTGCCAGTGAATTTGAAAGAGGTGGTACATGGGCGGGTGCAAACGAAGCGTTGAGGGCTGGCTGGTTGCCGGTATTCGTGTTACAGCATGAACACATGCCGCTAGGCAACATGAAATTGATCGAACGTGGGGCAATACCTTTACCTCACCCCTTTCCCGGACATCATTCTGAGCTGTACCAATGGCTACAAGCCAATTCTCCCGATGTTGGTCCTGATAAACAAATGAGTCTGTTTTAGAACACAAAACTGAACCAGGCGAAGCGTTTCCCAAGCCCACAGAAATTCCTGTACGTTTTCATCATACAGGCAAAGACAACCTTTTTCGTTTGACTTTGCCCTATGGCTGTGATAAAATCACATATGTGAATAAGCATGCAACTATGTGAATATTTGGAGGCGAATGCAGCGAAACAATACCAGACCAGAGCGAATGAATCTTCTCGCAGACGTTGCCGAGTTGTACTATATTCAAGGTGAAGACCAGGCACAAATCGCTAAGCGCCTGAACCTTTCGCGGTCAATGATATCGCGCATGTTAAATGAAGCCCGTAAGCTTGGGCTTGTGAAAATTCACATTGAACGACCGATTAATCAAAACAGCCAACTTGAATCCGCCCTCCGAAAAGAATTTGGGTTAGATGATGCCATCGTAGTCGATAACATACAAAATTCCGTCCTGCTTCCATCAATCGGCAAGGCAGCTGCCCAATATCTCGAGAAGAGTTTACTTGTCGGGCAGGTTTTGGGTATATCGTGGGGCACAGCGATTAGCGCCATGGTGGATGAAATCCACTTTGACAAGCAGGTTGTCGGAGTGCGAATCGTTCAACTCCTGGCTTCTTTGGGCTCGCGTATCCATGAATATCATGGTATTTCGATTGTGCATCGGCTTGCCGAAAAGTTGGGTGGTGAAGGTTATTATATCAACGCCCCGGCACTGGTCGAGAATTCTCAAATCGCAGGAATGCTGAAGGGAAACCCGGACATTCAGGAAACATTACGGTTGGGAAGCCGGGCTAACCTGGCGGTGTTTGGCATCGGCAGTGCTGAACCGAGTGTTTCTCCTTACGTGATCGGTGGATACCTTGCGGAGCAAGAAATGCAAAAAAGATATGACGATGGTGCTGTTGGTGATGTATGCGGCAACTTTTTTGACATCAATGGAATTAGCAGCGCGCAAGATGTTCAGGAACAAATGATAGGGCTCTCCCAGAAAGAAATCCTGAAGATTCCACTGCGAATTGGTATTTCTGGCGGGGCAAAAAAGGTTCGACCGATCATTGGTGCACTGCGGGGTAAGTATGTGAATATTTTAGTAACTGATTCATACACAGCTCATAACGTGATGGAGCTAAACAAATGATTCAGAATATGATTTGGAAGGAAAGTAAATGACTGATTGGAAAAAACTGGAATTTGACAACTATGAAACTACAGACGTCCTGGAAACATCTGCAAGACTAAAACTCAAGCCAAACGATTTGATCGAGATGTATCGGACGATGATCAAGATCAGATTGTTTGAAGAAATGGCAGATAAACAATATGCCCTGGGCAAGGTTCATGGGACCATGCACCTTTCTGCAGGTCAGGAAGCTGTCGCGGTAGGCTCAGGCTTTGCTGTTGACCGGGAAGACTATTTGCTCAATCACCATCGTGGACACGGACATTTTATAGCCAGTGGGGCGGATGTCAACAAAATGATGGCTGAATTTTTGGGCAAAGAGACCGGTTATTGCCATGGTCGCGGGGGCTCGATGCATATTGCGGATGTGACTGCCAACAACCTGGGAGCCAACGGGATCGTTGGCGGAGGGCTTCAGCTTGCTGTGGGAGTTGGTCTGGCGATCCAGATGAAAAAGAAAGACCAGGTGGTCCTGACTATATTTGGTGATGGAGCGGCTAATGAAGGAATCTTCCACGAATCGTTAAATATGGCAGCGATTTGGGATTTGCCTATTTTGTATCTGTGTGAGAATAATCAATACGGCATGTCTGCTGATGTCACTCGTGTTTCAGCGAAAACTCCTTTTAAAGACCGTGCGGCGGCTTACGGCATCCCCGGTTATTACATTGATGGGAATGACGTTTTAGCTGTTTTCGAAACTATGCAAAAGGCTGCCGTGCATGCCCGCAGTGGTAAAGGACCGGTATTTGTCGAAGCCCAGACATATCGCTATTTTGGACATTCGAAGAGTGACCGAAATCTGTATCGAACAAAAGAAGAGATGGATTACTGGAAATCAGTCGAAGACCCGATTCTTCGTTTTGAAAACTTGCTATTGAAAGCAGATTTGATCACCAAAGAAAAGATAGATCAGATAAAAGATGAATTGAGTAAAGAGGTTGACGAGGCGGTGGTATTTGCAGAAAATTCACCGGAACCAGATGTAAAAAATTTAACGGAGTGGGTATATGCCTGAGATAACATATCGTGAAGCAATCCATGACGCGGTGACCGAAGAAATGCGTCGGGATGAAAATGTATTTTTAATTGGGGAAGATATCGGCACCTATGGCGGTGCTTTTGGCGTTAGTGCCGGAATGCTTGCCGAATTTGGACCAGAACGAATTCGTGAAACCCCTATTTCCGAGCTGGCAATTGTCGGCGCAGCAGCAGGGGCGGCTATGGTGGGGATGAGACCGATTGCCGAAATGATGTTTATGGATTTCATCCTTTTAGCGATGGAACCGCTGGTTAATCAAGCGGCGAAAGCCCGCTATATGTTTGGTGGAAAGGTCACCGTTCCCATGGTGGTTCGTATGCCAGGTGGGTCGGGAACCGGCGCGGCTGCCCAGCATTCGCAGTCCCTTGAAAGCCTGTTGATGCACATCCCCGGAATCAAAGTGGTCGCTCCGAGCACTGCGTATGACGCCAAGGGTCTGCTGCTTAGCGCGATTCGGGACCCAAATCCGGTTTGCTTTGTTGAACATAAATTGCTCTATAAAGTCAAGGGCGAGGTGCCTGATGGTGAATACACAATTCCGTTGGGTGTGGCGGATATCAAGCATCCCGGAACCGACATTACTGTGGTGACTTCCGGAATTATGGTGCAAAAGTCGCTGAATGTCGCAAAGAAGCTTGAAGCTGAAGGAATCAGTGCTGAAATACTGGATCTGCGAACACTGAGACCGATGGACACAGGCGCGATCAGTAGATCGGTTAAGAAAACTGGCAGACTGTTGGTTGTGCATGAAGCAGTACAGACTGGCGGTTGGGCTGGCGAAGTGATGGCTGTGGTTTCTTCGAGTGAGGCGTTTGATTATCTTGATGCACCAATGCGCCGCTTGGCTGGCAAAGACGTTCCGATTCCTTACAATCGTTTCCTCGAAGCGGCTGCAGTTCCCCAGGAAGCTGACATCGAAGCCGAAATTCGGGCGATCGTTAGAAACAAGTATTAGAGAAGGAGACAATATGCCAACTCCCTTTATTATGCCAAAAATGGATATGGATCAGGAAGTCGTTACGATTATGTCCTGGCTAAAAAAAGAAGGTGATCGGATCGAGAAGGGTGAGCCAGTAATTGAAGTCGAAACAGACAAGATTGCCAGCGAAATTGAAGCTC
The DNA here is from genome assembly GCA_002411175.1 of Anaerolineaceae bacterium UBA5311. Lineage (GTDB taxonomy): Bacteria > Chloroflexota > Anaerolineae > Anaerolineales > Anaerolineaceae > Mesolinea. Next base: position 4,705 of record DHRN01000009.1, on the reverse strand, counting down.
CTGAATCGGGAATTCTCGCTAACATTCTCTACCACGAAAATGAAGAAGCCCCTGTAACCAAAGTTGTGGCATATATTCTAAAGGAAGGTGAAACCCTTGAGGATATACCTGCTGAGAAAGAGAAACCCGTCGCAACAGCAGTTGTAGTTGAAGAGAATGCTGATGAGCTTGTTGAGAAGAAAGGGATTACTTTCGCGACCCCGCTGGCAGAAAAAATGGCAGCAGATCTGAATATCGAGATCAGTGAAATCCCAGGCAGCAGTGGAAAAGTGACTCGAAAAGACATAGAAGCCTATGCCACTCAAATCAAAGATCAGGTGAAACCAAGAGTGGAAACACCGGCAACTCCAGCAGCCAGACGGTTGGCGGAGGAATCAGGTGTTACAATTGACAATATTATTGGGACGGGACCAAACCAAAGGGTCCAGGCAGTGGATGTTATCTCAGCGAGTGCGCAGGCAGTAGCTCCAAGACCAATTAGAGTTCAGCCCGAAGCAGGGACACAGGTTCCACTGATTGGCAAACGGAAACGGACTGCCGAGAGACTGACAAGCAGTTATCAAGAAACCCCCCATATTTATTTGTCCGTGGATGTAGATATGACCAGGGCTGAGAGCACACGAAAACGCATCAATGTAATCGCGGATAACAATGGTGATTCGCCAGTCTCGATGACATCTTATCTGATTAAGGTTGTTGCCTGGGCTCTTAAGCGCCATCCCTATCTGAATTCCAAACTGGGTGATAATAACATTGTGCTGCTAAAAGATATTAACATTGGTGTAGCAACAGCTGTTGATGATGGTCTCATCGTGCCTGTGATTCACGAAGCCAACTTGCTCTCGATTCAAGACATCAACGAAAGATTACGCTATTTGAGCAAACAAGCGCGTGAGGGCAGCCTGGAGGCAGGTGAAGTATCTGGAGGCACATTCACGATATCAAATCTGGGTATGTATGGAATCCATTCATTCACAGCGATCATCAATCCACCCCAATCGGCAATTTTAGCGGTTGGTGGGTTGGTTCGAAAACCGATCGTAGTTGATGAACAAGATACAATTGAAGTTCGTCCAATGATAACCTTAACCTTGGGGGCAGACCACCGCATTGTCGATGGGGCTGTCGCGGCAATGTTCCTGTCAGATCTGGTAATGGGATTGGAATCCCCTGAAATAATGCTTTACCAGGGTTTTTAGTTATTCTGCCTGTAATGGAGGAAAAATGACATTAGGTGAGTATTTGACGGAAGAAACCATAAGCCTGAACCTCGAGGCTGAAACAAGTTCTGAGGTGATCAGACATCTTGGAAACAAACTATTCGATTGTGGTCTTGTTAAAGAAAGCTTCATCGAAGCTGCAATTTCACGTGAGCAAAATCTGCCAACAGGGTTGCCTTTGGAAGATGACCTTCACGTAGCAATCCCTCACACTGATATTGAGCATGTAAACAAACCCGGGCTGGCAATGGCAACCTTAAGCAAACCGGTTGTGTTTCAAAATATGGTTGATCCGAGCGACTCGGTCAATGTCAGCATCGTTTTCCTGATGGCGTTGGATAAACCACACGCCCAAATTGCCATGCTCCAGGAAATTGCCGGCGTGATTCAGGACGGGGAATTGTTAAAACGTTTGGTAAAAGCTCAGGAAGCCCGGGACGTGATCAGGGAATTTACAACAATTGGTAAATAGACACCAATTCTAATAAGAACCAATCATAGTTAAAAAAGGAGTATTTTATGATAGGAAAGAAAAGAATTCTTGTAGCGTGTGGAACCGCGATTGCCACATCGACTGTTGTCGCGAAAGCAATTGAAGAAGCTCTCGAAAAGCGGGGCATAGCTGCCACAATCCGCCAGTGCAAAGCGGCTGAAGTTCCCAGCCTGGCTGAAGACGTTGACCTCATCGTCACTACCACCCCTGTGGCAACCGACCACGGGAAACCTATTATCCAAACCCTGGCTTTTTTAACAGGGATCGGAAAGGAGGCAGTTATCGAGCAAATTGTAGTCGCACTTCAATCTATTCCTTAGTTTTTAAGCAAAGTATTTTATTGAAAGGAAATGAAGATGGACGTTCTCTTAGGTGGAATCAAGACTTTTTTTGATACCTTCGGTTCGACAATTCTTTTGCCCCTGATAATTATCATTCTGGCTTTGATTTTGGGAGCAAAATTTGGTCGTGCACTGCGTGCTGGTATCACTGTCGGTATCGCATTTATTGGTATCAATCTGGTAACTGGTTTGATGGGATCTGTATTGACTGAAGTTGGTCAATCGCTCACGGTGAATCTTGGTATTCAAAGAGATATTTTTGATGTGGGATGGCC
>DHRN01000009.1:0-2272 GCA_002411175.1 Anaerolineaceae bacterium UBA5311 | reverse complement strand
TGGCCTGCAGCTGCCGCCATTGCATTTGGTACAAATGTAGGTTTGGCTGTTATTCCTATCGGACTGATAGTCAATGTGCTTTTCCTCGTCTTGAAACTTACAAAGACTCTTAATGTAGATGTTTGGAATTACTGGCACTTCGCATTTCTTGGTTCATTCGTCTCAATTGTTACCAATAACCTGCTCTACGGTTTGATTGCGGCTGCAATAGCAGCTGCCCTGGCATTGTTCTTTGCAGACTGGACAGCGAGAGCTGTTCAACATTTCTACAACGTGCCAGGGATTTCCATTCCACATCTGACAGCAGGACCTGGCATCCCGTTCGCCATCCTGGTCAACTGGATTTTCGAAAAAATCCCCGCTCTTCGCAAGCTTCAGGCAGACCCTGACACTATCCGCAAGAAGTGGGGTCTTTTTGGTGAACCAATTGTCATGGGGTTCTTGATTGGTTTGGTTTTAGGCATCCTTGCCTTTGCCTTCAAAGTTCCCGAAGGCACAACCACTATGCAAACAATTGCAAAAATCCTGAATGTTGCCATGAGCCTGTCTGCGGTTATGTTGTTGCTGCCTCGTATGGTTTCCATTCTTATGGAAGGGCTCATCCCGGTATCAGAAGCAGCCAGTGAATTTATGCATAAGCGGGCTTCCGGACGAGAGATCTATATTGGTCTTGATGCTGCAATTCTGACTGGTCACACTTCAGCCATTTCTGCAGCTCTGGTATTGGTCCCGATCGCAATTTTTCTAAGCATTATCTTGCCTGGAAACCGTGTGATCCTCTTTGCGGATCTGGCGGTGATCCCATTCATGGTAGCTTTCTTTGCGCCGATTATGAAGGGAAACATCGTGCGCATGATTGCGGCTGGAACCCTTGAGCTGATCGCTGGCTTTTATATCGCTACGGCAATGTCCCCGGTCTTCACCGGTGCCGCGATTGAATCTGGGTTTGCGTTGCCTGAGAACGCGCTCCAGATCACCAGTATTGCCGATGGCTTCTTGTGGCCCAACTGGTTGTTTGTCAATGCAGTACGCCTGCTCGGGGGTCCCCTCGGATTGCTCGCGCTGGCTGTGCTCCTGGGGCTGGCTTTCTTCGGATTGTTGAAAAACACCAAGAAATGGGAACATATTGCCGGCGCTCCTGTTGAAGAAGAATAATAGTTTGTGATTTGGATGGGGAGAGTTATATCTCCCCATCCTGTTGAGGTGACTATGCTTGAAGCATTCATACGATCAATGTTGGGAACGGCTGGTTCAGCGGTGTTGGATTATTATATTGAGCATGCTGTGATAATTAACACCTTGATCTTTATCTACTTTGGTCTGATTCTCCTGGGGCGCAAGAGTTATCAGAATATGAAGCAAGCGTTGAAAGCGGAATTGGAAAAGGCAAGCAACAAAACGCTTGCCAACAGATCTGAAAAATGGTTTCAGGACTTGCTGGAAAAGCAAAATATCGACTGGAAGTCTGTCGGACAGAGTTCCAGCATTCCTTTCTATTCACCGGAAAATTTCTTTTGGTTTTTTCTAAAGAACGAAAAATCAATCCGCAAACAATTTTCGCCAAAACGGGTTTCAGCCTGGTATCAAGCAATAAATGAGCAACCGTCGTTTTCTCCCGAGGGTGAGAAATAGGTTTTTGCTAGTCGGCAATCAGCTGTTTCGTTAAAAAGGTGGAGCTGGTCTCTGGGCTGTTAATCCAGAATTTTGAAAGACCAACGCTGCCCGGTCCTGATAATGCAAGGGCTCTATGGGGTCAGCCGGGCTTTGGTCGCTGCCGCGATGACGAAGTGGGCTTGTTTCTCAAGGATGTAGCGGGTTTGTACTTCAATGGCGATGGGGGCTTGTTCTTCAAGGACCTGTCCCAAGATCTAAATGCCATCTTCTGAAATTGTGTTCGCTAGCCAGGTTTCAAGCATCTCAACCAACCTATAGGCAAGAGTATTTGCCAAGTCACCAGGCACCTCCTGAGTTTCTCATTTTCCAACAAAAGCCTGATTTCAACGAGGAAGAGCGCGGTTTACAGGACACTAAACTGAGAAAATCAGGGGAGTGGCTCATTTCGAAAGTTTATCCTGGTGAACACGGCTTAGCCTGTCCCGGCGAAGCCATATTTTGTAGGGAACGCGGCTCGTCCCATTCCGGCGAAGCCATCTTTTCGTAGGGCAAGACGTTTATACTGGCGAAGCCGTGTATTGAAAACACCACGTACTTTCCTCTACTCGCACTTTTTGCGTTTTCAATCCGCCGTACACAATGATCACACACAACGGCG